>JAWLCP010000034.1:0-27913 GCA_041687115.1 Anaerolineae bacterium
TCTAGGACGACAGGTACTTCAACCTTGACGGCCTGCAGATCCACAGGGCCACTCCGTGATCACACTGATGAACTCCGCCGTACGGCACACGATATCCTCGATGGGCTGACCCCCGGCGAGTGTGGCCTCGAACATGGCCTGGAGCTGTCGAGATACCTTGACGTACTCGGGGAGTGCAGGACGGGCTCGCCCCACAGCGATCATCCTCGATACTTGCGTCAGCAGCGCCCCGGTGTCCGGCTGCGGTGCCGCGCCGAAGGTGGGAGTGGGCGGGTTAAGCCACATGGAGCGGTAGAGGTCCCCGATGACGGTGGGATCCGTAGCAACCTTGAGCACATCCGTGACAAGAGCAGGCTGCTCACACTGACGCAAGACGACGTAGCTGGTGCCTCCCACCGTGGAGATCTGGCCCCGGCCCGGTGCCGGCGGCGGCGGAACCGCCCCAACACGCCGGGAGAAGTCAGCATGGCTCCACCCGGCGACGGACTGGATGAGCTCGGCCTCGTAGCTGCCACCCAGCGCCATGGCCACCCTGCCCTCGGCAAGCAATCTGGGGCTGGCGTCACCCCCATAGGCAACCACGTCCGGTGAGCTGATGCCGTGGCGGCGGACCAACTCGCGCAGGAATCGGAGGGCGCGAGACGTCTCAGGGCTATTGAGGGCGACGTGCCCCGCCTCGGCATCGACGATCTTGCCCCCCGCCGACCAGACAAAGGGGAGCAGGCTGTAAACCGTGGCCTCGGCGCCTGCAGCCCCACCGGGGAAGGCGAGTGGATGAGAAAAACCGTACCGCTCCTGGACCGCTGGCTGGAGGAAATGGACACCTACGTCAATGAGGTCGTCCCAGTCCTGTGGAGGGGTCAAGCCCTCTTGAGCAAACCAATCGCGACGATACCATAGGATTGAGGCATCCGCCTTGACGGGCAGACCGTACAGGCGGTGGTCGAGAGAGTTGGCCTCAACGAAGACGGAGGGCAGAGCCTCTCCGAAGTCCGACTGATTCCACGGAGCCCCCAGGTCGTCGAGGGCGTAAAGAAACCCCGACTTGGCGAGCCCTGCCACCCAGACGCCATCGACCATGGCCAGATCGGGTGCGGCACCGCTTCCCACAGCTGCGCTGAGGTATTCGTAGAACTCATCATGGGGCACAACGTCGGTCTCGAATGTGACTTTCGGCTCGGCGTGTGCCTCGTTCCAGACACGGGAGGTGTGCTCAAGCACAGCCGACCAGTGGGAATCGGAGCACATCATACGGATGGAGACATCGGGCGGTGCCTCCGCAGACACGTGATTGGCCACAAAGGTACCGAGTCCCGGTCGCCGAATCAGCACCCCTTCCTGGGCCAGCTGGTTGAGGGCCTGACGGACCGGCGAGCGACTGATCCCGTGTTTCTGACAGAACTCCCGCTCGGTGGCGATCCGATCGCCGGGCCCCCATAACCCGCTCCTAATCCGCTGCTGAATCAGCATCTTGAGTTGGTGATAGATAGGGACCGGAGATCCACGATTGATAGATGTCATTGAGAGATGCCCCTACGAACGAGTCGGTGGAGATTAAAACAATGTCATAACATTGTATCAAATACAGGCCGGCATGTCAAGAGTTTGCGTGCATCGATAGCCCGGAATCGGGACGGAGAAAGGAGAAGCCCCGATCTCCTGCCGGGATCAGGGCGGGGTTGGCGGTGCTGTAGGGAGGGTGACTAGAATGCGCCGGGCAAGGGAGACGAGCTAGGCGGGCGTGCGGTCGTAGAGGTGTTGGCGCAACGTCGTTACGGCTCGCCGCAAGTCGCCGTCTTCCTCCAGAAGCTCGGTTACGCGATCGCAGCCGTAAAGAACCGTGGAGTGGTCCCTCCCGCCGAGGAGATTCCCAATCTGTGGGAGGGACGCCTCCGTCTCCTCACGGATCAGATACATCGCGATCTGACGAGGACGCGCGATCTCCCGCTTGCGGCTGCGACCCTTCAGCTGATCGGACTCCAACCCGAAGTGGTGAGCCACACGCTCGATGATCTCATCCGGGGGCAGCTCACGACGCTGAGGCAGAAGATTGCCCAGCGCGGCCTTCGCGACCTCAGGTGTCAAGGGCTGGTCGGTCAGCCGGGCCATGGCAATGACCTGGTTGAGCGCCCCCTCGAGCTCCCGGATATTGCTCTGTATCTGCGTCGCAACCATGGACAGGATCTCGTCGGAGATCTCGATGCGGTTGAAGGCAGCTTTGGAACGCAGAATTGCAATGCGCGTCTCCAGATCGGGGGCCTGGATGTCGGCGATCAATCCCCACTCGAAGCGAGAGCAGAGCCGCTTCTCCAGCGTGCTCAATGCCTTCGGTGCCCGGTCCGACGAGAGGACGATCTGTTTATCCCCGCTGTGGAGCGCGTTGAAGGTGTGGAAGAACTCCTCCTGGGTTCTCTCCTTGCCAGCGATAAACTGGATATCGTCCACGAGGAGGACGTCGGCGGTGCGGTACTTTTCACGGAAGGCCTCGGTGGTATGGGAGCGGATGGCCTCGATGAGGTCGTTCGTAAACGTCTCGGAAGAGACATACAAGGTACCTATGCCCTGCGCCTGACAGGCCTGCCCAACCGCATGGAGAAGGTGCGTCTTGCCCAGGCCGACGCCCCCATAGAGAAATAGCGGATTGTAGGCGCTGGCAGGGCTCTCGGTCACGGCCATTGAGGCTGCGTGAGCGAGTCGATTCCCTGGGCCCACCACGAACGTATCGAAGACATAGCGAGGATTGAAGCTGCCCGTCGACGAGGTGCGAGTCGGCTCGGGGCTTGAGGCGGACTGCGGCGAAGCGCTCGATGCTCGTATGAGCGGCAGGTCGGGCTCCTCCGGTTGGGGCTCTTCTCCGCCCACGACGAACCTGACGTCAACGGTCTGACCGGCCAATCGGGCGAGGGTACGTTTAATCGTGGCCGCAAGACGGTGCTCAAGCCAGTCCTTGGCGTAACCGTTCTTCACAGAGACCACGAAGGTACTGTCTTCATAGCGCAGCAGCTTCGAGTCGCGCAACCACGTCTCGAACGTTGCGTGCGTCATCTGAAGTTGAAGCTCCCCGAGGGCAGCGGACCAGATATGCACAGGATTCATAGATATGTAAACAGGAATGCAGTTCGTTCTGGTCGACAGCAAGCGCAGTGCGAAGTCAACAAACGTTGCAACGCAGAGCAGCGGCAGGCACTTTCCAGCCGGGGTGGCTGAGTTGGGGGCAAGCCTACCCCTGCGCCCAGGTGAACCGACTCTTACGTCGACGCAGCTATTCTATCAGAACAACCCGGCGGTGACAACCGATTTGGGGTGATTTAGCTTAAAAGTCCCGAGTTTTTAAGATGGTCCCGGAGGAACACCCAACTCGGACTCGACAAGCGTCCGCAGGCGACAGATCTTGGGGACGGGTGAATCTCCTTCCCAATATATGGGGCCTGGGCAGCTCAACGGGCCAGTAAGGTTGGTGCAATATTATTTGTCGTCCTTAGGTGCTTTGGTCAACCATGACAAAGCCACAAAGCGCGCGCTCCATGAAATCTATATTACATGAGGCCTCAGGGATTTGTACAGTTGACTGCGTCTGAGGGCAAGGCAAGTTGCAGAAGTGGGCGGGTGTGGCGGCGCTTTCACACTCCTCCGACGGACCAGGCTGCTTTGCCGCGTGTAGATCTTGACGTATAATACTGCGGCGCGCAGAACCGCGCAACCTGCGAGGTCGAATCAAGGAGGCTATCCGATGGGTTTATTTGACAAGTGCCGGGCCTTCACAGAGGCGAGAGACGCTCAGGAGGCCGGATTCTACCCCTATTTCATCCCTCTCACCGACAGCGAAGGGACCGAGGTCACCATTGGCGACCACCGCCTCATCATGATCGGATCCAACAACTATCTGGGTCTGACGACGCATCCCAAGGTACGCCAAGCAGCCATAAGAGCCACCGAGGCGTACGGTACCAGTTGCACCGGATCTCGGTTCCTCAACGGCACCTTGGAGCTTCACCTGGATCTGGAGCGGGAGCTGGCCAGGTTCATGGGGAAGGAGGCGGCTCTGGTCTTCCCGACAGGATACCAGACCAACGTCGGGACGATCTCCTCACTGGTCGGTCGCCACGACTTCGTCATCACGGACAAGGATGACCACGCGAGTATCGTGGATGGCTGCAAGATGTCCTTCGGAGAAGTACGTCGCTTCGGCCACAATGACATCGACCACCTGGAGCGCGTGCTCTCCAGACTGCCTGACGAGGCGGGGAAACTAGTGGTCGTCGATGGGGTCTTCAGCATGGGCGGGGATCTGGCTCCCCTGCCGGACATCGTGCCGCTGTGCAAGGAGTACGATGCGCGACTGATGGTGGACGACGCCCACGCGATCGGCGTGGTAGGTGAAGGGCGCGGCACGGCGGCCCACTTCGGTGTGAACGATGAAGTGGACCTGATCATGGGCACATTCAGCAAGTCATTTGCCAGCCTGGGAGGGTTCATCGCCGGCGACGACGATGTCGTCCATTACGTGCAGCATCACGCTCGCTCCTTGATCTTCAGTGCCAGCATGTCACCAGCCAACACGGCTGCAGCCCTGGCTGCGCTGGAGGTGATGCAGAAGGAGCCAGAGCGGATTGAGCGAGTCAACCAGATCGCCAAACGCATGCGGACCGAGTTCCGCGAGATGGGCTTCAACGTCGGGAAGACGGTGACGCCGATCATCCCGGTCATCATCGGCGACGATATGCCTACCATCATCGCCTGGAGGGCCCTGTACGAAGCCGGAATCTACACCAATCCCGTCATCCCTCCAGCTGTCCCCTCAGGGTCGTCGCTCCTGCGCACAAGCTACATGGCAACACACAGCGACGAGCAACTGGAGCGCGTCCTGGCCACCTTCAAAGAGGTGGGCGAGCGCCTGGGTATCGTCTGATTGACGGAGAGACTGCCGAGGGGTATAATTTTGACGTGTTGATCCGAAGAAGGATCGCCTTCGAAGAAGTCTGGAGGGTTGGATAACAGATGCCGCTATATGAATACGAATGCCCCGACTGCGGGACGCGGTTCGATGCCCTGCGAGCGATGTCGGAGGCGGACGACCCCATCGCGTGCCCGCAGTGCGCGCGCGAGGATAGTCGACGCATGATCTCGCTCTTCTCTGCCGTCGGCGATCAGGGTGTCATCGCAGGTGATGGGGGAGCCTGTGCTTCCTGCTCACCTTCCGCATCGTGCGCAACGTGTGGTGTCAGGTCAAAGTAGGAGCGCCTACCCGGGGTCGCGGCACACGGAGATAGATAGGGCCGCTGCCGACGCTGGCAGCGGCCTTCTCTTTCGCATATCTCGCACCGGCCGCTGGGAAGGTTTTTGCCTGGGAAGGAACGGAGTATAATTGAGTGTAATGCACAGTCCTCGCGGACGCTGTCGAGGAAGGATGTTGTCGATCAAGCAGATATGATCAGTCAAACGGATCGATGATTTCGGACGGAGCCGGTATGCCAGCCATATTTCCATTCACCGCCATCGTGGGACAGGAGCGGATGCGGCACGCCCTGATCTTGAACGCGATCCACCCGCAGATTGGAGGCGTGCTTATTCGGGGTGAGCGCGGCACGGCCAAGTCGACCGCGGCCCGGGCATTGGCGGCGCTGCTGCCGAAGATCGAGGTGGTCAGCGACTGCCCCTTCGGCTGCGATCCCGACCGGCCCCGCACGTGGTGCACGTGGTGTCGAGAGCGTGCTGAGAATGGTGAAGAACTGCCCCGCGCACGCCGCCGCACACGCTTCGTGGATCTGCCGGTCAGCGCGACCGAGGACCGGGTGGTCGGTACGCTGGACATTGAGCGCGCCATCCAGAAGGGGGAACGTCACTTCGAACCCGGGGTTCTCGCCGCGGCCAATCGCGGTGTCCTCTACGTGGACGAGGTCAATCTGCTGGACGACCACGTCGTGGACCTGCTGCTTGACGCGGCAGCGATGGCGGTCAACGTGGTAGAGCGGGAGGGTATCTCGTTCAGCCATCCCGCGCGCTTCATCCTCATCGGCACGATGAACCCGGAGGAGGGGGATCTGCGCCCTCAGCTTCTCGACCGCTTTGCGCTCTGCGTAGATATCCAGAGCATCCGTGACCCCCACGCTCGGATGTTGATCATGGAGCGGAATCTGGCCTACGAGTCCGATCCGGAGGGCTTCCGCGAGGAGTGGGCTCCGAAGGAGCAGGCGCTGTCGGAGGAGATCGCAGGAGCACGCCGACTCCTGCCCCGGGTGCGGCACACGCGATCGGACCTGGAGACGGTGGCAACGCTCATGGCCGAGCTAGGCGTCGACGGACACCGCCCGGATCTGGTGGTGCTCAAGGCGGCTCGCGCTCACGCGGCATTTCAAGGCCGCACGGTCCTGACGGAGAGAGACATCCTCCTGGCTGCGGAGCTAGCGCTCCCCCACCGTCTGAAGCGGCATCCGCTGGAGGAGGCCGAGTTCACGCTACAGGATCTATCGGAGCGGCTGAACGAGGCCCGTGCGCAGTCTCTCTCGGGTGACGAAGGCGAAGATCAGGACGAGGCCGAGCCGCTCCAGGTCACGGGTAAAAAAAAAGGGGTAGGGACATCTGACGCTGACGACGATCCCTCGGCCGAGCAGGAGCGGCCAATGCGCAGGCCGGGCCCTCAGGATGTCCCCCAATGGGCCTCAGAAGGACGGTGGTGGGAAGGCGGCGAGCGGATCGACCCGGGCGAGGCGTTCAATCCCGGCGTGTTGGAGACCCCGCTCGATCGGCTGACCCGCTCCAGTGGTGGGCGGCGAAGCCAGACACGCACGAGCAGAAAACGAGGCCGTTACATCCAGGCACGCCCCTCCCCGGAGGATCCCAGCGATCTGGCTTTCGACGCGACGCTGCGGGCGGCCGCCCCGCACCAAGACGAGCGGGCGAGGGAGGACAGCCCCGCGCTCGTCCTCCGGCCGGACGACTACCGGCGCAAAGTGCGCGTGACCCGAGCCGCTAACCTGGTGCTCTTCGTGGTGGACGCCTCTTGGTCGATGGCGGTGGCAGAGAGGATGGCGGCGACGAAGGGGGCGGTGCTGTCGCTGCTGACGGATGCGTATCAGCGGCGCGATCGGGTGGGCCTGATCGTGTTCCAGAAGAACAACGCGCTCGTCGTGCTTCCCCCGACCAACAGCGTGGAGCTGGCCCGGCGCGCCCTGGTCGACATTCCAGTTGGCGGCAAGACCCCTCTCTCAGCCGGTCTGCAGGCCGCTTACGAGGTGATCACCCGCGAGGTGAGGCAGCATCCCGACCTCATCCCCCTGATGGTGCTGCTGACGGACGGCGCGGGCAACGTGTCGATGACCACACATCCCCCACAGGAGGAGGCGTACCTCGTCGCAGAGATGTTCCCCCAGGCGCAGATACGCTCGGTGGTGATCAACATGGAGAATGAGGCGTTCGACCAGGGGCTGGCAGAGATGCTGGCCACGCACCTGGATGCGCCGTGCTACTCGCTGGCTGAGCTGAGGGCTGAGGCACTGCTGAGAACGGTGCGCGGCGAGCTGGCGGACTGGGCGACTTGAGGCGGATCTGAGGGGGCCTGATCTCCCAGCCTACAGGACGCCGCGATCCCTCCTCGCCACGGTCACCAGCCGATCCTGTATCCAGTTCCCCAGGGGAACCATGAAACCGCGCAAGTAGTAAGCCAGCTTCAGCGTCGCATCGGGGATGATCACATAGTCCCCTCTGCGAATACCTCTCACGATGGCCGCCGCGACTCGGTCCGGGCTCATCGGCTGGCCGTCATCGGTCAACAGCCATTTCGCGAGCCAATAAGCGATGAACTCACTCAGCCTGTTCAACTTCCTCGGCTTGACAGCGCCAGTGATTATCTTCAACTCCAGGGGCTGGAGCTCTCTCTCCTGCCGGAGCTGAGGGGTATCCGTATCGGGTGGGAGAACGAGAGACACTCCAATGCCGCGCGGCTTCATCTCAGCCCGAAGCGCCTCCGTAAAGCCGAAGACGGCGAACTTCGAGGCTGCGTACGCAGTGTAGCCGAAACCACCAATAACCCCTGCCATCGACGAGATGTTCACGATGTGACCGTCCCCCTGGGCTATCATGTCCGGCAGGACAGCTCGGAGAGTATGGAGTGTGCCGAAGTAGTTGACGTCCATCTGCTCCCGGAAGGTGGAGAGCGGGAGCTCCTCGAAGTAGCCGGGATGGGCGATGCCCGCGCAATTGATCAGGATGTCGCACGCCCCACCAACCTCCTTGATGGCTGCGATGGCATCTTCGACCAGCTGATACTTGACGACATCGGCGGAAAAGGCACCATTCCGCTGACCAAGACCGATTCCTTGTGCTTTGACGTCCTCGAGGGCCCGAGCGAGTTTCCTCTCATCCCGCGCGACAAGGAAGACGTTGGCCCCCTCTCCGGACAGCAACTTCGCCGTCGCCTTACCGATACCGCTCGATCCTCCGGTTATGACGACGTTCTTGCCTCTGAAGGTTGTGTCTCTGTTTCCCATCTCGTCAAGAGCACCTCATCTGCTGTGTTCGAAAACAGAGAACCGCCCGCGCCGGGAAGTCCCGAGCGCGAGCGGCCCCTCTTGATTGCGCATCTTCGGTGCTACATATCCGAATCTGACGCGGCTAGTTAGTTGCTTCGTTTAGAAGCCCGTTGGCTCTCCGATAGGGACGACGTCGGTTGCTCGGAGGCCCTTGGGCCCCTCTTCGACACTGAACTCGACTCGCTGGCCTTCATTGAGCGTCTTGAAGCCCCCGCCCTTGATTTCGGAGTAATGGACGAACACGTCCTCCCCCTCATCGCGCGAGATGAATCCGTAGCCCTTATCGTTGCTGAACCATTTTACGGTTCCCGTCTCTTTGCCTTCCATCCTCCTGATTCTCCCTGATAAGTGATACTTGCGCGGCGGCAAGGGAGGTGATTGTGCAAACCGCCCAGGCTCCGTAAGCCCGGGCAGGATGATCCATCACCACCTAACTTACCGCGTCCTATATATTTAGTTTATCATATCTCCACCGAAACGTCAAGCTCCGCTGCCCCCTTTGGCGTCGCTCGATGAGCTCTCGACCCAGCGCCGGAAGGACGTTTCCACCGCACTTAAGCGGGATGGTTGCCAGAGTCGGCCGTTTGGCCGGGGACAATCGATCGTGTATAATGCCGTGAGATGCGCATCTCTGTCATCGCGACGGTCCTGAACGAGGGTAAGAGCCTTCCCAGACTGCTGGACAGTCTGACCGCCCAGACTCGTCAGCCTGATGAGGTGGTGATCTGCGACGGCGGGTCGACAGACGGCACGCTGGCGGTCCTGGAGGCTGAGGATCGCTTTCCACTGCGGGTCGTCGAGCGCCCGGGGGCAAACATCTCTCAGGGCAGGAACGCGGCCATCAGAGCGACTACGGGCGAAGTCGTCGCCGTGACGGACGCAGGCGTCAGGCTGGACGCTGAATGGCTGGAGAAGATCGCCGCGCCGTTTGAAGAGAGCGACGCGGAAACCGTCGCTGGCTTCTTCCGGCCTGACCCCGAGACAGTGTTCGAGACGGCGATGGGTGCCACCGTGCTGCCCGAGCTTAAGGACGTGCAACCAGAGCGGTTCCTGCCGTCGAGCCGCTCTGTTGCCTTTCGCAAGAAGGCCTGGAAGACGGTTGGGGGCTACCCCGAGTGGTTGGACTACTGCGAGGATCTGGTCTTCGACTTTCGACTGCGGGCAGTCTACGGTGCATTCGTCTTTGCGCCCGAGGCTCTGGTCTACTTCCGCCCTCGCCCCACCCTGCGAGCCTTCTTTCTGCAGTACTATCGGTACGCACGCGGTGACGGCAAGGCTGATCTGTGGCGCCTGCGGCACGCGATCCGGTATCTGACGTACCTGGTCGCCGTGCCGCTGATCGCAGCTGCCGCGGCGATTGGCAGCCCTGAGTGGTGGGCGCTTTACCTGATCGCTATACCGGGTATGCTATGGGTCCCGTGGCGTCGGCTCTCGAACTTGTGGGACGATATGACCATGTTCCAGAAGGTGAGAGCCGCGCTGTGGGTGCCCGTGATCCGGATCACCGGCGACGTCGCTAAGATGGCGGGCTACCCTGTGGGGCTATGGTGGCGCTGGCGGTATCGAGGACAGATCCCAGATTGGCGTGACGTGTGAGGAGAAATCTCCCTCAGGCCGGGTTCTGGAAGCGGATGTTCTCCGGCCTCTGACCTCTGAAACCCCTGAGATTCTCCAGCAGGAAGCGTGGTCGCACAGTCATTGACACGCCCCGGTTGAGCCGGACGGAACCCTCTTTCCTGCCTCGTAGCTGGGGAGCGTTGCCGCCGTGCCAGAATCGGTCGACCCCGAATCTTATGCCACGCTAACGTCACTCTTATCCCATTCTAATGGCCCTACGGTATAGTCATCCTAGAAAGTAAGATAGATGGCATTCCAGCGGGCAATGGCCCTACGGTTTGTTTCCGTGTTCTCACAACTATCAGATGAGGTAGCGTAGCAGGAGGGAGATATGAGCAAGATCATTGGCATTGACCTGGGCACGACAAACTCCGTAGCGTCTGTGATGGAGGGAGGGGAGCCTACCGTGATCCCCACCGCCGAGGGGGGACGCTTGTGCCCGTCAATTGTCGCGTTCAACGAGAGTGGCGAGCGGTTGGTGGGGCAGGTCGCCAAGCGCCAGGCCGTCGTCAACCCGAATAACACGGTCTTCTCCATCAAGCGACTGATGGGGCGGCGATACGACGAGCCCGAGGTCGAGAAGGCGCGGAAGGTCTTGCCCTACGAGATTGTTCAGGGGCCTTCGAATGACGCGCGGGTCTACGTCCCGGTGAAGGACGAGGAATACACCCCGCAGGAGATCTCGGCGATGATCCTGCGCAAGCTGAAGAAGGACGCCGAGGCCTACCTAGGCGAAGAGGTCGAACAGGCGGTGATTACCGTCCCGGCCTACTTCAATGACAGCCAGCGTCAGGCAACAAAAGATGCAGGCAAGATCGCTGGCCTGGAGGTGCTGCGCATCATCAACGAGCCAACGGCTGCGAGCCTGGCCTACGGACTGGACAAGGAGAAGGACGAGACCATCCTGGTCTTCGACCTGGGTGGGGGAACCTTCGATGTGTCGATTCTGGACGTTGGCGAAGGCGTGGTCGAGGTGCGATCGACGAGCGGCGACACGTTCCTAGGCGGCGATGACTGGGATCAGCGCATCACGGACTACATCGCCGATGAGTTCAAGAAGGAGCAAGGGATCGACCTGCGCGAGGATCGGCAGGCCTTGCAGCGGTTGAAGGAAGCGGCCGAGAAGGCGAAGATCGAGCTTTCGACCGTGCTGGAGACGGAGATCAACTTGCCCTTCGTCACCGCCGATGCGTCCGGTCCCAAGCACCTGCAGATGAAGCTCACGCGGGCCAAGCTGGAGCAACTGACTGAGGACCTGGTAGACCGCTGCCGCACGCCGTTTGAGCGAGCGCTAGAGGATGCTGATCTGGCCCCTGGCGAACTGGACGAGGTGGTTCTGGTGGGGGGTGCGACGCGAATGCCGATGATCCAGCAGCTGGTGCGCGACTTGACCGGCGGAAAGGAGCCCCACAAGGGGGTCAACCCCGACGAGGTGGTCTCGATCGGGGCGGCCATTCAGGCCGGCGTGCTCGGCGGCGAGGTGAAGGATGTGCTGCTGCTTGACGTCACACCGCTGACACTGGGTGTCGAGACCTTGGGCGGGGTGATGACGCCGATTATCGAGCGGAACACGACCATTCCGGTGCGGAAGAGCGAGACCTTCTCCACCGCCGAGGACGGCCAGACAGCCGTGACGATTCACGTGCTGCAGGGGGAGCGCCCCATGGCAGCTGACAATATGAGCCTGGGGCGGTTCAATCTGGAAGGCATTCCGCCCGCGCCGCGTGGCGTACCTCAGATCGAGGTGACGTTCGACATCGACGCCGACGGCATTCTGAACGTCGCGGCAGAGGACAAGGCCACCGGCAAGGAGCAGAACGTCACCATCGAGGCGACCACGAACCTGGACGAGGACGATGTTGAGCGAATGGTGAAGGAGGCAAAGCGTCACGAGTCTGAGGATCGACGGCACAAGGAACTCATCGAAGCACGCAACAAAGCTGACCAGCTCGTGTATCAGATGGAGAAGACGCTGCGCGAGCTCGGCGACAAGGTGTCGGCATCGGACCGGAATCGCATCGAAGGGATCATCGAGGACCTGAAGAAGGCGAAGGACGGCGACGATAAGAACCGCATCGAGAGCCTGATCGAGCAGCTACAGCAAGCCAGCCAGGCCATCGGACAGGCGATGTATGCCCAGCAGGAGGCGGCGGGTGGCGGCGCGCAGGCCGGCCCTGGTGCCGGGCCGCAGGCTGGTGCTGGTCCGAGCGGCGGCGAGGAAGATGAAGAAGTCGTCGAGGGCGAGTTCCACGAAGTGTAAAACAGCGCGGTAGATTGGTGAACCGACGCTCGGCTTGGGACGCCGGGCGCCAGGGAGCCAATCTATCGCTTTCTTGAGACAAGGTTGGATCATGAATGAACGAGTGCGCGTACCGATCCGTGTGAGGCGTTCATCCGACGGGTCGCAGCAAGAGGTCCGAGAGGAGAAAGAAGCGATTGTCAACTCGGAACCGCCTGTGGTGGAGCAACGGCGGGTCGTGCAGGAAGGAACGGTAGACGTCGCTCCGGCACAGCCAAGGGTAGAAAGCGTTCCCCCCGCACCGCGAGAAGAGGAGCAGGAGGAACGGCAGGAAGAGATCGAGACGCTGAGGGAGGAGTTGGAGACATGGCGTGACCGGGCGCTACGTCTGCAGGCTGAGCTCGAGAACTTCCGCAAGCGGCAGCGACGGTTGGCCGAGGAGACTATCCAGACGGACCGGGCTCGTCTGCTGCGAAACTTCCTGATGATTGCGGATGACCTCGAGCGAGCGTTGCGTGCCGAGGGCGAACAAGAGAGCCTGCGTGAAGGCGTGGAGGTGACGTATCGCTCGCTCAAGCAGCTCTTGAACCAGGAGGGGGTGGAGCGAATCGAGGCCCGAGGAGAGACATTCGACCCGGAATGGCACGAGGCAGTGGGGACCGTCCCCCACCAGCAAGCTGACGCGGATCGCGACACGGTCGTCGAGGTGACTCAGCAAGGGTATCGTCTAGATGGAAGGCTTCTGCGCCCGGCACGGGTGATCGTCGCGAAGTAGGGTCACGTGAGCAGGGGAGCCCACACTTCACACGGCCTGGATTGCCAGCAATCCAGGCCGTGTGCCGCAAGGAATTGGAAGCAGAGAATCACACGGGAGAACCGTCAGACACAGCGAGTTGGGTTCTGCGCGCTTTCTTAGCGAGACAGTAGGGATTGTATGGAATACAAGGATTACTACGACACCCTGAACGTGAACAGGGACGCCAGTCAGGACGAGATTCGGCGGGCCTTTCGCCAGCTCGCCCGCAAACACCATCCAGATGTTAACCCAGGCGACCCGGAAGCGGAGGAGCGTTTCAAGGAGATCAACGAGGCCTACGAGGTGCTCTCTGATCCCCAGAAGCGACAGAAGTACGATCGGCTGGGAGCAGACTGGCAGCGCTACGAGAAGGCAGGCGGACGACCGGGGGGGTTCGACTGGGGCGAATGGGCGACGGAAGCGCCGGGCGGCGGACCTCAGCGCGTGTACGTCCGGCAAGGGACGCCAGAAGACCTGGAGGATCTCTTTGGGGGAGGAAGCCCATTCTCCGATTTCTTCACTCAGATCTTCGGAGGGATGGGTGCCGCTCGTGCACCAGGCGGTGAGACGCGGACGAGAGCGCGACCTGGCGGGTTTGAGTACCGAGCCCGCCCGCAGCAGGGTCAGGATTTCGAGCAGGAGGTGGAGATTAGCCTACGGGAGGCGTACACCGGTACGACACGGACACTCCAGAGGAATGGGCGTCGATTGGAGGTGAAGATCCCCCCCGGTGCTCGCACAGGGACGCGGGTGCGGGTCTCTGGTGAGGGAGGCGCAGGTGCAGCGGGTGGTGAGGCCGGCGATCTCTACCTACGCGTCCATGTCCAGGATGACGCCCGGTTCGATCGCGAGGGCGACGACCTGCGCGTAAGCGTGCCGGTCGATCTCTACACGGCGGTCCTCGGCGGCGAGACAAAGGTGCCAACCCTGGAGGGCTCGGTAGTATTGACCATCCCCCCGGGCACGCAGAATGGACAGGTCTTCCGCCTGCGAGGGAAGGGAATGCCGAATCTGCGGAACCCGGACAAGCGCGGTGACCTGTATGCGAAGGTGGATGTAGAGCTGCCAACAGATCTCACGCCGCGGCACCGCGAGCTCTTCGAGGAACTACGCAGCATCTCGTGAGGAGGCCCCGAGCGATGGCGAGACAAAAACGAACGACCATCACGGTCAAGCGGGCCGCCCGGAGGACAAGTGTGGACGTGCAGGTGGTGCAGTACTGCATCGAGGTCGGCGTGCTGGAGGAGGGACTCACGGAGGAGGACCTGGTCGAGTTGCGGCGTGTCCGCCGCCTGATGTCGTTGGGCGTCAATCTGCAAGGTGCGGAGATCATTCTGCGGATGCGGCGCCGAATCAAGGAGCTGCAGGCAGAGATCGTTCGACTCGAAGGCCGTCTCCGGTGGTAACCAGAGTCAGCGGTGGCCCACTACGGTCTGGTCTGAAGGAGAGAAATGAACAGAGAGAAGGCATCTATTCTACTTGCCATCATCGCCGTGGTGGTCGCGACGCTGGGATGCAGCCTGTCCTCGGACACGTTCGTCAGCACGCCAACACCGCCTGCTCCGACTCCCACACCGTCTCCACCACAGGTCCCTGCGATGCAGGAGGAACCTGCCAACGCTCTAGAGGCCCAGGTGGAGGCGGTTTACGATCAGGCCGGATCAGCGGTAGTCAACATCACCAGCGTCACCTATGCCTATGATTTCTTCTTCAACCCCGTGCCCCAGGAGGGTACGGGATCCGGGTTTGTCTACGACGAGAACGGGCACGTCGTCACAAACTATCACGTGATAGAGGACGCGGAGGAGCTCTCCGTGACGTTGGCGGACGGTCAGACGTATTCGGCTGAAATCGTCGGCCTCGATCCAACCAACGACCTGGCGGTAATCCGGATTGAGGCCGGGAACCCGCCCGAGCCGATCCCCCTGGGCGATTCTGACGGCCTGCGAGTGGGCCAATTCGTCGTCGCCATCGGGAATCCATTTGGCCTGGAGGGGACGCTGACAGTTGGTGTCATCAGCTCTCTGGGACGGGTCATCAAAGGACCTGACAACCGATTCATCGGCGAGGTGATCCAGACGGACGCCGCCATCAACCCGGGCAACTCCGGTGGTCCGCTGCTCGACCTGAGAGGACGCGTCATCGGCGTGAACTCGCAGATTGTGAGCCCGAGCCAGGCGAATGCAGGTGTGGGGTTCGCAGTGCCGTCGAATACCGTGCGCCGCGTGGTGCCCGAGTTAATCTCCCGCGGACGCTATCCACACCCCTGGCTGGGCATCGAGCCGATCTCGCTGACGGCGGAACGGGCCCGGGCGTTCGAACAGGCTGGCATGGAGGGCGTGGTAGACACAGGCGTGCTGGTGCTCGAGGTCGTACCCGGTGGCCCAGCCGAAAAGGCCGGTATCCGTGGCGGCAGCCGCCTGGTGCAGATTGGGAGATACCGAATTCCGCTGGGAGGAGATATCGTCACGGCCATCAACGGAGAGCCGATCGCGGACTACCAGGACTTGACCGTCTACCTGGAGACAAGGACACGGGTAGGGGACACCATCGAGGTGACGTTGATTCGCGGTGGAGAGGAACGAACCCTAGACGTCACACTGGAAGAGCGCCCCTCATAATCTACTTATCATCCAAACGAGAGGACAGGGGGTTCAGCTGAGGTTGCGCTGGCGCCGATCAAGGCACCAGTGTTTCGTCTTCCGCGCCCGTCTGGTTGACAGCCTGTTCCAGTTTGCTCAGCGCATCAGCCAACTCCAGGGCAAGCGGATGATCACCCAGCGTGTCCTCCGTCACGCGAAGAACCTCGCGATAGTAGTCCAACTGAGACTGAGGACCGCGGTTGAAGTATTGCCAGATCTGTGAGCCCTGTTGGCGCAGGTCCTGCACGAAGCTGTACGCATTGTGAAGGGTATCGGCGGCCTTGACGGCCACGGTCTCTTTGCTCCCGCCACGTATCTGCTCGAGCGCCTCCCGCTTGCGCACCTCCCAAGGACGTTTTTCGCCGCCCGCATCCCGCTTCCGCTCCGTGAGCGCCCCGACCATCTCGGCCACCCGAGGCCCAAACTGCTTCTCAATCTCGGTCAGGTCGTAGCCCTGATCCTCGACGACGTCGTGCAAGAGGCCAGCAATGGCGACCTCCATGGCGAAGCCGTGACGCAGCAGGATGACCGAGACGTGGACAGGGTGGACGATGTAGGGAAGCTCGCTTCCCTTGCGCATCTGTTGATGATGGGCGACTGCCGCCAGCTGCAGCGCCTCTTCATACTGTTGAGAGCATCCTTCTTGCTTCTGCATTGTTGGCCTCCGCGAGCGGTGGTTCGCCCCCGATACTCGGGGCCCGCCGATGGTATCGGCCCACCGCCATGTGCGACTGGTGGCTCCTGGCCGGCGAACCGGATGCCCCGAAGCCCTGGTAACCTACGCCCCCTCTCGAAGGCGTATGCTCAGACCTGAGTGGCGCTCGCTGACCTTATTGTTCTTCACGGCGATCCAGATCGCCTTCCGTGTGCCCACGAGCACCACCAACTCTCTTGCTCGAGTGACCGCTGTGTAGAGCAGGTTTCGCTGCAGCAGGAGGTAGTGCTGCGTCAGGACCGGCATCACCACGGCGGTGTACTCGCTACCCTGGCTCTTGTGAACTGAGATGGCAAACGCATGGACCAGCTCATCGAGCTCAGCCCAGTCGTAGATCACGGGGCGCTCGTCGATGCGGACCGTGAGCGTCTGCTCCACGGTGTCGATCCGGGTCACCCGCCCGATGTCGCCGTTGTAGACGTCCTTATCGTAGTTGTTGCGGACTTGCATGACCTTGTCGCCCACCCGGAACACGCGTCCTCCCAGACGTTTTTCGAGCTTGCGTGACGCGGGGGGGTTGAGCGCCTGCTGGAGCTTCTCGTTCAGATTGGAGACGCCGCACTCGCCGCGGTACATGGGGGCCATCACTTGCACATCGTCAAGGGGATCCAGGCCAAACTTTCCAGGCACCCGGCGCTTGACGATGTCAACCAGGAGGGCGGCGGCTGCCTCGGGATTCTCGGTGGAGAAGAAGTAGAAGTCATCAAACTGGTTGAGCACCGGGAACTCCCCACGGTTGATGCGGTGCGCGTTGACGACAATACCGCTGTCGGCGGCCTGACGGAAGATCTGGCTCAGCCGAATCACGGCCACCCGGTCGGAGGCAATGACGTCCCGCAAGACATCACCGGCACCGACCGAGGGGAGCTGATCCGCGTCGCCGACGAGGAGGACGTGCGCCGAAGAGTCGACCGCCTTCAGGAGACGGTTGGTCAGCAAGAGATCGAGCATCGACGCTTCATCGACGATAAGGCAGTCCACCTCCAAGGGGTGCTTCTCGTTGCGCTGGAACCCATGCTGAGGTGAATACTCGAGCAGACGGTGGACGGTCTTCGCGGGGCGGTCTGTGGCATCGGAAAGCCGCTTGGCAGCGCGACCGGTCGGCGCGCAGAGGGCATACTTACGCCGCATCGCCTCCAGCGCGGCGATAACGGTGCGCACGGTGACGGTCTTGCCCGTGCCAGGGCCACCAGTGAGCACAGTAACCTTGTTGCTGAGCGCCGTCCGTACGGCGCGCTGTTGTTCGGAGGAGAGCTCGATGGCGGAATCGCGGGTGACTTGAGACAGCAGTGCCTCCCAATCGATGCTACGGAACGGCGCCAGGCGCGTGCCGGGGCCGTCAAGTAGTTCCCGAAGCCGGTTGGTGACGCCAACCTCTCCGTAGTAGAAGGGGGCAAGATAAACGGCCCTCTCCTCACGAACCTGGGGGGTGATCGTGTGGTTCAGCGACGGATAGATCAGTGTCTCCCGCTCGACAACCCGGTCGACGTCGAGCTCCCTGATAGCCTCTCTGATAAGATCTGCCTCCACCTCGAGGAGTGGCGCTGCCTCGCTCACCAACTCCTCCTCCGGTACGTAGACGTGGCCCTCATTGGCCAGCTGGCTCAGCGTGTAGGCAACACCAGCCTGAACGCGCGAAGGTGCATCGTGGGGTAAGCCCAGATCCTGCGCCACCTTGTCAGCCGTCTTGAAGCCAACACCCCAGATGTCGCGGGCAAGGCGGTAGGGATCCTGTTGCACCACCTGCAATGCATCGTCACCGTAGGTCTTGTAGATCTTGACCGCCAGGTTGGTGGAGACCCCATGGCTTTGAAGGAACATCATCACCTCACGGATGCGCTTCTGCTCCTCCCAGGCCTCGGCGACGGCAGCGGCCCTCTTGGGGCCCACCCCCACTGCCTGGCGCAGCTGCTGTGGGTCCTCGTCAAGCACCCGAAGTGTGTCGACGCCGAAGCGCTGAACGATCCGCTTGGCGGTGACCGGTCCGACACCCTTGATCATCCCCGAGCCGAGATAAGCCTTGATGCCCTCGACGGTGGCGGGCAAGATCTGCTTGCACCATTCCGCGCTGAACTGTCGACCGTACTGGGGATGGGTCGTCCAATGACCCTCGAGGCGCAGGCTCTCGCCGGGCTGAACCTCTGGGAGGTTCCCGACGACGGTAACCAGGTCAGAGCGCCCCTTGACGTTGAGGCGAATGACGGAGTAGCCACTCTCCTCGTTGTAGTAGGTGACACGCTCCACAGAGCCTTCAAGTTGATCGCTCATTGGAACGAATGGTAGCAGATAAACAGGTGCCGAGCAAGAGAGGGAACCGGAAACGGAGGAGACAAAGCAAGTACCTGGAAGCCCACCGGGGCGGGACGGTCGACTCCCAGGCACTGCTGACCCCAAGTATACCCTACTCGGTTGACCGGGAGGGTTTCACCTGCGTTACGAAAGAGTTAAACTACGCGCTTTGACCCTTCAAGGCCAAGTGGACCAGCTCCTGTTTGAGATCCCACAGCCGCTGCGTGAGAGAAACGTGATAGATGTGAGGGTTAATGAGACGCTTCACCCCTGGATCCAACCGGTCGATGTCGGCCTTGCGGCGCTCGCGCATCTCCTCGATCGAGGGTCGATCGTAGACGAGTTCACCTTCATCCAGCACATCCACCAGGAGGGGTTCGATCTCCTCTATGTCATCCTGGGTGAGCGTGCGTTGGACTGCGTGCTCTGTCGGGTGGTGGAGCACCAGCTCCTGCATCTCTCGCGGATCCTCATCGTCGAGACTGAGCAGATCCGCTGTGGCCTTTCCACGGCTGTCGTAGATGCGCCATACGTGTTTGTGCCCGGGATTAGGGGTCTTGGCTGCAGACTCTGAAACCTTGATGGCCGGCGCCCACTCGCCTCCGTCGCGCACAGCAACCAGCTTATAGACGCCGCCAAGAGCTGGTTCACCCCAGGACGTGATCAAGCGCGTCCCTACGCCGTAAACGAGCCGTCCGATAAGATGATCCGCGTCAACGCCATAGCGCGGCGCCTCCTCCTGAATCTGCGTAATAATCTGCCAGATGTGCAATTCATCGAGGTTGCTGGACAGCACAATCGAGGTATCCGGGAAGCCGGCCTGGTTCAACATCCGGGCGGCCTGGATGCTTAGATAGGCCAGGTCACCGGAGTCGAGCCGAATGCCGATCGGCTGGTGGCCCTTTCGCCGCAACTCCTCAAAGACCTTGATGGCGTTGGGAATGCCGCTCTCCAACGTATCGATGGTGTCGACGAGAAGAAGACAGTCGTCAGGATAGACGTCCGCATAGGCCTGGAACGCCGCCAACTCCCCCTCGCCCAGGCCCATGAAGACCTGGACCATGCTGTGGGCGTGGGTCCCTTTGGGCGGGTAGCCGAGAATGGCGGAGGCCCCGACGTTGGAGGTGAAGTCGGCGCCACCGATGAGGGCAGCCCGAGCACCGGCGTTCGCTCCTCTTTCGTGTGCCCTACGGAGACCGAACTCCAGCAACAGCCGTCCCTGCGTACTGCTGTGGATCCGAGAGGCCTTGGTGGCGATGAGCGTCTGGTAGTTGAGATGATTGAGAAGGGAGGTCTCGAGGATCTGAGCCATTGCCAGAGGGCCCTGGACCACCGTTAGGGGGACGTTCGGATGGACCACGCGGCCCTCCGGGATGGCCCGCATCGTGATCCCCCCGAATGAGCCATCATGCCGCAGCCACTCCAAGAAATCATCCTCAAACAGCCGGTTGCCGGTCTGCCCGGTCTGCCCGCGGAGATACTCGACCTCCCCTTCCCCGAACCGCGCCCACTCCATCCAGTCGAGGAGCCACTCCAGCCCGGCGTTTATACAGTAGCCAGCGCTGTGACCGTCGTAGGCGGGGTGATGGCGAAAGAAATGGTCGAATTGGACCAGCTTCTCGTGAAGGCCCATCCGATAATAGAGATGGGCCATGGTGAGCTGGTACTGATCGGTGAATAGAACACCTTCAGCCATGGGAAGCTCTGATCGTTTCATCTCAACACCTCAAGGTCTTCATCTCAAGACAGTCCTTTGGATTCAGGACCGCTGCCACGAGGTAGCACCCCCCTCTTCATGTGCTTCAGATCCAGCCCGAGCGCGATGGGTCCAGGGTGAGCAGCCGTGTCGTTACTGAGGCTGGAGGTATACGATACACCAGCCCCCTCAGAAGTCAAGAAGATTCGCGGATCTCAGAGTTTGATGCTGGTTCAGGCTGCGCAGACGGAGATGCACCACGCGAGGAGACCGCTGTCGCGGCCCCTGTTCCGTTGACGCACGTGGGGCCGGGTGTTATAATCTTGGAGGCGAACCGGCAGGTGAAGTGACCTCGATCAGGGCGCGCTTGACGCGCCCTTGCTTTTCGCGTCACCGGGCCTTGCGATAGACAAGGCGGAGGAACCCGGTTATAATAGAGAAGACGATATATTTTATTGGCCGGATTGACAACTCCATGAACGGATCACAATTGTCCGCCCGACACATTCACATTACAGGCGTCGTCCAGGGCGTCGGTTTTCGTCCATTCGTCTACAATCTAGCCGTGGGACTTGAGTTGCGCGGATGGGTGCTAAACAGCTCCTCGGGGGTGGAGATCGAGGCTGTCGGGCCAGCAAAGGCACTGGAGAGCTTTGTGAAGCGCCTGGAGTCCGATGCGCCCCCCCTGGCTCGCATCGAGAAGATCAGTGTGACCGAGATCGGGGCCTCATCTACGCACCTTCCGAACCCCGACGGTTTCGCCATCCGCCATTCTGAAGCGAAGCCGGGGGATTTCCAGCCGATATCGCCGGACATCGCGGTGTGCGACGATTGCCTTCAAGAGCTCTTCGATCCCAAGGATCGCCGCTACCGCTATCCGTTCATCAACTGCACCAACTGCGGCCCGCGCTTCACCATCATCAAGGATATCCCCTACGATCGACCCGAAACGACGATGGCGCCCTTCAGGATGTGCCCTGAATGCCAGAGGGAGTACGACGACCCTACGGATCGGCGCTTTCACGCTCAGCCGAACGCCTGCCCGGTGTGCGGCCCGCGTGTCTGGCTGGTCAGAGGGCGAGAGTCCGACGTGCAGAGCAAAGCAGAAGATGCCATACGGGAGACACGCGAGCTGTTGGAATCCGGGGCGATCGTCGCCGTGAAGGGTTTAGGAGGGTTCCATCTCGCTTGCGATGCCACGAATGCCGAGGCGGTAGATGAGCTAAGAGCCCGTAAGGGCCGCGTCGATAAGCCCTTCGCGCTGATGGCGTTTGACCTCAACGCGGCCCAGCAGTTCTGTCAGGTCGGACGAGAGGAGCAGGAGCTCCTGACCTCCCGTGAGCGGCCGATTGTGCTCCTGCGCGAGCGCCGCGACAGCTCGATCGCCCCGTCCGTGGCACCAGGGAACGAGGATCTGGGAGTCATGCTCCCATACACGCCGCTCCATTATCTCTTGTTAGAACCCGATGACGGGTATCCCCCGGCGCTGGTGATGACGTCCGGCAACTACTCAGAGGAGCCCATCGCGACGAGGAATCAGGAGGCGATGACCCGACTGGGCGACCTGGCAGACGCCTTCCTGCTGCACGATCGGAAGATTCACGCCCGGTGTGACGACAGCGTCACACGGATCTTCGAGGGAAAGGAGCTGCCGGTCCGTCGGTCTCGGGGGTACGCGCCCTACCCTGTCCATCTCCCCTTCGCCGTGGACCAGGTTCTGGGTGTGGGTGCGGAGTTGAAGAACACGTTCTGTCTCACCCGCGATCGGTACGCGTTCCTCAGCCAGCATGTGGGCGACATGGAGAACTACGAGACGCTGCGCTTCTTCGAGCAAATGGTGGAGCAGCTGGCCCGGACGTTTCGCATCGAACCGAAGGTCATCGGCTGCGACATGCACCCTGGCTATCTGGCCTCGAAGTACGCTCACCGGCTCACCTCCGGGTCTACCCAAGTCCTGGGAGTCAAGTCATCCAGCTTGACACTGATCGAGATCCAGCATCACCACGCCCAGGTGGCGTCGTGTATGGCGGAGCACGGTCTGACGGGCGAGCGCCCAATTATAGGGGTGGCCTTCGACGGCACCGGATACGGCACCGACGGCGCGATCTGGGGGGGCGAGTTCCTCACGATGGACTACGGCTCGTTCCGCCGGGCAGCTCATCTCAAGTACGTGCCGCTGCCGGGCGGCGATGCTGCCATCCGGCGCCCTTACCGCATCGCGCTGGCATACTTGTGGGCCGCCGGCGTGGAATGGGGCCCGAACCTGCCGCCGGTGGCAGCGACTTTCCCTGAAGAGCGGATGATCCTGGCGCGGCAGCTGGAGCGGGGCGTGAACACGGTACCCACGTCGAGCAGTGGGCGTCTCTTCGACGCCGTCTCCTCCCTGGCAGGCGTGCGGCAGGAGATCAACTACGAGGCCCAGGCGGCGATCGAGCTTGAGACGCTGGTGGACGAGGGCGTGCGGGAAGGCTATGAATTCGGCCTGGGCACGGCGATCGATTCAGGGCCGGTGATCCGCGGGGTTGTTGCCGACGTGAAGGCCGGCGTCCCACCCGGCGTCATCGCCGCCAAGTTTCATAACGGTGTGGCAGCGATGATCCACGACGTGTGCATCCATCTGCGTGAGGAGAGCGGGTTGAACGAGGTCGCGCTGTCGGGCGGGGTCTTTCAGAACGTCGCCTTGCTGGAACGAGTGTTGCCCCTCCTACGAACGAGCGGCTTCAACGTCTACACCCATCATCTGGTGCCGCCCAACGACGGCGGGCTCTCGCTGGGTCAGGCGGTCATCGCGGCGGTGAAGAGCAAGAGATGAGACTGAGCGATAGATTCCGAGATCCAGAGGCGGCCCGCGCCGTCGCCGAGGCTATCCGCGCCCGATCGACGCGTCCGGTACGGCTGATGGAGTTCTGCGGTGGGCACACACACGCGATCCTCCGGTTTGGCGTGCCGTCGCTCCTGCCAGAGACGGTCGATCTGCGCTCCGGTCCAGGCTGCCCGGTGTGTGTCACTTCCGCCACCGACCTCGATCAGGCGATCGCGCTGGCGCGGGTGCCGAAGGTCATCCTGACCACGTTTGGGGATATGATCCGCGTACCGGGCAGCCGCACATCCCTCGCTCAGGCCAAGGCCGAAGGGGCCGACGTGCGGGTGGTCTACTCCCCTCTGGATGCGCTGCAGATCGCGCGTCAGAACGGTGACCGACCGGTGGTGTTTCTGGGTGTGGGGTTCGAGACCACCGCGCCCATGGTCGCCTCGGCGGTGCTGAGAGCGGAGGCGGAGGGCCTGGAGAACTTCTCCGTGTTCAGCACACACAAATTGACCCCGCCGGCCACGCTCGCCATCCTGGACGCTGCCGAAGTTGCGCTGGACGGCGTCATTGGTCCCGGTCACGTCACCACCGTCATCGGGGCCGACGCCTGGCGCTTCCTGCCTGATGACTACGGAATGCCGTGTGCCATCGCCGGCTTCGAGCCGGTGGACCTCCTACGAGCAATTCTGGCGCTGGTCACGATGGCAGAGGAGGGTGATCCCAGAGTCGACAACACCTACGCCCGCAGCGTGAAGGGGGGAGGAAACCCCTCTGCACAGCAGGCGATCGGGCAGGTGTTCGAGGTCGTCGACGCCGAATGGCGCGGTTTCGGGACGATCTCCCGGAGCGGCCTAGAGCTGCGAGATACGTACGGTAGCTTCGACGCCGCTGGTCGGTTCTCGGTAGAGGTTCCTCCGGCTCGCGAGCCGCCGGGCTGTCGCTGCGGAGATGTCCTGCGCGGCGTGCTTCCCCCGCCTGAGTGTGCCCTCTTCGCGAAGGCCTGCACACCGCAGAACCCGATTGGCCCTTGTATGGTAAGCGCCGAGGGGGCGTGCGCGGCCTACTACCGATACGGGGAACGACGGTCTTGAGGTCTCGCGAACTTGCGGAGCCGCGGAGCGGACGTGGCGGCCGAGCAGGCGTCGTAAGAGGAGATGAAGAGGCGAACCTTCGCGTGAAAGGATGAGGTAGCTCGATGGAAGAAGTCATTCGCCTGGCCCACGGTGCAGGTGGCAAGATGATGAACGATCTAATCCGCGAGGTGTTCGCGACCCCGCTGGACAACGCCTATCTGCGCCAGATGGCCGACTCGGCCGTCATCGAAGCGACAGATCGCAATCCGCGATTCGCGATGTCCACGGACTCTTTCACAGTCCGGCCCTTGATCTTCCCGGGGGGCGACATCGGCTCACTGGCCGTCCACGGCACGGTCAACGACGTAGCAATGAGCGGCGCCCGCCCGCTCTGGCTCACCGCGGCTTTCATCCTGGAGGAGGGGCTGGCGATGGCGACGCTGGAGCAGGTGATCCGATCGATGGCAGCGGCGGCCCACGGGGCCAGGGTCCAGGTGGTGGCGGGGGACACGAAGGTGGTGGAGAAAGGGCATGGCGACGGCATGTACATTACCACGGCCGGCGTGGGAGTGGTACCCGATGGCGTGGTGATCGGTCCTGATCGCGCGGAGCCCGGAGACGTGGTGCTTCTCAGCGGGACCGTGGGAGACCACGGTATCGCGGTACTGAGCAAGCGAGAGGGACTGACGTTCGAGACTGACCTGATCTCCGACAGTGCAGCGCTGAACGGTGTGGTGGAGTCGTTGCTGGCGGCCGTCCCTCACGTCCACTGTCTGCGCGATCCCACCCGGGGAGGGTTGGCGGCGGCGCTCAACGAGCTGGCAGGGACGTCTGGGGTGGGGATCGAGATTGAGGAGGGCGTGGTGCCCGTCCGTCCTGCGGTGGCGGCAGCCTGCGAGATGATGGGATTCGATCCATTGACCGTAGCCAACGAGGGGAAGATGGTCGTCTTCGTGCCGCCGGAGGAGGCGGAGGCAGCACTGTTGGCACTGCGGGCGCATCCCCTGGGAGAGAACGCGGCTCGGATTGGCGTTGTCACAGAGGAGCATCCGGGGATGGTTCTGGCTCGCACAGGCATCGGGGGGCGCCGCGTGGTGGACATGCCGCTCGGGGAGCTGCTCCCGCGCATCTGTTGAACGTGACGGGCGCAGAGGATACAGGCTTGTGACCCCAGACTGCTAGTCTACAGTCAACACGCCTGACCCGTCAAGCTTGCTGCGCTTGAGGGCCAACAGCGCCTCGTCGGCTGCCTCCAGCGGGAAGGTCTCCACCGTGGTCACCAACCTGGTATCGATCAGCCCCCCCCCGCCCGAGCGATCTGCTCATCCCGCTCTCCGGTAAGAGCTACCCCTTCACCGACCCAGCCAGCAATCCTCGCACGAAGTAACGCCCGGTGATGACGTAGATGAGCAGCGTCGGCAAGGCTGCCAGGATTGCGCCAGCCATGACCATGTTCCATTCCTTGATCTGGCTTCCAGACAGGTTCTGTAACGCCACGGTGATGGGCTGGAGGGCCGGCCTCTGCAGGATGGAGACGGCGAAAAGGAAGTCGTTCCAGATGTTGGTGAACTGCCAGATAATGACGACCACGAACCCGGGCAGGGAGAGCGGGAACACCACCCGCCAGTAGGCGTCCAAGATCCCGGCGCCGTCAATGCGAGCGGCCTCCAACATCGCGTTGGGTATTTCCGCATAGTAGTTGCGGAAGATGAGGGTAGTAATGGGAATCCCGTACACGACGTGGACCAGGACGAGGCCCCAGAGTGTTCCTCCAAGGCCAATGGCGGACAGCGTCTGGGTCAGCGGAATCAAAACGCTCTGATAGGGAATGAACATGCCGAACAGCATCAGCGGAAAGACGACATCGGCGCCTCGGAACTTCCACTTGGACAACACGTACCCGTTGAGTGAACCCAGCATAGCAGATATGATGGTGGCGGGTATGGTGAGATTCACGCTGTTGAGCAGGTTGCGCGACAGGCCACGCACGCCCTTCTCTGGGATACCCGACCAGGCAGCGGAGAAGCTCTCCAGGGTGACGTTGTGAGGCAGGCCCCACAACCTGGATAGATCTTGAACCTCGGCAAAGGTCTTGAGTGAAGTTGACAGCATGACGTAGACAGGAACGAGAAAGAGAATACCGAAGAGAACCAGGAGCACGTAGATGGCAAGCCGCGCAGGATCAAAACGCCGGGTCACAGCTCCACCTCCCGTCGCAGGCTGAACACAAGATACGGAACGATCACCAGAGCGACCATGAGCAGCATGATCATAGAGATCGCGGCGCCCTGGCTGTAGTGATTGCCCTGGAAGGTCGTCTCGAACATGAAGATGCCCGGCACGTCGGTGACGAAGCCGGGGCCCTTGCCCGTCATCGTGTAGACCAGGTCGAAGATCTTCAGCGAGATGTGGCCCAGGACGATCAAGGCACTGAGCGTAATCGGTCGGAGCAGGGGCAAGATGATGCGCCTGTACAGGGCGAACTCGCTGGCACCGTCCACCCGGGCCGCTTCTCGCAACTCCTCGGGAATGGCACGCAGACCCGCCAGATACATGGCCATGGTATAGCCGGTCATCTGCCAGGCAGCGGCGATGACGACAGGGATCAGCGCCACGTGAAACGGCCCTATCGAGCGTGTGTCGGTATACCAGCGCCAGCGAAACGCGTCGAGGCCTAGCGTGTGAAACAAGGCGTTGACGCCACGCAGACGCTCGCCGGCTCCGGGGGCGAAAACCCACTGCCAAACCACGCCCGTCACCACGAAAGATAGCGACATGGGGAAGAGATAGATGGTGCGGAAGATGCCCTCCCCCTTGACGTTCTGATCGAGCAGGACTGCCAGGAGGAGCCCAAAGGCAACACAGAGCAGCAGAAAGAGAATGGTAAAGAAGAACGTGTTCCAGAGGTCAATGGAAAAACGCTTGGCCGCTACGCCCCCTCCGGCGAAGAGCCGCTTGAAGTTGTCCAGCCCGGCCCACTCGTAATCGGGCGTGACACCATCCCATCTGGACAAGGAAACCGTCGTCGTCCAACCGATAAACCCGTAGACGAACACGGCGATCAAGATCATGGATGGCAGGACCATCAAGAAAGCGATCCAGCGCTCACGGCGTGCGTGGGCCATAGATGAATCACCTCCGATTGTCGGGACAAGTGCGGCCGTCCTTGGGTACGCGCCGCGCGTAGGGAGGAGACCGGGTCTCTACGGAGCAGAGCTCCCAGAAACCCGGTCTCCGTAATCAGCTACTGGCAGACCCCGGCGTCCACGCAGGCCTGCGCCAGTCCGTCCTGAGCCGCCGCGACGTCCAAGTCGCTGACGAACAGCGTCATCACATCGTTGACGGCCGTCACCCAGCCCTCCGATGCTGCAGCGCCGTGGGCCAAGCTAGGCGCGATCTGATCCGATGCGAAGTCGTCCATCGCCGAGTTCAGGTAGACATCGTACAGCTCCCGGTCCGCATCCGTCCGGGCCGGGATGGAGCCCTTGATCGGGTTGAAGGCATCCTGG
>JAWLCP010000035.1:0-26896 GCA_041687115.1 Anaerolineae bacterium
GGCTTCTGCGTATAGTCATGCGACGCCAGGCGAGCACCGCTATAAGCGAAGATCCCGACAGCCCGATGGCGCGTCGGGCGCAGGAAATGTTGGAGGAGATGCCGCTTCGCATGTGGCTCCTGCAGGCCGGCGGTGGCGTTACGCCAGAGGTGCTTCGCGGCCTTCTGGAGTGTCTGAACGGCAGGTTGATCCAGGGGATACGCGTGATTCTCCAGGCCATCCGAAACCGGCCCTCGTAGTCAAGACGCTCGAGCTTGTGCACCTCGGCCGCTGGGTCGCCTGTCGCTTGGGGCAGGTGCAGCTTCTCCCTCTCCAGCCGGGCATCTCCAGCGGCATCGACGACTGCCGCTCTGCCCGCCTCCGCGCGCTGGAGGGCCACCTGATGGCTTTCGCCGCTGACCGGCATCGGGAAACGTCAGATCGTGGGCCTGGCCGCCTGTCGCTGCCGGGAAGGAGCGGCCGGGGACGGCTCGCGCCAACTTTCCTTGACGTGAGAGTTGCTGTGTGATATACTTTTTTCGAAAGCGTGTTGTCAACCCACTACTTCGCGGCGGAGGCGACCTTCTTCGAGACCTGAGAGGCGGCTGATCCTGAGACGGCAGGGCAGCCGCTTTCTGCTTGGCCTGACAATCCCAAACCCAGTTCCAGTTCCCCAGGGTTGTCGTCCTTGGGTTAGTGAGTGGTTTCGTCGTTGAGACATTGACGAGGAGGGGTAAGTATGGAGATCCTGCTGGAAGGTGAGGGCGAGCTCGTCGGTTGGCACGATCCCGATGAGAATCGGAAGTGGATTCTGGAGAACAAACCCCGGGATCTGCGAGATAAGCAAATGAGCGTCGAGGACGCCGTGAGCCAATTCGTCCACGACGGAGACTTCATAGCCTTCGGCGGCTTTGGCCATATCCGGGTTCCCATGGCCTTGCTCTATGAGATCATCCGCCAGAAGAGGCGGAACCTGATCATGGCGGGCAAGACCGCGGTCCACGACATCGATGTTCTTATCGGCGCAGGCTGCGTGAGCAAAGTCGAGGTGGCCTACGCCTTTGGCCACGAGCTCAGGGGCCTCTCCCCGGCGGGCAGGAGGGCTGTCGAGAGCGGCGAGTGCGAGGTGGTGGCAGAGATCTCAAACGCTGGCTACCAGTGGCGCTTCCTCGCCGGGATGATGGGGGTGCCCTTCGTCGTCTCGCGGAACATGCTTGGCACCGATACACTCAAGAAGAGTGCCTGTAAGGTCGTGAAGGATCCCTGGAGCGGGAAACCCGTCTGCCTCATCCCTGCTGCGTACCCCGACGTGGCGATGTTTCACGTCCCTCGGTGTGACGTGTACGGCAATGCCCAGATCGACGGCATTCTGGTCGAGGACTTCGAGCTGGCCAGGGCTGCCCGAAGGGTCCTCGTCACCACCGAGGAAATCGTGGACAACGACGCCATCAGGGCCAAGCCGCAGGACACCGTCATCCCGTTCTTCCTTGTAGATGCAGTGTGCGAGGTGCCCTACGGTGCCCATCCAACGGAGATGCCCTACCTTTACTTCTTCGATGAGGAGCATATCGGCGAGTGGCTGCGGCTCTCGAGGACGCGTGAGGGGGTGGAGGAGTATCTCGACAGGTACGTCCACGGCGTTGAGGATTTCGAGGAGTACCTGGCGCTCGTCGGTGGGGTTGCCAAGCTTAACACCTTGAAGAGGGTGGAGCAGTACCGGGAGCGGGTCCAGGCTCCCTGGCTGGACGAGGACTAGACGGGTTCTTGCCCTTCGCGAGCAGCCTGAAGCTGCGGTACGAGTGACCTATAGGAGTAGGAGTGCATCAATGGCTGAACAGGCGACAGAGTACAATTCGAGGGAGCTTCTCGCGTGCGTCGCATCCAAGATGCTGGAGGACAGGCGCTCCGTCTTTGTGGGCACCGGGCTGCCCATGGTCGCGTCCATGCTGGCCCAGAAGACCCACGCTCCGGGCCTCCTGATTGTCTTCGAGGCCGGAGGCATAGGCCCGGAGATGCGGGTCCTGCCTATCTCCGTCGGTGATTCCCGAACGTTCCATCGGGCGGTGGCGGCGTCGAGCATGCACGACTCCATGTCCGTATCCCAGGCCGGCTATCTGGACTACGGCTTCCTGGGCGCGGCCCAGATAGACGTGTACGGGAACATCAACACCACGGTCATCGGAGACTGGCAGCGTCCCACGGTTCGCTTCCCCGGAAGTGGAGGGGCCAACGATGTGGGATCCTTCTGCCACCGCACGATTCTCATCATGGGGCAGGACAAGAGGCGCTTCGTGGAGCAGGTGGACTTCATCACCACTCCAGGCTACCTCGATGGGCCCGGAGCGCGGGAACGAGCCGGGCTCCCGGCGGGGAGCGGACCTCATCGAGTGATCACCCAGCTGGGCGTCTATGGCTTCGATGAGGAGACGAAGAAGATGAAGCTCGTGGCGCTCCATCCCGGGGTCAGCGTGGAGGACGTCAGAGAGAACAGCTCCTTCCACATCGAAATCCCCGGCGAGGTGGATGTCACTGAACCTCCCACAGAGGAGGAGCTGAGGTTGCTGCGTGAGGAGATTGACCCGACCGGGATGTCGATCGGGAAGTGAACGGCTGCCGAAGAGGACGGGCGTCCGTTTCCAGGTGTTCGCGGTGGTCAGCCTGGGGAGGTGTCGCTCCCGGTCTTCCGTCGGAGAGACCTGCCCAACTTGGTTCCGGAGGCTCTCTGGGAGGCGGAGAGGTCGGCGAACCTGGGCTTGACAGGGTAGCCGGGTCGGGTATACTCTGCTCGTCGTGGCGGCTCATGTCGCACGGCCGAGCAATGCGCCGCGCGGGCTGCCCTTCAGGGGGTTCTGCCTGGGGAGCACGTAGACGGGTGCAGACCTGGCCGCCGATCGACTATCGCCGCAGCTGAGCGATCTGGACACGATCGCGATCAGCTGTGGCGCGTTGTTTACTAGCGCAGCAGATGGAAGGTCCATCTGCCGCCGGTCTATCCCAAGGAGGATTCGCGATGGAGTTCGAAGGATACTGCGTCAAGTGCCGCGAAAAACGAATGATCAAGGACGGCGAGGTGGTCAAGACGGAGAGCGGTCGTCGTATGGCCAAGGGCAAGTGCCCCGAGTGTGGGACCACCGTGAACCGCTTCCTGCCCAGCCAGGAGGGGAAGTAGGCAGCTCACGTTCGCTGCGAAGCTCGAACACTCAGCGTGGATCTCGTCGGGTAGGGCACGGTGTGCGCGCGCCGGGCAGTTGACCCCGTTGCTCATCGTGGCGGGGCAACCTGCCCGCCCCACGATCCACCCGCGGAGCTCGTTGCCGTCTGCCTTCTGCCAGACGTTCTCTGCGTGCGCGCGGCGCGGTAGTGGGCGCGGAGGTCCACGACCGCAGGTGGTGGGGGCGAGTGCTTCGGTTGGGAGCTGGCGGGCTGCGGACCAGGGTCCGCGGCCCTTCACACCCTCCGGCCGGTGCAGATCGCCCCATACCACCCCGATCTGACCGCTGAACCGTCGCGCCGTCCGCTGGTTTGCCCGCGTCTTCACGTCGATACGGCACGCCCCAGTCGGTCGGATTATCCGCCGTCCACTCCCTTTGTCAGAGCGGCGACGAAACTGCTGCAGAGCCGCAGCTCCCCTGCGCTGCCTGTCAAACCGCTCCCCAACCAAATTCAAACGTAATCCAACTCAAGCCAACCTGATTTCAAACCCGACCCAACCGTTGCTGACCCGTGTTTGTGCTATTCTATACTTATCAGCGACCATCCATCCGCTGCGCCGACGCCTGTCCACCTGGCACGCCGTTTGGTGTAGCTGGGTCACGTCGGGCTCGAAAAACCGTGTCCCTGATACCCGACAATGGAAGACCTCGATTGTCCACTCGATGTCGTGAAGAAGGCCAGAAGGCTGGCCTCCCAGATCGAAGGGCGCGACCTCCCTATCGACTTCGACCCTGCTGGTCTGAGCTGGAATCAGAACCTGCTTAGGATCGCCCGGGACTACACCAATCATGACGCATTGCTGGCGCAGCTCGTAGACTGGCTGAATCGGTTGTGTGAACAAGGTGAAGTCGACTGCGATCTTCGTGGAGCCTCTGCCTGCGGCAACTCTGAGCTGAAGTGTCCTTGTTGCTCTGAACGCTGGTTGGCCGAACAGGAGCTCGCTCAGGCAGCTCGGGCGGCAGCGGAGCGTGTCTATCAGACCTGGCTCGCCAGGAAGGCGCTGGCCGAGAGCCGGACTGGCGGATGATGAGTTTCGATAGACGGTCAGCACGACGAAGGAGGAAAGATGATGGATAACGAGATCACCCTCAGTGTCATCAAGGCCGACGTGGGTGGCTTCGTGGGCCACTCCAGTATTCACGAGGAGCTCCTCGAAGAGGCCGACGATCGCCTCCTGGCCGCCCAGAGGGACGACCTCATCGTCGACTACCACGTCACGGCCTGCGGTGACGACCTCGAGCTTATCATGACCCACCGGAGAGGGGAGGACGATGAAGGCATCCACGGCCTGGCCTGGGACGTCTTTAAGGCGTGCACCGACGTGGCCAGGCGACTGAAGCTCTACGGTGCTGGGCAGGACCTGTTGGAGGATGCGTTCTCCGGCAACGTGAAGGGCATGGGACCCGGCGTCGCCGAGATGTCGTTCACCGAGCGGGAGGCGGAGCCGGTGATCGTCTTCATGGCCGACAAGACCTCGGCCGGTGCCTGGAACCTGCCGCTCTACAAAATCTTCGCCGATCCGTTCAACACCGCGGGACTGGTCATCGCACCCAGCCTTCACGATGGGTTCCGCTTCGAGGTCCACGACGTCAAGCAGAGCAAGCGCATCTTCTTCGACACCCCGCGGGAGCTGTACGATCTCCTCGTCTTCATCGGCGCGACAGGGCGCTACATCATCAAGGCGGTGACCAAGAAGAACGGAGAGGTCGCCGCCGTCTCTTCCACGCAGCGCCTCTCTCTCATCGCCGGTCGTTACGTCGGCAAGGACGACCCTGTCGCCATCGTGCGCTGTCAGAGCCAGTTCCCTGCGGTTGGTGAGGTCCTGGAGCCCTTTGCCCAGCCTCACATCGTCGAGGGCTGGATGCGGGGATCCCACTTCGGCCCCCTCATGCCCGTGCCTGTCGACCAGGCGACCCCGAGCCGCTTTGACGGGCCCCCTCGGGTAATCGCCCTGGGCTTCCAGATCGCTGGCGGGCGCCTGGTCGGGCCGCGCGACATGTTCGACGATCCCAGCTTCGATGAGGCCCGCCGTCTCTGCGGCACCATCGCCGATCAGCTGCGGAGTCACGGACCGTTCGAGCCCCATCGCCTGCCCATGGACGAGATGGAGTATACCACGCTCCCTCAGGTGATGGAGAAGCTGGCAGGTCGCTGGGAGAGCTTGCCGGAGGACTAGGGTTAACGGCAGTGCGTCACCAGCCCTGGGCCTGCCACCCAGGGCTGGTGCCCGCTGCATCTCCTTGCTTCCCAGACTGAACACGAACGTCGTGGGGCCTCCTGTTCCCTATGACGGTAGCACTGCAGTGCGATTGCACCGTCCTCCCGTGCTGTCTTCGCTATTCGCCTCTCTCTATCCGAAGCGCCATACCTCGGCGCCGCAGGCCTTCCTGACTGCTTGACGCTAATCGCAGACTTGTCAGAACAGCTACACTGCCGTAAAATGGGGGCCATGTGCAGGCCAGAGATGTCGCAATCTCCCTTATCTGCACAGGTGCCGTCCGTGGCGCCGCCAAGCGGGTCTCTGGCTGCTGTTTGTTTCCCGTGGTGACTGTAAAGGGGCGGTGAGAGGACATTCCTACCTTGACCGTTGCGCGACGAGAGGGACCGGAGGCCATGGCGAGTGCGCAGCTGCGCACCCCTGCGGCTCGACACCCCCGTTCAGTTGAACTACTTGTTCGTTCCCCCCTGTGGGGCGTCTGCCTGCTTGCGCTCGTGTTGTTGGCGGCGATGTTCGGTGCCTGCACGCGCGCCGAGCCCGCCGCCCCCGACCCGCTGCCTGCCTATCTACGGCTCGTTCCCTGTGGGGGGACGGCGCAGCTCCAGGAATCGGGATCGTCCGAATGGGCACAGCTGAATACCCAGATCGAGGTCGACGGAGAGTTGCGGGTGCAGGCCGAGGGGGATGGGAATGCACGGCTCTGTCCCGCCGACGGCAGCCTCCTGGAGCTGATGCCGGGGGCGGTCGTGGACCTCCGCCCTGCCGAGGACGGCTCGCTCCTGTCCATTTCGGTGCGCGAGGGGAGGCTGCGGCTGCTGGCCCAGGAGCCGTCCTACCAGCTTGTCACGTCCGCCTGCCCAGTGCGCGTGACCGAGGTCCCTGCACGCATCCAGGTCGAGCGCATTGGCGCGACGACGCGTGTGCTCGTGGAACAGGGCAGCGCCGTTTGTGCGGACGCGTCAGAACCGATCCTGCTTACCACCTGCTGGGAGTTGATGGTCGAGCCGGACGAGGAACCTCAGGTTGCGCAGACGTGCGGGGCGGTGGCTGAGGCTTCACCAACTGGAACGGCCGCGCCGACCACGGCGGCAACTGAGATAGCCGCCCCCACCCCTACTGGCGCGGTCGAAGCAGCTGCGTCGCCGACCGGCGAACCTACCGAGGAGACCGCTTCTCCGTCTCCACCGGCGGCTACTGCAGCGCCGACGTCAACCCCAGCGCCGACGTCAACCCCAGAGGCGACATCAACTCCTCCACCCACGTCAACTCCGTCGCCGACGGCGACTCCTGTGCCGACCTCAACCCCGGCGCCGACGGCGACGCCGGAACCGACCTCGACCCCGGAACCGAGCCCGATTCCATAGGTGCGTGGAGCGAGTGGATGAGAGATAGGGCAGAGGGCGCGGGGTGCATTCCCCAGATCATTGCGCTGCTCTCCATCGTAGCTTGTGCGGTCGTCGGTCTCCTCGCCTTCGGCGTCCTCCGGCTGCGACCGCTCGAGTCCGGCGAGATAAGGCTTGAGGCAGTGGCGGATCCGACCACTGCGAGGGCCGGAGACGTGGTTACCTATACGGTCACCATGTACAACGTCGAGGTCCGAGACGGTTTGGAGATCATCACGGTTACCGATTCCCTGCTTGGGGACCTGTCCGGGGCGTTTGCATCGAATCTCGCTGAAGGCACGTCCGATCGAGAGATGTTCACCCGCGTCGTCCAGCCGACTGATACAGACCCCCTCACCAACACGGTCACGGTGTACGCCGCGGCGGACGACAAGATCTACAGCGATACCGCCCGGCTTGAGGTGGAGATCCTGAAGCCCGTCCTTCAGGTGGACGCTGCGGTCGATCCCGCGACCGCCGCCCCTGGGGAAGCCGTCAAGTACACTGTCTCGGTCGCCAATGTGGGGGATGTGCCTCTGCGGGTGATCACCGTCACCGACTCGCTGCTGGGGGACTTGTCGGCGTCGTTCGGGCCGACGTTGACCGCGGGGACCTCGCAGGTTCAGGACTTCGAGTGGGTGTTCCCCACCGACCAGACCGAGCCGCGGGATCGGACGGTTACCGCCTACGCCGCTGGCTCGGGGGAGGTCGTCAGCGGCACCGCCGTGGCTCGGCTTGGGCTTGCGAGGCCGGCTCTCCGGGTGCAGGCCTCGGTCACCCCGCCGGCCGCCGTCCTGGGTGGCGCGGTGACCATGACCGTCACCATCTCTAACACGGGGGGAATTGACCTCGAGGACGTGCAGATCAGTGACTCCGAGCTGGGAGATATCTCCCGCTCGTTTCCGCGCACCTTGCCCGCGGGGGCGGTCGAGACTCGGACCTTTGCCTGGTCGGTGCCCGCGGACGCCGCCGGTGCCCTGGATCGGACGGTGACCGTCTCTGCCTCCGGGGCGGGCGAGGAGGTCGAGGGGGTTGCCTCAAGTACCCTGTCCATTGCCGGGTTGGAGGTCGCGGCGACCGGCTCCCCATCGGTCCAGGCCGGGGAGCAAGCCACTTTCACGGTGACGATTACCAACACCGGCTCGGACGGCGCCCCGGATCTGGTGCTCGACCGGGTCACTGACTTCCAGGGCAGGCTGACAGAAGAGCTCCCGGACAGATGCCGTGTCATACCGAGCGGCGAAGTCTGCGCGTTCAACTACCAGCCCTCCGTTCCGTCGGATGCGGGCTCGTTCACCAATGCGATCGAGGTGCGGTACCGTCCTGCAGGCCTCAGTGAAGTCATTGTCGGGGTCGCCAGCTACACGGTGGAGATATTCCAGCTGTCCATGACCGTCGAAAAGAGCGGCCCTGCGGAGGCGATCGAGGGTCAGGACGTCACATACACGCTCGACATTGCCAACACCAGCTCTGACGGTGCGCCCGACCTGGTCCTGGACAGGGTTGTCGATAGTCTGACGGAGAATCTGGACCCCGGGAGCGAAGGGGTCACTACGACGTGCACGGACCGGCTGGCCAGCGGGGATCGCTGCCAGATTAGCTACGTGTACACACCGGGCGCCGGTGATCCCACGCCGCTCTTGAACACTGTCCTGGTGGAGGGCTATGCCCCTGGCTTCACACGGGTGGTCACCGCCGACGCCGAACACACGCTGGTCGTCCTCTCGCCCTGGCGGAAGGCCACCGGGATCCCCACCGAGGTGCAGGTGCGCACCCTGGGTATCTGCCCCTCCGAACCCGGGGTTCTCTACGCCGGGTTCGGCAGCCTCGGAATGGGTGTCTACCGTAGCGTGGACGCCGGAGAAACGTGGTCGGCGACGGGCCTCAGGGACGAGGAGGTCTTTGGCATCGCTGTCGATCCCCGCGACTGCGGCACCGTCTATGCCGCTGCGTGGCGGGACGGGGTGATCAAGAGCGGCGACGGTGGGCGGACCTGGGACGTGATGTCGGATGGCCTGGAGAGAGCCTTCGTCTACAGCGTGGTCATCGATCCCACCGAGCGCGATGTCCTCTACGCGGGCACTGCCCAGCGCGGGGTCTACCGCTCCGAAGACGCGGGAGTCACTTGGCGTGGCTGGGGGCTCCAACCGTTGACGGCGCCCCAGCTTGACGTCGCGGCTGATGGGCGAGTCGTGATTGCGGCGACATGGGGCGACGGGATCTACCGACGGGAACGCCGCGGATCCTCCTGGGGTGCCTGGTCCGCTGTCAACAACGGCATTCCGAGCGTCCACCAGGACGTCTACGGCGTCGCGATGGATCCGGAGGACCAAGCGACCATCTTAGCTGCCACCGCTGCTGGTGGCATCTACCGCAGCATGGACGGCGGAGGGACGTGGGAGCAGGTGCTCTCCGCTTCTCCACCGGTGTACACTCTGGCGGTCGAGCCGGGGGGCACCGGGGTGGTGTACGCCGGCACGGGAGAGGGGGTCCGGCGGAGCCAGGAGCTGGGCGACGTGGGCTCGTGGGAGCCGTTTGATGCGGGGTTGGAGGAGTTGGCGATCCGCTCTGTCGTCATCGGCTTCGACTACATCCACCTTGGCAGCACCGACGGTGTGTGGCGGCGTGCGCGCTGAGTTCGCCGCGGGCTCGTCCATTCGGCTGCAGCGTTGAGCGCTCGGGGATGACAGTCTCGGGCACGTCGAGGATCGTTGCCCAATCGGAGAGCTGCTGGGTGCTCCCACGAGTGCCTGGCAGCTCAACTTGTGCGCGGCAGGTGGAGGACGGGCCGGGCGGGTATAGCCCGAATCTGGGGCCTGCCCTTGACGTTAGACAGATCACATCGTGTTCTCAACGTGTGTTCTGGGCGCCGAAGTCGGAATCTTAATCAAGCCCCACGTCGGACACCGGGGACAGCCTCAGCGGAGCGCAGTCGGGAATGATGGAGACCGATAGATCGACAGGGGACCTCCTTGAGATCCTGATCCCGGTGGGCCTTGTGCTCACCGCCCTTCTGGGATGCCTGTTGGTCGCCTATGGGCTCCGGCTCTTCGCCCCGGCCCCGCCTCAAGTGCAGGACGTGTACGTCGAGACCCGGCCCGGCGTCGTCACTGCCCAGGCCGGGGACGTGGTCACATACGTTGTGACCCTGTCGAACCAGGCCACAAGAGGCACTCTGGACATCCTCTCTGTCTCCGATACCTTGCTGGGTGACCTTTCCGCGAGCTTCGTTCCCCGCCTCGAAGCCGGCGCCTCCCAACGCGAGGTCTTCGCTTACACCGTGCGACCGGGCGATCCCGACCCTCTGACGAACACCGTCACCGTCTCGGCCGGGCGAGGCGGGGAGGTCGTCCGGGCTATCTCCGCGGGCCGAGTGGATCTCCTCCGGCCTGCCGTCGGCGTCGGGGCGGGGGTCACACCGGAGGCTGCCCCCCGGGGCCACGAGGTAATCTACTCTATTACCGCCTCCAACGTGGGCGAGGTAGATTTCGGGCCCATCACCGTGACCGATTCGTTTCAGGGCGATTTGTCCCCCTTCTTTCCGCTGACCCTGCCCCCCGGTGCGTCCTGGGGCAAGACCTTCGCCTGGGCCGTCCCGTCCCACGCTTCCGATCCTCTGAGCGGGGCCGCGACTGTCTACGCCGCTTCGCCTGGGGAGGTCGTCAGCGATACGGCGGCGCTCCTCGTCGACATCTTGGAGGCCGCTCTTGAGGTCAGCACCGTTATCAGCCCGGCAGCCATCGTCCCGGGAGAGACGGTCAGCTACACGGTGAGCGTTAGGAACGTGGGGGAGGTCGACCTGGAGGCGATCACCGTCACCGACTCGCTCCAGGGCGATCTATCGCCGTCGTTCCCGCCCACTCTCACCGTCGGGGCATCCCGGCGATGCCGTTTCTCCTGGGCCATCCAATCGGGCGAGTCGCTCCCCCTCACTAGGACGGTGACGGTCCGTGCCCGGGGAGCCGGCGAGGTCGTCAGCGACACCGCCGCCGCCGTGGTGGGTGCGCTGAAGCCCGACCTGCGCGTCGAGCCCTCGGTCGTACCCACCACCGCCGTGCGCGGAGGCGAGTCCACTTACACTGTGACTCTCGTCAATGCAGGAGGGGTCGACATCGAGGAGGTGCGCGTCCTTGATTCGCTTCTGGGCGACATCTCTTGGAGCTTCCCGCGCATTCTTCCCGCTGGGACGTCTCATAGTGAAGCCTACACCTGGTTCAGCCGCGCAGACGACGTCGGGCCGCTGACCAGGAGCGTCACCGTCTCGGGCCAGGGCGCGGGGCGGGTGGTCAGCGACACGGTCACGACCGCCCTCGATCTCGTCGGGATCGCCGCGTCCGCCAGGGGGCCCGAGCGTGCCCGGGAGGGGGACCCCGTCAGGGTCACCGTGACCGTCACCAACACCAGCTCCAGGGGTGCACCGGATTTCGTTCTCGAGAGCGCGGTCCGCGATGACCGCGAGCTGACGCTGCCTGAGGCGTGCCGCGTCCTCGCCCCTGACGAGATCTGCACCTTTGCCTACGACGTCGTGGTCCCTTCCGGCGAGCAGGTGCTGAGCACCGCGGTGGAGTTGCGCTACCGACCCAACGGCCTCCCCAGCGTCGTCACCGCGACTGCAAGACATACGATGGCCGGGGCGTCCCCGTGGCAGAAGGGGGCCGGAATTCCCGCAGGGCTAGAGGTGCGCGCGCTGGCCGTCTGCCCTGCGACCCCTGATCTGCTCTATGCAGGCTTTGGGAGCGCTGGTCGCGGTGCGTATTGGAGCGGCGATGCCGGTCTGAGCTGGACCGCGACAGCGCTGCAGGACGAGGATGTCTTCGGCATCGCCGTCCATCCCCAGGACTGCGGCACCGTCTATGCCGCGGCGTGGCGGGATGGAGTGATGAGAAGCGAGGACGGCGGCCGAGGCTGGGACGTCGTGTCCGACGGCTTGGAGGGGGCCTTTGTCTACAGCGTGGTCGTCGATCCCACCGACCCCGACGTTCTCTATGCGGGCACCGCTCAGCAGGGGGTCTACCGCTCTGAAAACGGCGGGGACACCTGGCGCGCCTGGGGGCTGGAGTCGCTGACGGTCACGGATGTGAGTATTACGGCGGATGGCGAGGCTGTCTATGCGGCCACGTGGGGCGACGGCGTGTACCGACGGCCCGGGCGCAGTTCAGGGGGGAGTTCCTGGGCCGCCGTCAGCGACGGGATCGTCGAGGGACACCGGGAGCTCTACGCTGTGGCCGTGGACCCCCAGGATGAGTCGATCGCCTTTGCCGCCACCTCCCTCGGAGGCGTCTATCGGACGCTGGACGGTGGGGGAACGTGGCGCCGGGTATTGCCCTCTCCTCAGCCGGCCTATGCTGTAATCGTGGACCCGGAGCGCGGGGAGGTAGTGTATGCGGGGACCGCCAGAGGGGTCTACCGGAGCGTGGCGCAGGGCGATCCGGGATCCTGGCGGTCCTTCGACTCGGGGCTGGAGGATCTGGCGGTGCGGGCCGTGGCCGTCGGTCCAGGGCAGGAAGTTGTCCACCTAGGTACCGCCGACGGCGCCTGGCGTCACCCGCGCTGAGCGGGCCTGGCGCACCGCAGCGTATTGTCGTCCGCCTCGATCTCGCCCGCCACAGGACCGCTGTGCAGCGCTCGGCCCTCTCCAGGGGGTGACTGGCGAGAGTGAGCTCGCTGTCGCTGGCTACTGGAAGACGGTATCGCCCCGGCCGACCTTGGACCACCGTCCGACCGGCGGAAGTGAATGGATCGCCTCTCAGCCGGTGGCCATGCGCAGCAGTGCCTGCGGCACCCACAAACCGCCGAAGCCCAGGATCGACAGGGCCGTCGATGCAGCAAGTGTAAGCACGGCGAGCGCGATCAGGACCTTGTCTCGGCGGTCGTAGCTCAGACGATGAACCCAGGTTCTCGGGCCGACGCCGAAGGCTCGCAAATCCATTGCGTCGATGATGTCCTCGGCGCCGACGATGGCGTTGATCGTCACCGGCACCAGCAGTGGCGCAAGCTTGCGGATCTGGGCGATCAGGCCCCCTGACACCTTCTCCACCTCATATCCCCGGGCACGCTGCGCATCCAGCGTCAGCGTGAAGTCACGCCCCAGCGTGGGCACGAAACGGAAGGCTAGATCCATCGCATAGGCGAACTTGTCCGGCAGGCCCAACCCCCGGAACGTCACACCGTATAGGCTGGGGTTGACCGTGTAGGGGATGGTGATCGCCATCGTGGTGATGGCGTACATGCGAAAGAGCTGGCTTAGGGCGAAGATGGTCTTCTCCGCCGTGACGTTCAGCGTCAGCTTCCACCCGACGATGGGGAGGGAGAGAGGCCCTACCTGCGCGATCAAATGCTCTTCATGGTAGGCGTAGTGCACACCACCTCTCCCGGTGATAAACGTCAGGGTGGTCATCACGAAGATCAGGATGGTGATCAGGATCCAGACCCGGCGCGTCTCCTGCCACGTCAGCCGCGCCAACCCGTACTGAAGGAACGCGATGCCCAGAAAGACGAGCATAATGCGCAGATCCCAGAACTGGATGATGGAGAAGAGCATCGCCAGCATGAAGATGATCCGCGCCCGAGGGTCCAAGCGCTGGATGATCGTATCCCGTTCCCGGTAGCGCCAGGCGATTAGCATATCACGTCCCTGCGCTCGTCATCCGCTCCTGCCGGATCTGTTCGCATCCCTGTAAGGCCCCTCGCTCTCACTCCAGAACAGCCAGCGCAGACGCAGCAGATCCCTAGCGGCCGGTCCGCGCCTGGACGGCCTCGTAGGCAGCCAGCAGGATCGGCGTGAGAACCATCGAGTTGATGATGTTCGGGCCGGCGGCCGGTGCGAACTCACCGATGATGGCTGTGGCAAAGCTGTAGCCGTTGATCCAGATGTCGGCGATGGACGCGAAGCCGATGCCGACGATGATGCCCAGCGTACCCCACAGGTTCACTGCTGCCAGATCCACGCTGAACTGCTCCAGCACGAACCGGCTGGCGATGACCACCACACCACCGATGATGAAGATCCACGCCCATAGGCGGAAGTTCTCCAGCTCACCGGTCCACGGCCCCGGGACCTCGGGGTTGATCAAGATCAGGGCAGCCGTGATGCCGATGAGTACCGCCACCACAATGACCAGGAAATTCAGGCTCCGCCGCTTACTGGCGAACAGCAGCACCAGACCTGGCACCATGCCCATCAGTCCATTCCCGATGTCCCAGGCGGGGAAGACGCCCCAGCCCGTCAAGAAATCACCCAGGATGTTGCCCACCGCTCCAGTGAAGAACCCGACCACCGGCCCGAAGACGTAGCCGAAGAAGATCGGAATGCAAACCGAGGGACGCAGGGCTACCTGGCTGACAGACGGCATCGGTATGGTGTTGAAGATCAGATTGAGGACCCCGTACAGCGCCGCACCGATGGCCATATAGACCACCTCCCGCGTGCCCACGGCCCATGCGTCGTTCTCCGCCGTGGCGAGATACACGCCGAACACCAGGATGAGACCGATGGCCGTGACGGCGAAGGTAGCCAGCCCGCTCATCCTCTGCCCGCCGGTGAAGATGCTCGCCAGAAACAACAGCGCCACGAAGACGACCAGTACGATGAACCAGACCAGAGTTCGGTTCCTTCCAGGCTGCACAGTCATTTCGTACCTCCTTGTCTAGTGAGAGTCTAAGCTAGCCCTTCAATCAACGTGCAGGCGCTCTGCCCCTCCCCCCGGCACGGCAGCTGCACGCAGTACACCATCTTTCGCGTGTTCCTTCCTAGGTCGCGTCTCCTGAGCTCTCCGCTCCACGATCGTCGCGGATAGCCTGGGCCAGTGCCTCGGCCGACATGAAGCGTCCTGTCCGCGGCAGGTACTCCAGGTTGATCTTCAGCAGTGACGTCGGCACCAACCGGCATCGTCTCAACAGGTCGAAATCGGCCAGGACCTCCGACGGTGGGCCGTCGCCCGCAATCTGCCCCTCGTGCATCAGGATGACCCGATTCGCGTAGCAGATCGCCAGGTCGAGGTCATGGGTGATGAAGAGGACGGCGGAGAAACCCGGTGTCTGAAGGATCGAGTCCATGAACGCCATGTAGTTCCCGTAGTCCTGCCCTGCCGTCGGCTCGTCCATCACCAGGATCCGGGATCGCATCGCCAGGATCGCCGCGATGCTGACCCGCTTTTGTTGGCCGAACGACAGCGATAGCGGTGGGTACTCCTCTAGCCCCCGGAGGTTGAGGGAGTCGATCGCTTCCTCCACTCCTCTCTCAACCATCTCATCATCGTAGCCCACGTTCTCCGGGCCAAAAGCGAGCTCCTCCCGCACGGTCGGCGCATAGAGCATATGACTCGGACTCTGGAAGACGTAGCCTAGCGTGTGGGCGATCTCCGCTACGCTCAATTGCCTCGTATCACGCCCTTCGACCAGCACGCTTCCACGCTTCGGCTTGAGCAATCCGATGGCGTGTTTGACCAGCGTCGTCTTGCCGGCCCCATTGGCACCGAGGAGAGCGATGACGTCTCCTTGACGGATGCTCAAGTCGACGTCTTGGATCACTTCCGGCCCGCCCTCGTAGGCAAACGAGATGTCCCTGAAGGTGACCAGAGGCTCGCGTCCGTTAGGGCTGACCGCGGGCTCCAGGATGGGCAAGTCGACCTCTACTGAATGCTCAATCACGGCGGCCGCGGGCATCTTGACCTGGCGGTACGCGACGACTTGTGCCAGGCCCTCCGTGGGGCCGGCGTACGTGATCCTGCCGTCGGCCATGAAGAGGACTCGATCGGGATGGATTCCCAGCACGTCCTCCACACGGTGCTCAACCAGCAAAATGCTGATCCCTTCGTCGGCCAGACGGCGGAAGAGCGCCAGCGCTTCTTGAGCGCTGGCGGGATCGAGGCTGGCCAGAGGCTCGTCCAGCAGGAGGATGTCTGGTCGCATCGCCAGGACGCCCGCAAGGCTGACTTTCTGCTTCTCGCCGCCCGAGAGGTAGAATGTCTCGCGGTCTCGCAGGTGGGAGATGCGCAGGCGGTCGAGCGTCTCTTCCACCCGCTCGCGGATCTCTTCTTCCGGGAGCGCCAGATTCTCCAGGCCAAACGCCACCTCGGTGAAGACGTGGGCGCCCAGTATTTGCCGCTCGGGGTCCTGCAGCACCGTGCCGACGTGCTGCGAGAGGCGCGAGAGCGGCATGTGCGACGTGTCTTGGCCGTGCACCAGCACCTGACCGCTCAACTCGCCCTTGTAGCTGCGCGGGATCAGACCGTTGATGCAGCGAATGAGGGTGGTCTTGCCGCAGCCACTCGTGCCAGCCACCAGCAGCAACTCACCTTGCTTCAGCTCGAAGGAGACGTCACGGACTGCCGGCTCGGGCCGTGCCCTGTACTGGAACGTGAGCCCCTCGACGACCAATGGGGCGGTCGGTTTCTCCCGGTCAATCATGGCGCCGTCCGGCAAACCCTGGTGTGGTTCAGCGGCCAGTAGGTGAGAAGCACGCCGAAGGGTGACGCATCATCGACGGGCTTCGACAACACGGGTCAGGCGAAAGGCCGTTCTGCGACCAGTTGTTCAGACCAATCTCAACTCCGTGGGCCGGAGGTGTTCGACGTCAATCGTAGGCCGGAGCTGTTGGCCAGAACCGTGCTGTCCCTCGTCGCTGAGGATTATACTTCACTCGGTCCGTCGCTGTCAAGCGTTGGCCATCACCCCCATAGCAGCGCGCGCCCCGCGCTAGGGCTGGAACCCCAGCAGCTGTCCCCCCTGATAGACCAGGAAGGTGATGACACTCGCTGTCGTCAGCGGCACCAGGATCCCCATCAACGTCCATTTGAGACTGCGTGTCTCCTTCCAGATGGCCCAGAGCGTGACCAGACAGGGCAGGTAGAGCATGAAGAACACCACAAACGTGTACGACGACAGGGGTCCCCATACCTGAGGCAGGGTGTCCAGCACCCTCTCAGATTCCACCAGGGTGGTCTGAAGTCCGTACGTCATCGCCAGCGCGGGGATGACGATCTCCTTGGCGGGCAGCGTGAACAGCAGAGCTGTGATCATCTCGCCGCTCAGCCCGAAGATCCGGCCCGGCGGCGCCAACGTCCGCACGAGCCAGCCGACCGCCGTCTGTTCGAAGGGAGCCCCAGGCGGCAGGTTGCCCAAGACCCAGATCAGGACCGAGGCGGGCCCTGCGAACTCCACCGCTCGCCACATGGTGTGGGCTACTCTGTCCACCAACGCCCGCCATGCAACCTGTCCCCACTTCGGTTTGCGGTACGGAGGCATTTCCAGCACAAAACCTCCTGGCTCGCCCCGGAAGAGGGTTCTGTTCAGGACCAGCGTGGCCACGGAAGCTGCCCCCAGGCTGAGCACGACCAGTGAGAGCATAACTGGAAGCGCCCGGTCGCCGAAGAGAGCGATGACCAGCGCCACACCCGCGCCGTAGCCGCCGCTGCAGATGATCAGCGGGCTGGTCAGGATGGCCGCCAACCGGACCTTCTTGTTCTCAATGATCCGCGAGGCCATCACCCCCGTCACGTTGCACCCAAATGACATGCCCCACGTCAGCGTCTGCTTCCCTTGAGATCCTAACGCCTGCATAGGGCGGTCCAGATTGAACGCCACCCGGGGCAACAAACCCACATCCTCCAGCAGCGCGAAGACGGTGAAGAGGATGGTCATGGGTGGCAACATGACAGCCACGACCGTTCCTAACCCGACGAGGAGCCCATCCACCAGCGCGCCGATCACCCACCACGGGGCCTGCATTCTCGTCAGCCAGGCTCGGGCAATCCCCGTCAACCAGGAGAGGCCGGCCTCCAGCCATTCCCCGGCGATCTCGCCCCCCTGGATGGTGATCCAGAAGACGGCGAGGAATACGGCCACTGTGATAGGCCACGACCAGATGCGGTGGGTCACGACCCGATCGATCCGCTCCGTCAGGCTTTCCTTGTCCCGCCTCACGCGGCGGGCGACCCGGTGCACCACGTCGTGAGCGAACTCATAGCGCCGACGGATGATCTCCACCTTGGCGTCTGGCCGGATCTCCTCGCGCATGCGGACAGCCTGCCGCAGGACCGTCTGCAAGGCCTCCGGAGGGACCGACGGAACGGTCAACCCCAGACCGGTCAGGTCCCCTTGTTTGAAGGCCTCCACGATCTCGGGGTCGTCCTCGAGGAGCTTGACCGCCACCCAGCGGCTTCGGTCCTCGATGCCGATCTGGCGCAGGTCCTCTTGCAGAGTATCGATGTACCCTTCGACGGTCACCCCATATTCGACGGCTGCGGGTTCGGGCCGGCGACGTCCCTCGGCCACATCCACGATCGTCTCCACCAGCTCGGGAAGCCCCTGCTCCTCTGTGGCCACGGTGGGCACCACAGGCACGCCCAGATCCGCCGCCAGCCTCTTGACATCTATTTCCCATCCCCCTCGCTTGACCTCGTCCATCAAGTTGAGGGCGATCACCACTTGGTCGGTCAGCTCCAGAATCTGCAGTGTCAGGTTGAGGTTCCGCTCCAGCGCGGTGGCGTCTACGACGTCCACCACCACGTCTGGCTCGCCGGAGAGGATGTAGTCTCTGGCGATGACCTCCTCGGGCGATTGCGCCGCCAGGCTGTAGGTGCCGGGCAGATCCACCAGACGAATCTCTCGACCCTGGTGGATGAAGGTTCCCTGGGCCCGCTCCACAGTCTTGCCTGGCCAGTTGCCCACGTGCTGTCGGCTTCCGGTCAGGGCATTGAAGATCACACTCTTCCCCACGTTGGGGTTGCCTGCAACACCAACCGTGATTGTCCCCTTATCCACTCTCGACCTCGTCCACCATGACGCTGTTCGCGTCCGTGCGGCGCATGGCCACCCCCGTGCCCTTGACGCGATACTCGATTGGGTCGCCCAAGGACGCTCTCCGCATTACAGTCACCTCAGCGCCGGGGACGAAGCCCATGTCCAACATGCGCCTCTGATGCTTCCCACCCCCTTTGACCTCCACGACCCGTGCACGAGCACCCACCGGGAGTCTCCCCAGCTCCAGAGGCAAGGCGGGTGCCGCCACCACAAACACGTGGTCCGCGGCGACCGAGGCCAACGGAATGACCCTGCTGTCGACCCGCACATTCACGAGATCGCCTTGACAGTCCACCACTTCGATGTCTACGCCGGGCTTGAGCCCCAGCGCCACCAGCTGCGCCAGCAACGGAGGTGAGTCGTCGTCGAGGCAGACGATCTGGAAGCGATCCCCTGATTCCGCCGCCTCCCACAGCGGACGGCCCGGCGACGACGGCACTCCGCACTTCGGAGCCGGAATCGCGTGCCCGTGGGGATCCCATGCCGGGTACCCCAACTTCGCGTCCAGTCGCTCCAGCTCCTGCGGGGTCGTGCTGTGCTCCCGGCGGTGGGCTTCATCGTGGACCGCGTCGAGGGGCATTCCCTCTCGGTCCACCAGATACCGCTCCCAGAGCCGGTGAGCGCGGATCAGGTCTTGAGCGCGCACCTTGCCCTCTTCGGTCAGCCGCCTGCGGCCTTCCTCATCCTCTTTCACCCATCCGAAATCCCGCAGGGCCTCCATCCCCTGCTTGGCCTGGGCTTCGGATAGACCCACCGTGCGCGCCAAGTCCTCGACACGGAGAACGCCGACTCTCTTCTCTTGAGCGTACGCTGCCTTGAGCGCGTCCTCTGCCTCCATCCGCGCATAGCGCGAGGCGGAGCTCCCCGGCGGCTCCGCTTTCTCTCGCCGCCGGAATCGCGTCCAAAGCAAGAGAATCAGCAGCAGGAAGGAGAGGCCGGGCCAGAACCACTGAGAAATGTCTGAGATATCCATCTTCTTTCCCTTCTGAGCACACCAGCTTGCCCCGACTGCTTTTTACCGCCGACAGCATGTCTACGCCCGCCCCCGGTTGCTCTCGACGTCACTCGACATGCAGATCCCACGTGCGGAAACTGGCCCCCTGCTCGGTGATGTAAGGCCAAACCGAAACTGATGTGCTGAGCGCGAGTCAGTGGTGAGGAGCCCTGTCCGCTGTGACAAGGCTCTCCACGAGCAGTCGCTGGAAACGCTCCAGCGTGACCGGCTCGAACGTCACCTCCAGGCCTGTCCAATCGAACAGCTCCAGGATTTCCTCGGGGTGTTCGGCCATGTATGTGTCGCCGTAATCCAGGCTGTCCAGCACGACGATCTTGTCGTAGAACCCTGGGAAGTTCGCGTTCGCATCGGCCTCGTCCCAGCCGAAGTACGTCTGGTACACCGTCTTCCAGCTTCGAAGCCAGCCCGGTGTAAACCACAACACCTTCTTCTCTCTTCCCCCGCTGATGCGCTGTCGATCCTCAACGTCCGCTACCATATCGTACCCGTAGTCGCCCTGCACGCGGACGATCCCGTCACCGTGGTTCTCGAGGATCGAGTCAACCCGCTTGAGTGGCTCATCGGTGCTGGTGTAGCACTTCTTCCCGTAGGCCACGATGATCTTGTGGTCGGGACACCACTCCCTCGCCTGATCCAATCGTCTGAGAAGGTGCTCTTCCAGCTTGTCCGGCACGGCGTGCAACCCCGGTGGTGTAAACAGCACCCGACGGGGTTTCATGAAGCCGGTTTCCATCAGATGCGTTATCTCCGGGTGCAGCATCCCACAGGACACAATGCACCGGTCCTCAAACCCTGGGTGGGTCATCTCAGCCATTGTCTTCTCCTCTCCACACTCACGTCGGCCGCTTAGCCCCCTCAATCCCTTGGTCCGACGCTCTGCCAAGCTGGGCAACCAGAAATCACGCAGACGATGATGTGGCTGCCGTGCCCCTCTGGCCCCCTAGGCGTCCGGTGGCCCCGGGGCTGTCTTGGCCATCACTCGCCTCAGAACGATTGAGCTATCCATCAGGTTGATGCTCTTGATCTCCGCCTCAACTAGCCTGCTTTCTCCTATCAGGGTGACCATCTGGAGTCCCCCACCCCTGGGTTCGATCCACGCCACGTCGCGCATCACCTCTTCCTGTTGGCCGTCCTCTTCAACATAGACCGTAGCTAAACACACACTCGCCCCCTCTACAGCAGCTTGTCCAGTATGCCGTCTATATCTGCCTTCAGCTCGTTCCTACGGATCGGGCGACCCTCCAGGCCAGACTGGAAAATCTCTGGCTCGTAACCGATCGATCCAATCACAGCCACACCTCTCCTCTCCAGCTCCTCGCGCAATCTCAGGTCGAGCTCCTCGGACGCGACGTTGTTGAGGACCGTCCACACGTTCTCCATCTGCACCTCAGCAGCCAACGCATTCATCTTCTCAGCCAGTTCCAGCGAATCCAGCGAGGGCTCGGTCACGATGAGCATGCTGTCGACGCTCGTCTCAACACCCCTGCCGAAGTGCTCGATACCGGCCTCCATGTCGATGAGTGCCACTTCGTTTTTCCCGAGAGACAGCCTTCCCAGAAACTCCCGGTTCAACACGCCCATCGGGCAGGCGCACCCCTCAAGCGACTGAAGGATCTTCCCGACGCAGACCAACGCGACGCCGTCTCTGGTCACGATGTATTCACTGGGAATGTCTGCCAGTCGGAACTCCTCTCGCGTCAGCAAAGTTGGCGGGGAGTCCGATCCCTCTGAGAACGTCTCGAACACCCGGCTCTTCCCCCCCACGAGCTCCAGAAGGGGCGTAGGCCGCCTGTCCAGGCCCAGCATTCGATACAGCCCTGGGTTTGATTCATCCGAGTCGACGACTAACACTCGGTACCCTCTCTCGCGTATCTCGTTTGCCAGCAGGGCGACCATAGAGCTCTTTCCACTGCCGCCCTTTCCGCCTACTGCGATTTTCTTCATGAAGAACTCCTCTAGCTCCATACTTGCTTGCTCTACATCATTCGGATCGCTTTCAAGGGGCAGGCACGGGTACACACGCCACAACCAACACACATGGCTCCGTTCGGACTCGGGATCTCGCACCGGCCGGCCTGCTTGAGAACCCTATTCGGGCAGGCAGATGCAGCCACGCAAATGCCCCCGTCGCACTTCTGAGGGTCGCATCGCCCATAGTCTATCACGGCTATCAGCCTCGGCATGGTCTTCCTGTGCTTCCCATGTCTTCGCCGGTCACGGCGTTCCCCGCTTCTGCCGACTTCCTCGGCCCTCTGTGCGCGACCTTACCCGCTTCCTCTCGTTCTCCACCGAGAAGGTGGTCGATCACCGGTCGTGATCCGCTGGGCAGTTATCGAGGCTCCAGTAGACCACTGGCACGTCAGCCAACTGAACTCCCTGTAGCAGCTTTGGCAGAAGAACCAGGATCGGGTCGAACGTCGGCCCTCTCACCTTCACTCTGTATGGCTTGCGCGACCCGTTGCTGATTACGTGGAAGCCAAGCTCCCCTCTTCCGCTCTCCACGAACCGCATCGCCTCTCCCTCCGGCACGGAACTTCGGGGGGAGAACTTCTCTTTGGTAGACCCGTCCGGCAATGTATCCAGGGCTTGCTGAATCAGCTTGAGGCTCTCTTCTATTTCCAGCCTCCTGACCATCGTTCTGTGATATGCATCCCCTTCCTTAAATGTCGGCACCGAGAAGTCCAGCTCGTCGTAAGGTGGGTATGGCGTCGCCTTTCTCACGTCGAACCCCACGCCAGAAGCCCTAAGGTTTGGCCCTGTGATGTCGTGGTCTATCGCGACATTGGGGGGTATCTTTCCTATCCCCACTGTCCTTGTCTTGAAGGCGGGATTGCCCATAAGGAGGTCGTCGTACCTCTTCAGTCTCCTTCTGAACCAGGTTATCATCTCAGAGGCCTCTTGCTGAAATCCATGCGGCATGTCCCGTCGTACCCCTCCGGGAACGCAGTATATGTGATAGATCCGACCGCCTGTCAACCTCTCGAGGAGGGCCAGTATCCTCTCCCGATCTCCCCAGGTGATCCTGTTCACGGTGTCGAACCCTGCTGCGCTTGACATCATCCCCAGGGTGAGCAGATGGCTCTGTATCCTGGAAAGCTCAGCTTGGATCAGCCGGAGGTAACGGGCCCTCTGCGGAATCTCTATGCCCGCCAGTTCCTCCACCGCGCTGCAGTAGGACAACTCATAAGCCGCGCCATCAAACACGCAGATGCGTGGAACCAGCATGATGTTCTGATACCACGTCCGGTACTCCATGAGCTTTTCGAATCCCCGGTGTAGATAGCCTACAACGGGGTCAGCTTCTTTTACCAGTTCTCCTGTAACTTTCAGGTTTAGAGCGAAGTTGCCCGGGGAGGGATGCTGTGGTCCGAAGGGAATCAGAACCTTGTCCTCCTTGGGCTTCTCCACACCGACAGGTACAGGTACCCGCCCGGGTCCTACATGGTCGAGCTTTCTTCTTTCCTTGACCTTCTCCTTCTTGCCGGTGTATCCGTCTTGGATAGCGTTTATGGCTTGAATGACGCCCGCTCCGATGGCTTCGGGCCTGGGGGGGCAACCCGCTATCCATACGTCGACGGGGAGGTATTCGTCTATGCTCTTTATTGTGTTGTAGCTGTCCCAGTAGGTTCCGCCCCTGGCAGGACAACACCCCAGGGCTATCACGAATCTCGGCCGGGGCATCTGCTCATAGATCCTGATGACTCGCTTGAGCGTCTTCCTCGTGACGTATCCCGCGATGATGAATGCATCCGAATGTCGTGGACTGCCCTTTGCCAGAAGCCCGAATCTTTCCATATCAAACCCGCTGCTGAGCCAGGGGGCGAGCTCTATGAAGCCACATCCTGTGAAGTAGAATATCATCCACAGGCTCTTGGCCCGAGCCCAGCTCAGGATCCCTCTGGTCTTGGGCCTCTCCGGGGCCGGATTCAGCTCGGGGAATCGAGCCAGCCTCTCGGGCGGATATACAAAGTCCTCCTTGTGCGTGGAAATCACCTGGCAGCAGCTAGTCATGTTGAGCGCATCAACTGGACATCTGTCCTCACACAGTCCGCAGAAACTGCATCTGGCATAGTCTATTTGAGGATAGCGCCCACCTTCCCCTCCCACTGCGCTCTCCACCATCTCGATCGCCTCGTTCGGGCAGATCTTGGCGCAAAGACCGCAGTGGATGCATTTCGCAGGGTCGAGAATGTGCCTGCCCCTGAACGCCTCCGAAAGCGGGGATTCGGGAGGGAATCTGTAGGTGATGGGCTTGGTGATGGATTGCTCAGCTCCTGCTTTCAGGACTTTGATCAGGTCTGTTAGGACCATGTTCGTCCCCCTCTTGAGGTGCGGACAAGGTGAAGTTCTTCTTCACGTATTCTCTCCAGTTGCAGTCCTTCCGGAACGGTGGAGGGCCGATCCAGTCTTCCAAGAACAAGGGCCGTAACATCGCATTGCCGTCGAAGTCTATACCGAAGAGCTCCCACACCTCCCTTTCATGCATCGGAGCATTCAGCCATATCCCGGACAGGCTCGCGATTCTGGGGTCGTCTCTCCGGATGTAGGTGGTTACTTCGACGTACCTATTCTCGTCCAGGCTGTGGACAACGAAGTATACCTCGTACGTCCCTTCCTCTATCCAGTCCACAGCGCTTACGGTCAGCAGCCTCTGGAACCCCTTCTCCTTCAGGCGTTTGGCGACCCCGAGGTAGTCTTCCTTCGAGACCTCGATTCGACCCACGTCTCTGCCCGCGTTCGCGCCTGCCGTCACTTCGTCCTCCGTCGCCGGGACCGGCCTATGCTTGTCTCCTCCACTGTCCTCCCTAGCGTGACCGGCAGCCGGCTGTGTGCTGGCACGCCGTGAGTCACGATTTTCTCAAACAGCCTTCACTCCGTGTGAAGCAGCTCCCAGCCGGGCATCTTCTACCGCCGTTTCCGCGGTGTTCTGACTGGTCTCTACCCGTATGCCGTCCGCAAGGTTCCGGCCCAATGACACGTGGTTCTCGCCGACCCTCACCAGTAGGCTATCCTCCGTGGCGCCCAACAGGATCAGCGACGCTCCGGGGCGCAGCCCTCCCTCATCCAGGAATCCCTTCGCTGCCTTGTCCACCTCGCGGGACACCACGTGGGCCCGTTGTCCCACGGATAGGGCCGTCAGCGGCACCAGCGTGCGCGCCGGGACGCTTCCATTGGTTGTTGGGATAAGGTCCCCCTTCGGATTGACCGAAGGGTGTCCCAGGAAGGCATCCAGGCGCTCGGTTACCAGGTGTGGTGTGGCGTGCTCCAGTTGGCACGCGGCATCGTGGGCCTGCTCGTCGTCCAGGCCCAGCTTCTCCACCAGGAAGACCTCCCATAGCCGGTGGCGTCGCAGGACGTAGTAAGCCTGTCGCTCCCCCTCCGCCGTAAGGGAGACCCCTTTGTAGGGCAGATAGATGACCAGCCCTTGCTCCTGCAGCCTGCGGCACATCTCATTCACGGACACCGGAGACACCGAGAGCACCTCGGCCAGCTCGGACAGGGGGATCGGTTCGTCGCCCTCTCGCTGCCGCGCGATGGTCACCAGGTACATCTGTTGGCTTTCGCTGAGCACACTCCGCATGGCGTCCAACGTGTTATGGTAATCCATAAGATCCTGCGCTTCTATCTTTAGGCCTGCCTGTACTATACGTCAATCTCACCCCTGTGTCAAGTGACAGAGCGACCCTTGGCGGTGTGCGCTTCGGACCCGGCCTCATCTCCTCTGCCTGTCTGCGCCGTGGCATGCCCGTCGAAGGCTCGATCGAGCCCCCCAGGATCTCGGGTCCAACGTGCCTCAGCGGGAGACCCGATGTCAGGCGTGGGTGAGCGTCGCTCGGGTGAAGCCGGTCGCGGGTAGCTCTGCCGAACCTACCCGACTGCGGAAGTCGGGCAGAGGCCGCAGTCGCTCGGTTCGGTGGTGGCGTGGCTCTATCTGTGCGGGGGGGCAGGAGTAGGCACGTCGAGGGCGTCATCAAGCCTTCGACAACACGATTCCGACGGCTACCAGCACGCCAGCGATCAGTGCCAGGATCGTGTACCGCCTGTTCTCCTTCTCGACTTCTGGAAGTAGATGCGAAGCACCCACGTACACCAACGCACCGGCGGAGATGGCCAGCCACCGGCCCAACGCACTCCGCCCGATCGCGTGGATGAAGGGGTACGATACCAGAGTGCCCAGCGGCGTCGATATCGCCGCTGCCACGAAGGCGTATACGGTCGCCCGCCTGCGACTGAAGCCTCCTCGCTCCAGTAGCACGAACGTGACGATCCCTTCCGGGAACTCGTGCAGCACCATTCCGATGGCCGCCAGCGCGCCCGTCAGGACGCTCACGTTGAAGGTCACTGCGTAGATGACCCCGTCGATGAATGAGTGGAGCCCGATCCCCAGCATGGGGATGATTCCCACCGCATAGGCTGCTGGGCAGTCATACTCGTGGCAGACGTACAGCCTCAGCACCCGGTTGATCAAATAGATGCCCAGAAACCCCACCAGCAAGAACACCGGGGCCCTCTCGTTCATCTGAAAAGCCTTCGGGATGATGTGCATGAACGAGACCGAGATCAGCACCCCCGCCGCGAAGCTCATGAAGTAGGCGGAGCGCTCTCTGGCCCATTGTCCGTACCTGCTGATGGCCACGATGCCGATCGTCGTCACCACGCAGGCCAGCGCGCTGGCTATCATCACCGCCGCAAAGGTACTGACAGACATGCATATCCTCCTTGACGCAACCTGCTGGACCGAGGAGATGAGGCCGGAGACCTCTATCTCTGCCCTCTTGATGTCCCTCCCGGATCTTCCTGCCTCGCTGCAGATTCTCGTCTTCTACTTGACCTCACCCCTGCTGATCTCGTTGCCGCCTGAGACAGGGCGGCTCACACGTCCAGCAGGTCGAGCACGTTCTCCGTGTTCGCGGTCTCCTTTGGCTCTGCCGACAGCGGCACGCGCACCAACTCGCCGTCTTCCCTCTCGCGCACGTGGTACAGATCTTCCAGTCTTTCGATCCGATCGATGAACAGCACCCCATCTAGGTGGTCAATCTCGTGGTGCACCACCACCGCGTCGAAGCCCTCGAATACTTCGTCGAACGGATCGCCTGCTTCGTCCATTCCGGTCACTCGCAGGGTGTGCGGACGCACCGTCTCGCCATACAACCCGGGCAGGCTCAGACAGCCGTCGAAGTCCCTTTTCTCATTATCCGCCTCCACGATCTCCGGGTTGATCAGCGCGATCGGCGGTCCCGGCTCGCTCTCGCCTCCGCCACCCAGTCGAACCACTACCACTCGACT
>JAWLCP010000036.1:0-25244 GCA_041687115.1 Anaerolineae bacterium
TCAGAACGAGGCGGGGCTCGACACTAATCTGCCTCAGACAGTGCGAGTTTCCTACACGCCACCAATCCGCCACGTTGTGGTCACGTCTGCGCCACGTTCTCGCCCCCCCCTGGTATACTGCCATTGAATCAGCAAGAGGATAGGGCGCACGAACAGTCAGAGGAGGCAATAGCCATGGTGGGGAAACCGTTGCACAGTCCGGAGTCTCTCGCTTCCGAATCTCTCAGCCTAAGGAGGCAAACGATGTCAGCGAAATCGCGCAGTTTCAACAGACGGGCTAAGCGGCTCCTCGTGGCCGTGATCGTCCTGGGCAGTGCGTCGCTGGTCGGGGTTCTCGCGATCACCCCCCGCTCAGCAGAACTCGATTCTCCCTCCCACGCCCTCGCGGGGGAGGCCAGCATGCGGCGCAGTGTGGATGCCTACGCCGCCCGCTACACTGGTCTGGCAGAGTACTATGATGCCGCCAAGAACGCCTTGGAGCGCGGCAGGGAGGCATATGCGGCACGTCTGACGGGGCAGGCCGAGCAAGCCCTGACGAAGGGTCACAGCTCAGCACTTGGGATGGAGGCGTACGCCGCTCGCTGCGCAGGCATAGCCGAACACTATGCCGCGACGACCCAGTGAGAGCAGCCCGTCGCCGGCAAAGAGAGGGAGCCAGCTCCCTCCCCCAAGGTCTGACTGCAAGGGCGCGGAGAAGGCGCAAGAATACTCTCTCCGCGCCCCTCGCGTCGGGTGGTCCCTCAAGGCAACGCGCCGGCTGACACCTTGGAGCCCGTCCGGTAAGCTGCAGCGGCGGTCGCCCTCCATCGAGCGAGCCGAGCCCCTTCATCAGGCCTCTCCGACCTGGTCCAACATCCGCACTTGCAGAACGACCCTCAGCGCCTCGCGGCGCTCACTGTGCTGGCACTGTCAGCAGGCTGGTCGGCCGACCCGGTGCGCACAGGGCGGGTAGGTCAACAGCTCCTGGACCTGGTCCCCTCGGAGGGCTCAGGGCAGGCTCAGGACGGCGACCAGCAGACCCTCCTGTTGGCCCACTGGGCGCTGGGCTTCAGCTACTGGCTCCGCGGACAGCCCGTCCCCGCGTTCGAGCACCTGAGTCGTGCTCTGGCACTCTACACTCCAGAAGCCAACCGTCCCCTGGGCGGGCTGGTGGCAGCGGACCCGGGGGTGATGGCCAAGGCCATGTTGGGCGCTGTACAGTGGCAGCTGGGCTACCCGGACCAGGCTCGGGCTTGCTTCCGCGAGGCAGTGGCGCACGGGCAGGCGCTGGAGCAGCCATCGAGCGTTGCCTTTGCCCACTATGTTGCGGCTATGGCTACCTCGGCAGTGGGCCGAGATGCGGACGCGGGCCTGCGCCACGCCGAAGCCCTTCGGCCACTGGGTCGAGTCAGCCTCGTCTACCGCGCCTGGGCCGAGACGCTGGCCGGACAGGCGCAGGCCAGGGGTGAGCAGCCCAATAAGAACGCTGCCGAACCGGTGTCGGAAGAGGGCCTAGCCCGGGTGGTGGAGGCAGGATCCCGTTTGGAGGACGCCGGTTCCGGTGGCGGCTACGCGGCCCTGAGGCTGCTTCAGGCCGAGGTGTGCGCCCGGGCAGGCCAGGTCGAGATGGGCTTGAGAGCCATCGATCAAGCTCAGGCCTGGATCGAGCGCACCGGCATGCAGGCGACGCAAGCGGACTTCTGGCGCATGCGCGGCGACCTGTTGTTAACGGTGGGCGATGAACGAGGAACGATCGACCATAGACGATCGCCGAAAGACGAAGGACGAAGAACGGCGGATGCCCGGGAGGCGGAGGCCTGCTTCCAGCGGGCGCTGGAGATCGCCCGCGAGCAGCAGGCTCGCACATTCGAGCTGCGGGCGGCGGTGAGGCTGGCCCGTCTGTGGCAGCTGCAGGGCCGGTGCGACGAGGCCCGCGCGCTGCTGAGCGGGATCTACGGCTGGTTCACCGAGGGGTTCGACACGGTGGACCTGATCGAGGCGAAGGCTCTGCTGGAGGAGCTCCAGTAGGCTCAACCTCGGCCCGGTTGGCTGACGGGCGGGGGGCAGCGCGACCTGTTCCAGCAACTGACGCGAGTGTTGCGGAAGCTGGCCCAACCTGCCGGTTTGCTCTTGATGCTGGATGACTTCCAGTGGGCCGATACTGGTTCCATCGGGCCCCTCTTCCATCTGAGCCTGCCTGGTGGGGCTCCGCATCCTGGCCGTTGCAGCCTGGCGCCCCGAGGTCCTGGCTCTGCGCTACTCGACACCGAGTCCTCGAGAGTAGCGCCATGCTCGGCGATCTGTCGTTTACGAGCTAGAGCGCGAGCGCGGTGCCATGCGCCTCGATCTGAATCAGACCGACGCACGGCAGTTCCTGGAAACGTTCCTGGACGCAGAACCCACTCGTCTGGGCGCAGCCTTCGGTGAGAGGCCCTATGGGCTGAGGGTGGGCCACATCCTCTCTACTCTGAAGCTGGCACAGGACGTGAACGAGCGCGGCGATCTGGTGCCACATTACAGTTGACGATGGGTCGAGGGCCCGATCGTACAGTGGAACGCGCCTCCCGGTCGCACGGGGGTGGTCATCGCCACCGGGTCGAGCGAGTGGGCAATGGGCTGCAGGAGACCCTGCAGGTTGCCAGCGTGATGGGCGAGCGGAGGAAGTCGGATGGCTGGTGAATGCAGTTCGTCTACGTCCTCAGTACTGAAGACCCCACTGAAAGAGAACCGGTTTACGACGGGGATGTCGGAGACGTGAAGGCGTGGCAACTTCTGGAACATCGTGGCACGCTATCTGGTCATCTTGGGATTGGTCCCTTCTCAGGTTGAGTTTGCTCGGGGCTGGCATTGCGACGTCGACGGCGGGGGCCCTGGGCGGCTGTCTGGCGCTGGGAGCTCGCTTCACCGCTCGTACCCCGCTCCAGGTCGAGCCCCGATCCCTGTTTATGTGGTATGGCACGCTGGCATGGCGGATCGTGCGGCTGGCCCTGCCGAACCTCACCAGGGAGGGCGTTGGCCGAACGGGCCATATCCTCTGCACGCGAATCATGACGGCTCTAGGGATGGCAGCCCTGGCCGCGCACCAGATCACCGTACGGGTGGAGTCCCTATCCTACACGCCTGGCCGGGGCTTCTCGCTGGCGGCAGCTACCCTGGTGGGACAGTCCCTGGGAAGAGGCGAGGAGGACACGGCGGTAGCGGCCGTCCATCGCACGGGGGCTCTCGCTTGCCGGGTGATCGGCGCCATCGGGCTCGGCTTCGCCTTCTTCAGCCACCAGCTGGTGGCGGTCTTCGGCGCAAACCAGGAGACCCTGAGATTGGCCGGAGCTGCCCTCCAGATTGCGGCATTGGAACAGGTGCCCATCGTCCTCAACATGGTGCTCAGCGCGGCGTTTCAGGGGGCCGGGGACACCCGGAAACCTATGTACGTCACGCTCTTCGGTGTCCCGATCTTTTGAGTTGCTGTGGTGTATCTCTTCGCCATCACTCTGGGCTGGGGACTGAGAGGCGTGTGGCTGAGAACGGCCGCAGACTGGCCCGGACGGGCGCTGTTGACCGTGGTCCTTTTCCGGCGCGGCAGATGGCGACAGGCCTCCGTATGAAGTCTGTGGCCTTCAGCCCGCGTCTATCGCGGTGCACTGCCCCGGCGGTGGAAACGGCCCGGGACGAGGCGGGGCGGCCCAAAGAGGTCCATCATCGTCACGAAGGGCACGCCGCTGTTCGAGAGGCATTCTATCGCAGCGGGCACGCCAATCACCGCGGTCTCATGGATGTCATGGGCGACGGCCAGCATCTCCGAGGAGCAAGCGTGGGTTAAGAAAAAGAATGGGAAGCGTCCTGATGTAGCTTGTCGAGTAGATCCCCGTCGGCCCCGCCAGGTTACATATTCAGAGAACGGCAGACTAGGGCGCCGTTGCCCAGCAGATGCTTCAAGGGAGTTGCTGGCTCGCGGCGCGCAAAGAGAACCTCACCCTCGTGGTGAAGTTCTGCGCGTTACGGGACGCAATCCCTACGATCACTGAGTGGTCCACGCGGCGCGCGGTGTGATCACCTTGATTGTCGCTCAACAGCGGGGACGCATTGGCGAGTTCCTCTGGTACACGACGATCCGGAGAGCCAGTGTGCGATCGATGCGTGGCGAGAAAGGCATCGAAGGGCTCGTTCCAGGTCATCGTTGCTCCTTTGCTGTCTGCTTCTGCCGGGGTGGAACTGTTGTCCTCAGAGACGTTCAAGCCTTTCGCGGCGCAAAAGGGCCTTCTTGAGACCTGATTTCGCCTTGAAATGTCGGTTTCACGGTGGTCTTTCACGGCGCTATTCCATAAGAACGTCTGTTCTCACCCCTATCCTATCAGCTGCGACCAGTTGGGTCAAGAATACAGCCGCCAGGCGAAGCCACCCGAAGGGGCTGCCGGTCGCAAGTCTGGTCAACACCACGCCGGGCCGGCGGGGTGTCACCTGTGGAGGAATCGCCAAGATGGGACATTGCTTCTCCCCCAAAGATAGCATCTACCCGACTCGAGGTGCTCACCGGTCCACCATCGGTCGTCGGCGATCCTCAATATCCACGCTACATCCACCTGCAGAAGCCACTCCGGGAGGGGCAAGATGAGGAACATCTCCGCGCGCTTCAATACCAAGATGGTCGAAGGCAGATTCGCCGAGAGTATGCGTGGCGACCCGACAACCGTCCTCGTCCTCGAAATCGCGTCTAGACGGCGAGGGGGCGGTTCAGGGGACTGTAGCAAAGAGGCACTTCAGGTAAGCTCCCTCGTCAAACGTAACAGGGTGGTCCAAAGGGTGACCCGTCCGCTCCAGCTCGCGCAGCGGACGCCCGGCTCGCCTGGCAGCACCATGGACCGTGTCGAAGAATCTCTCGGCATCAACTCTACTCGAACAGGACGCCTGTACCAGCGTGCCGCCGGGTGACAACACATCTAAGCTGAGCTCAGTCAGACTCTTGTATGCCGAGAGCGCCCGATCGATCTGGGCCCTTGTCCGGGCGAAGGCGGGCGGGTCGACGATCACCAGGTCGAAGCGACGGCCTGATTCTCCCATTCGGGCCAGAGCTTCGAAGGCATCGTCCACGACCGTTTCATGCAGAACCGACGCCACGGCCGGGACGTGACGGTTGTGGGCCAGGTTACGCTCTGCGGCGGCCAGCGCCGGCGCGCTCGCGTCGACATCGACGACCTGCCGGGCCCCACCCCATGCCGCGTAGACGGAAAAGGCGCCCGTGTAGGCAAAGACGTTTAGCACGCCCTTGCCGCCCGCCAAGGGCTCCACCCGCGCCCGATTCTCCCTCTGGTCGAGATAGAACCCCGTCTTGTGCCCTCGAATCGGGTCGGCCTCGAAACGGAGGCCGTTCTCCCAGAAGAGCACAGGATCATCGAGGGGCGGGCCCGACAGAACCACTCCGTCCTCCAGCCCGTGCAGGTGCTGGGGGCGATCCTGCATCGCCCGGCCAAGACGGAGCACCAATTGCTTGGCAGGGGCTATCTCGATCAATGCCGCTACGACGTCCCGCAGATGAGGGATCCAGGCCGCCGTGTAGAGCTTGATCACCAGCGTCTCCGCGTACCGGTCGACGACGAATCCGGGCAGGCCATCGTTCTCACCGTGTACCAGCCGGTACCCGGTGGTGCGGCGGGCGGGTGGTCGGTCACGCAGAGGCGCGCGGCGCGCAGCCGCAGCCGCCAACCGCCCCGCGAACCACTCCTGCTCGATGGTGGCCGGTTCGCCGTGCTGTAGCACGCGCACGCGAATCGACGAGTGGGGATCGTAGAGGCCCACGGCCAGAAACCGGCCTTTGCGATCGAAGACGACGGCCAGGTCGCCGGGCGCGCCCTCGCGGCTCTGCTCGCGAATCGACCCCGCGAACAGCCAGGGATGCGCCTCCCGGAGGGCCCTTTCCGCCCCCGGGACGACGCGAATGGCGATATTCCGAGCCGAGGGCTCAGTAACTTCCGCGAGAGTAGAAGCAATGGCTTGTGGTGCTGACACGTCGAGCTCCCAAAGAGGACCATACACTGACAGGCCGCATTGCACAACCAAGCGCCCTTCGCCACCTTGCAGCAAGAACGCAGAGCGGTCGGCCACGGCATAGCACGACAGCACGGCCATGGCGCTGATGATGTCTAGACCCAAGCCGAGCCGTGCTGTGCTGAGACCAGATACGAAAAAAACCGCACGGCCTGCGGAGAAGCCGTACGGTTTCGGCCCTAGCCAGCTAGGCTGGCCGTCAAACTATGCGTTGACCGGACCGCGCATGCCGTCCTGCGTCCCGCTACAGAGTCTTGACGCTGCTGGCGCGCAGGCCCTTGGGGCCACTCTCGACACCGAACTCGACCTTCTGGTTCTCTCTCAACGAGGCGAACCCGCCGCCTTCGATGTCTGAGTGATGTACAAATACGTCCTCTCCAGCCTCACGCGAGATGAAGCCGTACCCTTTGCTGTCGTTGAACCACTTGACGGTTCCTTGTTGTCTTTCAGTCATTTTCCTAACCTATACTCCTTGCTAATGCTTACTCTTGAGTGAAGCGGGGAGAGGCAAAAAAAGAGACCGCCCAGTCTCCGCAAGTCTGGGCAGTCTGTGTGCTATAGCCAAAACCTACTTCCTCTTACTTGACAAATATTATACCACCTTTCGGCAGGGTGTCAAATGCGCGTACGCGTTCTCGCATCCATAACGTCCCGGCTGTTTTCTCACCGTACGAGCGCGTGTTCATGAGAGGAGTACACCTCGCACCTGCAGGAAGACGCAGCCTTCTCGTTTTCCGTGCCGTCCATTGTGAACTACTACAGGTGAAGAACCTCGTGAACAATGGAGTCATAACCTGGCTCGCAGTGCGGATCGCGTTCGCGATCCTGCTCGCGCTGGCTCACCCGTTCACCGATGGTGAGAGGTTTTCCCGCTTTGCTCTGATAACGACCATCTCTTTCTGTCTGCTCGTGTCATCTTTCGGGCTCCAGCGTGCGACAGCGAAGAGCTATTCTTGGGAGGCGGGCACCCGCGAGGTCATCATGACGCTCGGGGCGGCGCCCTGTGTCCCCCCGTCTTTCATCGTCAATGCGTTTCTCAGACTGTCCGTCGGTCAAGTAGAGCTTCGCCCCACGGTGTGCATCCCCGTACTCTTCAGCTATGTCTTTGGGCCAGTGGTGAGCTTCTTCACCGGAGCCGTGGCGAATCTGCTGGGCGACTTCGTCATAGGTTGGGGCGTGTTCCCAGCCTGGCCATCGGCAGCGGATTGACCGGGCTGGTGCCCGACTGGGTGACCATCCTCGCCAAGCAGAAGCGCAACCTGCCGTCACTGACGACGCTCGTCGTTCTGCTGATCGTAATCGCCGCCAGCATCGTCTTCGTTCATCCGCAGGTGGCCGAGCTGTGGACCGGCGAGGTCCCACGAGTACTCCTTCTTCGTGCATTGTGACTTGCGGTAGACTAGGAGCATCCTATAATGGAATGGTCAGCGCTTGAGCATAGACATTGACAAAAGGACGGGGGATGGATTGCCGTCGCGAGAGGACGGTTGATTCATCCATAGTCGACAGGAGGAAGGAGCATGAGGTACGTATACATCGCACTCTTGGTGATCTTTGCCGCCGTCATCCTTGTCTTCAGCTACCAGAACAGGACAACCGTCACGGTTTCCTTCCTCAGCTGGAGCACCACGCTACCTCAATTTGTGTTCGTGATCGGTGCCTACCTGCTGGGGATGGCCAGCGGAGGAAGCATGGCCGGCTTCCTGCGCCACTCCGTCCACGGGGCCACAAAGCAACCCGGCTCAGCGGCGGGTGGAACAGGCCAGTAGGCGAACTGGCACCGACTGGGTCCGTCTCTCCTGTCGAGCGCGCTGACCGTGCTGCTCGCGGCTCTCGCGGCTGCCGTGGTTCAGGTCGAGTAGCGGCGCCTCGCTCACCTCATCCAGGCGATACGGCAGCTGCGACAGCGAGGGCGCACGCAGCTCCTGACGCTGACCAACGCGCTGCGGTGGATCGTCGACGTCCTGATCGCGTCATCCGCCCTGTTGATGCTGTTGAGCACGGCTGGCGTCGATATCGTCCCCTGCTGACTAGCGTGGGGGTGTCGGGCCTGGCGCTCAGCCTGGGGGCGCAGACGCTGATCAAGGACATCGTGGACGTGGATCCGACGAAGGCTAGCCCGCCTAGACCTGTCATCCGTGCAAGCGAGGGCCTGATCGAGCAGGGGCATTGCACTCGGGCCTGTTTTCCAGACAAGGGGCATAGGATCAATGACACCAACCTCAGGATGGGAGATGATTGGCCGCCTGGTCCTGGCTGCATTCCTCGGAATGCTTATTGGATTGGAGAGGGAGCTGGTCGGACAGCCAGCTGGAGAACGAACCCACGCTCTGGCGTCGCTGGGCGCGGCCGCCTTCGGCCTGATCTCCCTCCTGTCCTTCCCGGCCGGCGATCAGGCCCGCGTGGCGGCCGGGGTGGTGACGGGTTTGGGTTTCCTGGGTGCGGGGATGATCCTGAAGAAGGACGATCGGGTCGAGGGCCTGACCACGGCGGCCGGGATCTGGGCCGTTGGTGCCATAGGCTTGGCCATCGGCGCCGGGTTGTATCTGCTCGGCCTGGTCACCGCCCTCCTCGTCGGGGTCATCCTGGCCCTGGAACGGGTCTTGAGGATTGACAAGTACCTGGCCAAAAGTAGATTCTCGCAAGAAGCTCCGCAAGTTGAGAGTCAGGAGCGGGATAGACCCCCCGATCAACGGTAAACCAAGGACATGCTCAGCCCTACGCTGGTCTTATCAAGTGGAGCTATGGCTGGCAAGTGAAGCCCGTCGACGGCGAACACCAGCCGCATCCGACAATGGAGGAAAGATACCCATGACCTTGACCGATGCGATGCGCGAAACGTTGGACAACTACGCCCGAACGCTATACGGGGAAGGCCGGAACGACCCCGAAGGTATGATTACCAGGTTGGCGCGAGAGCACAACCTAGAGCGGCCCGAGGCCGTGGCCGCCTATCGAGAATGGAGACGCGAAACGCTAGGGGGCCAGGAAAGGCAGTCTGGCGATTATAGACAAGACACTGAAGATTATCGAACAGACCAGCGGCGGGAATGAGCCTCCCGACCGACACAACCGAGCCCACTCAATGTGCTCGGTGAGGGATATGGCTTCTGGGAAGCGGAGAGTGGAGGTGGTCTTGCCACCCAAGTTTGACAACGATCAGCTACTAGACTAGAATCAATTCAGTTCAGGTCTGGCGTTGGGCCACCTTAATCTTATGCGCCAAGCATGCTCCATTCGAGAGGGTGAGCAGGATATGGACGAGCAGTCTGACAGACCATCTTCTGAAGCAGATCCGGCGGGTTCGTGCACTGGCACGAGCATATGCCGGGAGGCCAATTTGTAGAATGATCTGAGCGCCTGCCTGAGGTCTGTACCTTTGTGACCAAGGCCGCAGTTCATTCTGCGGCCTTTTTGTGTGTCAGTCGACAACCCGGCTCACGGCATAAGACACAGACAAGACCAAGGAGGTGAGCGTGCTGTACGCAAGTCAGTTGAAGGGGAAACAAGTCTGGGATGCCTGGAGCCTGCCGGTCGGAGAATGTGTCGACATCCTCGTCGCGGGCTTTGATCAGCCCTATCCACAGCTCCGGGCCTTGGCCCTACGTCATGGCGATTCCGAGACACACTTCATCTCCGGCGATAATATCAGCAGTCTTTCGCCCAGCATCACGCTGAAGGTCCCCCAATCCGAGATCAAGGCTTATGAACCCCATGGTGACGAGCTCTGGCTTCTCGATCAAGTCTTGGATCGCCAGATTGTGGACACCGAAGGGCGTCGCGTGGTGCGGGTCAACGACCTGCAGATCATGCGGGTGGGCGACCAGTTCTGTCTCACCGGTGTGGACGTCGGCGGGCTGGGCCTACTGCGGCGTCTGGGGCTTGAGAAGTCAGTGCGGGCCGTCGCCAGCACCCTGGGACGGCCTTTGCCCTCCGGGGTGATCCCCTGGGAGGACGTTGCTCCGCTACAGCCCGACGAACCGCTTCGCCTCCAAGTCTCTCGAGAGAAGATCACCCGCTTGCCGCCGGCCGATATCGCCTCCATCCTCAACGATCTTGACCGACACACCGGCGAGGCTCTCGTGACCACCTTCAGCGACGAGACTCTGGCCGACACGCTGGAGGAGAGCCCCGCAGACGTGCAAATCAACGTACTCTCACGTCTATCGCCTGGACGGGCAGCCGACATCCTTGAGGAGATGGACCCCGATGAGGCGGCCGACCTGTTGGCCGATCTTTCGAGCGAGACCAGCGCCGAACTGCTGAGCCTGATGGAGGACGAGGAAGCCGAGGCCGTTCAGGACCTCCTGCGCTACCCGGTCGACTCAGCCGGCGGCATCATGACCACCGAGTTCGCTCACGTCCCCCATCACCTTAAGGTCGGAGAGGCCCTTGACTATCTACGTCGTTCACGGGAGGCTAAGGACGACGAAGTGATGCACAACGTCTACCTGACCGATGAGAAGGGCCGTTTGCGCGGTTTCATCAGCCTGCGAGATCTGGTCATGGCCCCGTCCGATGCACCGCTGAGTGAGTGGAGCGACGAGGATCCAGTGACGGTCAGCCCTCACGTATCGCAGAAAGATGCGGCCTACCTGGTCGCCAAGTACGACCTACTGGCTGTCCCCGTGGTGGACGAGGAGAACGGCGAATTACTGGGCATCGTGACCGTGGATGACGCCATCGACGCCGTTCTGCCGACGGCATGGAAGAAACGCATCCCTCGCTTCTTCTAGCCAGAGGAGATGACACCGATGAAAGCGCGATTGCAGAACTGGGTCCGCAGAATCGGATTCTACCTGGCCATCTTCGGCCCGGGCCTGATCACCGCCAGCGCCGACAACGACGCCCCCGGCATTGCCACCTACTCTATGGCCGGTTCGACCTATGGATACCGTTTCCTGTGGCTCATCGTGCTGGTCACTGTGGGTGAGATCACCATTCAAGAGATTGCTGCTCGCATGGGCACGGTGACCGGCAAGGGAGCCGCCGACCTGATCCGTGAGCAGTTCGGGGTTCGTGTCACGGCCTTTGCCATGCTCTGCTTGCTTCTGGCCAACCTAGGGACGACTGTCGCTCAGTTCGCCGGGGTCGCGGCAGGGATGGAGCTTCTGGGTGTCACCCGCTACGTCGCCGTGCCCCTGGCCGCGATGGGCGTGGGCTACGTCGTCGCGGCTTTTGTGGTCAATCCTTCCTGGGGTGATGTCCTGCGCAACGCCGTTGTGCCCTCGTTCGAGACCGACCCGAACTACCTCCTGACTGTGCTGGCGACTATCGGGACCACGATTACACCCTGGGCCTTCGTCTACATGCAGGCCTCGGTGGCCGATAGAGGCGCCACGACGGAGGACTACCGCTACACGCGCGTGGACGTGGTGGGTGGAGCGGCCTGGGGCAACGTAGTCTCGGCCTTCATCGTCATCGTCAGTGCAGCTACGCTTTACACTCACGGCGTGCGGGTCGAGAGCGCCGAGCAGGCTGCGCTAGCTCTGGAGCCCCTCGTCGGCCCATGGGCTCGCCATCTGTTTTCGACCGGGCTGTTGGGGGCCTCGCTGCTGGCAGCGTCGGTGTTGCCTCTCTCCACCACCTATGCGGTCTGTGAGGCGTTCGGCTGGGAACGGGGACTGGATCATCGTACGAAGGATGCACCTGTCTTCTACGGATTGTACGGCGGCATCATCATCTTCAGCATGCTAGTGGTGCTCATCCCTGGGTTACCACTGTTTCCCCTCATGTGGCTCTCCCAGTCGTTGAACGCCATCTTGCTGCCCGTGCTTCTGATCCTGGTGATAAAGATCGCCAACGATAGCCGCGTGATGAAAGAATGGACCAACTCCCGTTTTCAGAATGCGTTGGCCTGGGGGCTAACTGCCCTAATCGGGCTGGCCGTACTCGTCTTGTTAATCTCACCTTTCCTGGTATGACCGTTTCATAGTTGCACTCATCCTACGTGAGCAGCAAATGCGATTCCAATGCACAATCATACTCACAAACTCCCGTCAGAAGAAGTCACGTTGAGCCGCGATGCTGTGGACTATGGCAGCTAGGCCCACATTGGGCCCACCTGTCGAACGCCTCACCCTGGCGTTTATGCGCTCATCATCGTCGTTTCTGACCACCATCAATTACCGGGGAGCCTCGGAGACGGGAGCGATCGGCAGCATCGCCACCTTGGCTGAGGTGGCGATGCTGCTCGTGCCTGTCGTCTTCGGCATCGTGGCCATGCTGCATACAGAGGCTTGGATCAGCCCCTTCACGGACGGATTTATGCCCAACGGGTTCGAAGGGGTGCTGGCGGCAATGGGATTGACCTTCATCACCTTCGAGGGCTACGAGGTCATCGCTCAGTCTGGAGAGAAGGTGGTCAATCCCAGCTGCAACATTCCCAAGACCATCGTGCTGTCCATCGCTATCGGAGGCACGGCCTACGTCCTGGTGGGCAACCGTCGCTATTGGGGCCACGCGGCCTTCAGAGGGGCTGAGGGCTTACTAGTATCTGGGGGAGGAGGAGGAAGTGGCCATCGTCGAGGTGTCCCGGCAAGTCTTCCCTCTCGGTATTGGTGCGGTCGTCTTGCTCTTCAGCGGCGTGGTCTCAACCATGTCGGTCCACAATGCCACCACCTACTCCTCCTCCCGCGTCGCTTTCGCGATGGGGAGGGACCGTAAGCTGCCCGAGATCGTGGCGCGCATCCATCGCCAGCGGCATACGCCGCATTGGGCCGTTATGTTCTCGGGCGTGCTGATGATCGACATGGCCTGGTCCTTGCCCATTGAGCACGTGGCTGCCTCGGCCGACGTCATGTTCCTGCTTCTCTTCTTCCAGGTGAACGTGGCGGTCATCACCCGCGTCACAGGATGCCCGACCTGAAGCGGGAGTTTCGGATTCCCTGGTATCCTGCCGTTCCTATCATCGGCTTGATCACCCAGGGCTTCTTGGCCGTGCTCCTGTTCGACTACAGTCGTATTGCATGGTACTTCCCGAGGTGACCACCATAATCGTCAAGCGCAGGAGCCGCTTGCTCCATGCGTTGATATCTCTGACGGTCCTGGAGCCTACGCCTAAGAGACAGGCACGAAGTCCTACAGTTCTGGGAGGGGCCGATGAATGGGCGTATGATTCGTTGCGGCGCGGTGCTAGCGCTCCTGGGCCTGGGAGTCTTTTTCCTGCTAGCTACGTCTTGGGGCTGGCGTGCCAGCTAGTCTCAGAAACGTGGCAGAATCCCAGCCAGTTCATTGCCGCGCTCAGTCTAATTGTGAATATGCGCGTCCCCTTACAACCTCTGGGGACGCTTTCTCTCGCCGCGACCGTAGCGGCCTTTCTGCTCGCGCTGCCGACGTGCAGTGCCGCCGCAAGGTGCATCACGTAAGACGCCTGGTCAAGGAATCTGCCCGTCGTGGCGGGGCAGCCGACCAGGTGAAGAGAACATACTTGACATGGCCTGCCCGGAACCTATCGTGCTTGGAGATGGCGCCCCAGGTAGGCACAGAAGCGAGCATCATATGATCTGGGCGCTGAACGCACACTGGGGTTTCAATGCGCATATGGGATCGGTTTCCGCTGATTGCCCTACTGCTACCATCTCCTGTATCCTCCTCGCAGTCGAGTGTACGTGCCGAGAGGTCGTCGAGAGGCTTGCGTGCTGCACGCACGGGACAGCTTGACAATCTCACCTACAGCACGTACACTTGGTGACAGTTCTGTTGCGCAACACGGTCTGTTGATAGGTGCCGCCGCGCTGCTCAAAGACAAGCTCCAATCCGTCCACTGTGACGTGACCAGGCCGAGTCTGGTCAGAGGAGGAAAGCCATGGGTGATCAGAAACAAGAGATCAAGCTTCATTTCCCAGAGGCGCTGCAAGGGGGAGTCTACTCAAACAGAATGCTCGTGACTCACACCGAAGAGGAATTCATCGTGGACTTCATGATGGTTGCCCCTCCTTCCGGCGCTGTCACTGCACGAGTCATCATGAGCCCCGGTCACGTGAAAAGAATCATCAGAGCACTCCAGGAAAATGTAAGTAAGTACGAATCCAAATTCGGAGAGATAACAGAAGCAGAAGCTCCTATTGAGTTTCGCGAGTTGAACGGAATGACCACGGATCTAGACCGCTATACTTGAAGAACGAGCACAGCAGATGTGGCCGAATGCGCGTCTTTTCGATTGAGGCGAGGATAGATTGATGACGATGATCTGCGTCTTCTGGAGTGAAGGAGACTTTCTACGTGGACACAATTACGATGGAGGAATTGAAGACCTTTCTAGCCAGACCTCCTGGCTGGCATGTCTCGCTGTTTATGCCTACTCATCGGGCAGGTAGAAAAACTGAACAGGATCCGATTCGCTTCAGGAATTTGCTTCGTGAGGCAAAGGAACGCTTGCTGTCCAAGGGTTTGCGCTCCCCGGACGTGCGGGAAATACTGAAGCCAGCCCAGCGTCTAGGCCAGGAGCCGAGGTTCTGGCGGAACCAGAGCCACGGTTTGGCGGTATTTCTGACCGGAGAAGAGTTTCATTTCTATCGCCTTCCTCTCCCGTTTGAGGAGCTGGTGGTCATCTCTCAGGTCTTCCATCTCAAACCACTCCTTCCGTTCTTCGCCAGCGACGGCCACTTTTACATCCTGACTCTTAGCCAGAACCGAGTCAGGTTGCTGGAGGGCACGCGGCACACAGTGGATGAGATCGACCTGGAGAGTATGCCCGAAAGCATGGCCGAGGCGCTTCAATATGAGCGTTTCGAAAGACAGTTGCAGTCTCATAGCGACACATCATCGGGAATAGGAAGTCGCTCGACTGCGTTTCACGGTCACGGGGTTGGGGACCGACCCAAAGGCCGGATTCTACGTTGGTTCCGGGTGATCGACCGTGAGTTGCCGAACCTGCTTACGGGCAAGCAATCACCCCTCGTGCTGGCGGGGGTCGAGTACCTCTTCCCGCTATACAAACAAGCAAATACGTATCCTCATCTTCTAGAGGAGGGAATTGCAGGCAGCCCGGAGGAGCTAACGCCCGAAGAACTACATACCCGGGCCTGGCCGCTCGTGCAGCCCACGTTCATGGAAGCACGAGAAGAAGCGGCGACTCGATACAGTCAATTGGTCGGTACGGGACAGAGCACTGCCGATGTGAGGGAGGTCGTGTTGGCCGCGCACCGCGGGCGGATAGATGTGTTGTTTGTCGCTCTCGGCGTTCAAGTGTGGGGCAAGTTTGACCCAAGCACAGATACGATTCACATGCACGAGGACCCTGAACCCGGTGACGAGGATCTCCTCGACCTGGCTGCTATCCAGACCATTCTGAAGGGGGGAACTGTCTACGCGGTTGAGCCAGGACAGGTGCCGGATGATGCTCCCCTTGCAGCGGTGTTCCGCTATTGACTTCAGGGTGAAATGGTCGCAGAGAAGGAAACCTCGCTTCCATCCGCACAACGACTTCTTTCTTCCTTGTTTGGATGGACTTCAAGTCCTGTGTTGCCCGAAGACAAGGCCAGGCTAACAACCGCACGCAAGCGATTAGTTGGCGTCCGGTTGATCGACCACACTTAGCCAGAGGATCGCGACAGATCAGCTCCAAGCGGTACCGCTTTCCGGGAGAACCTCAAGGAACGACGTGCCGTATGTACTCACTCGGTACCTGCTCGGGCACGAGGTAAAAGGAGGGAGGCGATGTCGTAAGGCATGATGGGATACCAAAGCAGTGGAGATGCATGCTTCGAAGCGTTTGTCCTGAGGCAGAATCAATAGTAAGGAGTCGGAGGTTATGTGGCAAGTCATAGTGCAGCGGATCGCTGAGCTCGTGGGAGGATCGATTCCCACTATCGTGGCGGCGTTGGCGATTCTGATTGTCGGATGGCTGATCGCCGTGGTGATTTCGGCCATCGTCCGGGCAGCGTTACGCCGGACCGGCCTGGACGCGCGGCTGGCGGGGTGGGTCGCTGGCGAAGAGAAGCTCAAGGGCATCGACACCAGCCAATGGGTCGCTAAGGGCGTCTTCTACCTGATCATGCTCTTCGTCTTGATTGCGTTCTTCCAGACCCTGGGGCTGACTCTGATCACGCAGCCGCTGAATCGGCTCTTGACTCAGATATTCGAGTTCGCTCCGCGGGTGCTGGGGGCGGGATTGCTGCTGGCGCTGGCCTGGATTCTAGCGAGCGTGCTGAGAGTCGTTGTCAGGCGCCTACTGGGAGCGGTCAACCTGGATGAGCGGCTTGGTAATCAGGTTGGGATGGAGGAAGAGGTTTCTCTCGTCGACGCGCTGGCTAACGGCGTCTATTGGTTAGTGTTCTTGCTCTTCCTGCCGGCGGTGCTGGACGCGTTGGCCTTGCAAGGTTTGCTTGGGCCGGTCCAGGATATGCTCAACCAGGTTCTTGGCTACCTACCCAACCTCTTTGGCGCTGCTCTGATTGTGGTTATCGGTTGGTTCGTTGCTCGGATCGTGCAGCGAATCGTGACGAACCTGCTTGCCGCCATCGGTACGGATCAGTTGAGCAAGCGGGTCGGACTCTCAAAGGTGCTGGGTGAGCAGACGTTATCAGGGGCTGTCGGTCTGGTGGTCTACGTCCTGATCCTGATCCCCGTCCTGATTGCCGCGCTGAATGCCCTTGCCCTGGAAGCGGTCACCGCGCCCGCTACGAACATGCTCAACGCCATCCTGGCTGCACTGCCGGCCATCTTCGGCGCGAGCTTGGTTCTGATCATCGCCTATGTCGTCGGCAAGGTAGTTGCGGGATTGATCACCAACGTGCTTGCCGGTATTGGCTTCAACACGATCCTGGCGCGACTTGGGGTGGGTCGTGAGCCAGCGGAAGGCGAGCGAACGCCGTCGGATATCGTCGGATACCTCGTGCTGGTGGGGATCATGCTCTTCGCCACCATTGAGGCGTCCAACTTGCTCGGCTTCGCGCAGGTTGGGAACCTGGTGAGCGAGTTCACCGCCTTCGCTGGTCAGGTCGTGTTAGGCGTGATCGTCTTCGGAATCGGACTCTATCTGGCCAACTTGGCCTTCAGCAGCGTACGAGACAGCGACGTGGCTCAAGCTGAGCTGCTGGCGACAGTGGCTCGGGGCGCCGTCCTGGTGTTCGCAGGGGCGATGGCCCTACGGCAGATGGGGCTAGCTAACGAGATCGTCAACTTGGCCTTTGGTCTGGTACTTGGGGCCATTGCTGTGGCGGCGGCACTGGCCTTCGGCTTGGGCGGGCGTGAGGTCGCAGCTCGTCAGCTGGAACAGTGGGTGCCGTCGGAGGAGCGCGAAGAGACACAATAGTTCGCAGCGATAGAACCATTGACCGCGACATGAATCGCCCACGCTGCTGAACGCCAGGGTTGACGTTCAGCCGCTGGCGGCTTCTCTTTCGATCTCAAGAAGGGTTCCTGGAAGCCGTGCGACAGGAGTGTGGCTCCCTTGAGAGCTCCGTCTTGTCAAGTGGAGCAAATTCGGTGCTCCATGATGAGCTCAGTGACCCTGAGTTGTCGTAGTAGAGGTTGTGGAAATGTGGGCAGAGCGAAGCGGTGTCTACATTTCCACAACCCGCTTGCCTCCTTTTCAGTGGATTGGTGCCATCCGCAAGGGGCTCGGGAGCGTCAATGGCTCCTCGACCGGGTCGTACAGCTTCCGCATCGATCCCAGGTTGAAGTATCGGCGCCCAGCCCGCCATTCATCGTGGACCTCGATAAGGACCGATCCCACCAGTCGGAGTACGGCATCGGCGTCCGGGAAGATGCCCACCACGTTGGTCCTCCGCTTCACCTATCGGTTCACTCGTTCCAGTCAGCACCTTCGCCATCGCCCCCTTAAGCCCCTCGTGGGCGTCACTGACCACCAGCTGTACCCCTTTCAGGCCTCGTCCCACCAGACCGCGGAGGAAGGCCGTCCAGAACGCCTCCTCCTCGCTGGCGCCGATGTCTATGGCCAAGATCTCTCGCTCCCCCGTTTCTCGCAAGCCAACCGCCAAGACCACCGCCATATTGACGAGGCGATGGTTCTGCCGCACCTTCAAGTACAGCCCGTCCAACCAGAGGTAGGAATACGCCACCTCCAACGGACGATTCCGAAAGGCCGTCACCGCTTCGTCCAGCTCCTTGCAGATCCGCGATACCTTGCTCCTGTCGATTCCCGTCAGCCCCAGCGACTGGACCAGGTCGTCGACCTTGCGGGTACTCACCCCGGCCACGTACGCGGACTGGACCACCGCCAGCAACGCCTTCTCGGCCGGCCGCCGTGGCTCAAGGAAATTCGGGAAGTAGGATCCGCTTCGCAACTTCGGTATCTGCAGTGGTACCTCGCCCACGCGCGTCGCCCACACCCGGTCTCGATATCCATTTTTACACCACTTCATGAGACATTATCGTACTAGATTCCGCGCCCTCCGTGGTCAGCCGCTTAGGACGGATGGACTTTTCGGCCAGGACAGATCCTCTCTACGCGAGATCTTGGGACCTCTGGCTCTGCGAATAGATCATAAAGGACCTTGCGCCAGCGAGCTTCCTGTGCGGAAGGCGGCAAGATGATATCGCGAACGAGGGTCAACTAGAGTCACAGCTCTCGCTCGAAGAAGCGCCTGAGAACGCGCCTTGTCGTGCGCAGCAGCCACCGCCCGTGTAGCAGGACATGGCGGAGCACCGTGACGCTAAGGGCCAATCCCGTCCACTTGTGGATGCTCAGTCAGAGGAGCCGTGAAGCGAAATACTTTGCGGCAGGACAACCCAAAGCAGCAGCGCCGACAGGCCCAACGTGAGCGCCAGCACTCCCATCACCACGTCAATCCAGTAGTTCCTCATTGACTTCCTCAGGGCTCAAGGCCCCCCGCGGCCCAGGCAGATCCAGAACCACAGAGCGTACTCCGGCGAGACGGTTACGCGCACATCGGCCGGGATGTGGATGTGCGTACCCGAGAAACCGGCGAAACTGCTCGGGCCCGTCTCGTAGACCAAGCCACAGCCGCCCACGGCCGCATCTTCACTGAGCTTCTCCACCCAGTAGCTGTCCACCGGTTCGGCACCGGCTATGCGCTCGTACCACGTCAGCTTGAGGTCAGGCAACTCCCCCTGCTCCCCCAGGCTGATCAAAGCGTCCAGGGCGGTCACGACCCCCGGCTGCAACACATCCGCACGGACGTCGTGCGGCGTGACACTGACGTCGCGGAAGGCCAGGCGGCCGCTGGGAACCCGAATTCGCACGTCCGGGATGATGACCTGCCCGTCATTGATCTTCAGACGGTCTACCTCCTCTCGGAAGCTGCGATGGATGGCCTCCAGGCGGCCCTCCGCCTCGTGGCCAAGCCGAATCCGCATGTTGTTCTTGTAGGGATACGCGTCCATACGGAAGACGTTCGGCTCGAACCAGCCGGCCGAGTAGTATGCGTTGTGCCACCACCCGCTCTCGCCGCCGAGGGCATGGATGACGTGGGTATTCATCGTCTCGTCGAAGTGGTACTCGAGCGCGAGATCCTCCCTCTGGGATACGTGAACGAGGACGTCGAACAGGGAGAAGTGCCCCGGCTGAAAGATGTCAGGGCGCACGGTCCTCACCTGCTCCGCCTCGAAGGAGTACGTGCCCACCCCCTCGATCTCCACACTCCCCGAACCTGCCGGTAGATCGCCCTTGTGAGCCGCTGGCATCTTCCAGAGCCCCTCGTCGGTCGGCAGATAGTACGACGGGGCCCGAGCTGCAGTAGGCGTGGCGCTCTGCTCCTCAGTCTGGATCAGGTCTGGCGCACAGGCCGACAGCAGGGTTCCGGCACCGGTCACCGCCAGGCCTCCGCAGGCCAAGCGCTTCAATAGCTCACGCCTCGATATTCGGTTGGTCTTGTTACGATCTTCTTTGGGCTTTCTTTCCATCACTCACCTCTCCACAGCGCTCCCCTGACGACATTCTTTGCGGCCCTTCAGCGTATAGACGAGGTAAGTGGGCGATGTCTTACCGCTTCCAAGCCTTTCACTGGCGACTGCCATAGGACGGCTGTGTGGGAGCGGGGCTGTCGCAAAGCGACAGCTTGGCAGTTTCCGGTCTTCCGGAAACTGCGGGCGGTGGAGGCGAACAGGCTATCGAAATCCGTTGCGCAGCTCGGAGCGAGCGGGTGAGCCCTGAGCCACGGGCTCACCCGGGGGTTGAGCTGCGTATGACGGCGCGGGGTGTCCTCCAGTTGCGGCACGTGGGGAGAGCCCGGTGCACGGAGGCGCTCGTTTGACCGCCGGCGAAGGTGATAGTCGGGTGGGAGGGGAGTACCTGACATCTTCCTGGCGACAATGGCCACGCTTCACGCGGCTCGAGACGAGGTGTGAATCCGCGGCGAGCGGGGAAAGGAGGTAGGCCCGGGAAGACGGGACTGGGCCAACGGTATTGGCCCACACACCCGGTGGGAGCCGGGGGGGGGTGTGACAGCGGGGCGTCTGGACCGCGAATGTCACGAAAGCGGACGAAAGGCGCGAAAAACGGCGAGGTTGGGGCGGGAGGGGACAGGACGGGAGAGGAGATGACCGGGAAGATCGCGGGGAAGGGGTTGGGCCAGTGGCAAGTGGCGCGGCGTGGTGTGACGCCCGGTGCTGGCAGTAGTAGAATCGAACCTCCACCCAAGCTGGGCCACGCTCCGGATGGCTGGGGACGAGCGACGGCGCCGGGGCGAGCAGAGCAGAGCGTTGCGTGGCCGAGAGGCTGGGGGCCGGGCCGACGCGGTTGGCCCACACATCCCCCGGGCCCCAAGATCACGGGTGATGGGAGCCGCCACAACGAGTGGAACCCGGTTGCACACGCCTGGGGATAACAGTACAATGGTGACCCCTGCGGCAGAGAGTCCCCTTACAGCAGCGAGGTTACGCACCACGCTGACGAGGATGTGCCAAGTCTGCCACCCGCCCGGGCGCCCCCGCGGCCCCACGTGCGGAGCACCAGGGCACTACAAGGAGACGCTACATGACAGCCAGACTGACCTCCCGGGCAGCTCGCCGGGCGAGCCCCCTTCCCCTCTGTATCGTTCTGCTATTGATGCTTCCGGGTCTGGCGCTCATCGGTGCCAACAACGGTCACCGGGTCCGCGCCGCCGCCAAGGGACAAAGCGCCACCAAGGTGGACTCGCGCAGCCTGCTGGTGGCCAATCCCGACGAATGGCACGAGGGCCGGGCGGTGGCGGCGCCGAATGCAGACGCCCCCTCCGTGGAGCAGCTTGATCCCGGTTCAGTGGTCAACGCCGCCGACGCGTCCATCTCTGTGCTCGGCAGTGACTTCGCCAGGGTGGTCGCCGGCACCGTCATCACCCTGCCCACGGTCATGCTGGACGGGAGTCCGCTGCCAGACGTAGGCTGGGTTTCTACCACAACCCTGACCTCGACGGTGCCAGCGGGGTATTCCGTCGGCATCTACGACGTCACGGTGCAGAACCCGGACGGGCTGACCGGCACGCTGGCCAACGCGCTAACGGTTCAGTATCCCACCCCGCAGATCGCGGCGTTGGATCCTGTCAGCGGCACCTTCGGGCAACCGCTCACTCTCGAGATCACCGGCAGCGACTTCATCTCCACCCCGACAGTTGTTCTGGGTCTCTCGAACCCCCTCGAGGTGAACTACGTTAGTTCGACGACGGTGACGGCGATGCTCCCCAGCGCGCTCCTGCCCGGGATCTACGATCTCACCGTGCAGAACGCCGGCCCTGGCAACGTCACAGACTTCGCAGCCGACGCCTTCACGCTCTACAGCCCCGTCCCCACGTTGAACGGTGTGGATCCGCAGAAGACGTACAACGATATGGATACGTCTGTGGTTATCAGCGGGACGAACTTCGCGCCCACGCCCCAGGTGGTGCTGGGCAGCACGCCGCTGGAGAACGTTACCTGGATCAGCCTCACACAGCTCACGGCGCAGGTCCCGTGGGGAATGGAGCCAGGCACGTATCCGCTGACGGTGACCAATCCCGCGCCGGGGGCGTACGCGGTGATGCTCTCCGAGGCGCTCACTATGGCGGAGGGGTTCAACACCTGGACGACCGGCGGGCCGTACGGCGGCCAGATACAAGACGTGGTCCCCCATCCGTTGATTTCGACCACGGTCTACGCCCTGGCGGCGGACGCCGGCATCTTCGCCAGCACCGACGCCGGGGAGAACTGGGAGATGGTTCTGCAAGAAGATAGGATGACGCAGATCGCCTTCGACGCTATGGACCCTGACGTGATCTACATCGGCGGCGACGGCGATCTGCTGCGCACTGAGAATGGCGGTGCGGATTGGGCGAAGATCACACCGCAGCTCGAGCCGGGGACTCAGGCCTGGAACGGATACCGGCCGCTGGCACATCCTACGGAGGGCTGCGTTGTCTACACCGGGAAACGCACCCAGGAGGAGCCTGAGGTCGAACCGGGCGGCGTCTACTGGTCCGACAACTGCGGCGACACCTGGGAGAAGTGGGGCGACGAGAGCACCGGGTTGACGGACACCCACGTCATCGACCTGGCTTTCCCGGCGCCGGACACGATCTGGGCGGCCTCCGGGTACGGCATGGTCAGCACCGACGGCGGCGCGACCTGGTCGGATACACAAGGCTGGGCGCCGGTCTTGGCGGAGGGCGGTGTGCTGGCGTCGGCCGTACTTGGTAGAGGGGGCGTGAGCAAGCAGTCGAACCCCGGTGTCAGGCCGACGCGCCGGCGTACCGTCGGAGGCCCACCTTCCAGAACCAGCGGGAGGCGGTGAGGAAGAAACCGGTCAGTGCCAGGGTGAGCAGCAGCGTGGGCCAGTTCAGCCGGCCAGTCAACGCCTGGGCCGGAATCGTGACGGCGAAGGCAACCGGAACCATGAACGTCAGCACGAGGCGCATCCAGGTGGGGTAGATGGTGACGGGCCAGCGGCCAGCCTGGTAGACGCTGTCGAACAGCTGGAGCAGCCCCCAGATCTGAACAAACCAGAAGGCGGTGCTGGTTATCAGCAACCAAAAGCTGTAGACGATCAACCCACCGCACAAGAGCATCAGGCCGAAGCCCAGGGCCTGCCCGGCGCTCACCAACCCGCCCAGCTGATACATCGCGAACGCCAGAACCCCTGCTCCCAGAAGAACCTCCAGAAGCTTCCAGAGCTCTATCTCCCAGGTGCTCACCAGGAGCTGGGCGTCGACCGGCTTAACAAGCTTGAAGTCGAGGTCGCCGCGGTGCACATCGCGCATCAGCTGCATCATATTAGGCTGGATCACCACCCTCGTGATGCCGGCGATCACCATATAGACCCCCAGGACGGCCAGCAGCTCGGCCTGTGCCCAGCCGGCAAGGTGCTCGGTGTGATAGAAGACGATGGACAGGCCTACTAGGCCAAAGGCCAGCTCGAGCAGGGACTTGAACACCTGCATGAAGAAATTGGCCCGGTACTGAAGCTCGTTCAGGGCGTTGATCTGGAGGAGCTTCCGCAGTAGCTTCAGCGATTCCATATCAGCCCCCCACGGCCGTGTAGCGCCGGGCCGCCGAGCGCCACAGACTGGCAAGCAGGAGGGCGCTGAACACCAGCCAGGCGAGCTGGAAGCCAACCCCCCGCAGCGTCTGTGCGGGAGTCAGCCGGCCCAGCAGCACCTCCAGGGGGAAGTAGAACATCCAGCGAAACGGCAGCCACGATGCGACCTGCTGCACCCAAGCCGGCAGAACCGAGAGCGGGGCGATCCTGCCGGAGACGAAAAACTCCACCGCAATGTAGAGCTGGAACAGAGCGGTGACCCGCGTCGTCCAGAAGGCGGAGATCGCCAGGGCGTAGCTCAACACGTATCGCAGAACGTAGGCCATCAGCAGTATCGGGACGAAGGCCAACGTCGACCAGCCCACGAACTGGAACTGGGGCCTGAAGATGAGGACGAGCGCCAGCATGATGGGGACGATGAAGACTTGGCCAAACACCTTCGAGGCGACATCGTTGACGGCATCGCCGTAGATCGGATGAATGGGCCGCAGAAAGAGGGCGTTGAACTCACCGTGGCGGATGCGCGACTCCATCCAGAAGGGGTCCCAGGCGATGGTCATCTGGCGCACATACGTCCAGGTGATAAAATAGACGATGAAATCGTTCTCCGTGTACCCACCCACTACCCCTCCCGACTGACGGGCGATGGTGACCCAGACCACCAGGTAGACGATCGGCTCGACCATCTTCGCCAGGAGTTGCGTGACCAGTCCCATGCGGTATTGAACCCATCCCATCAAGGAGATCCGGAAATGGGTGGCGAACAGGTCCCAATGCGTGTGCATCTCAGCTCCGTGTCCGATTAGTCAGGACTGGTCACCGTCCGAAAAGACCTGGACGATGGTGTCCTCTATGGGCGGGTCTTCGATGGTCAGATCTGCCACCGCTGCTTCGGCCAGCAGCCTGGCCGTCGACCGCGGCACCTCGGGAATCGGAACCCGCAACGTGGCCACGCCGAGGTTGTGAGAAAGAACCTCTCCGTAGGAGCTCAGGTTCGGGCAATCCTCCGTCAGTTTGAGCGTGATCTTCTTGTGCGTGTTGAAGCGGTGTGCCAGGCCGCTCAGGTTGCCATCGTACAGGATCTGTCCGTGATGGATCACGATAACCCGCTGGCAGAGGGCGACGACATCGGCCATATAATGGCTCGTAAGCAGGACTGTCGCGCCGTAGCGCCGGTTGTATTCAGCGACGAACGTGCGAATGCGGCGCTGCATCGGCACATCCAGGCCGAGGGTGGGCTCATCCAGAAACAGGACCCGCGGCCTGTGCAGCAGCGAACCCGCGATCTCGACTTTCATCCGCTCCCCCAACGACAGGTTGCGGACCGGCTTCGTCATCAGCGGCCCCAGATCCAATAGCTCGACAAACTCTTCCAGGGTCTGACGGTATTGCCCGTCCGGAATCCGGTAGATGGCCCGCTGCAGATCATAGGAATCCGCGGCGGGGATGTCCCACTGGAGCTGGTTGCGCTGTCCCATGACCAGCGTGATCTGCCGCAGGTAGTCGCGCTCCCGTTTCCACGGCTGATACCCCAGAACGGAGGCCTCTCCCGAGGTGGGATGGAGCAGGCCCGAGAGCATCTTCAGGGTCGTCGTCTTGCCGGCACCGTTAGGTCCCAGAAAGCCAACCACCTCACCTTCTGAGATAGTCGCCGAGATGCCGTCGACAGCTTTGACCACCTTGTGACGCCGCTTGAACAGACTTCGGAGAGCCGCCCGAGCACCTGCCTCCCGTTCGGGCACCTGGAAGTGCTTGCGCAAACGGGTCATTTCGATCGCTTCTGATGCTGAACCCACGGTTCACTCCTCGTGGT
>JAWLCP010000037.1:0-24788 GCA_041687115.1 Anaerolineae bacterium
CGCTGGCACAGTGGGAGCCGATCTACGAGGAGTTGCCCGGCTGGGAAGAGGACATCACGGACGTTAGGCGCCGCGAGGATCTGCCCAAGGCGGCGCAGGACTACGTGGCGCAGGTTGAGGAGTGGACTGGCGTACCGGTGACGTTCATTGGCGTCGGCCCTGGACGCGAAGAGGCCATCCGCCAGGCCTAGGTCGCATCAGAGACGGCACACGACAGCGGCTCCCCCGATGCGCACGGGGGAGCCGTTTCTGTGGTTGCTCAGTTGTCAGTCTCTGCCGCGGCTGCCGATCTCGGCTCTCCGTAGGGAAGGGGTGAGGCTTCTGGGGAGCCTTCGTGCTGCACGAGCTGTACTGCCTGGCGCGTGTTCTCCTCGATGGCGAGAAGAAGATCGATGAGCTCGCCGACGGCGTAGAGGATCAAGAAGTAGATGACGGTGGCGATGACGGTGATGATGAATCCGGCGATTCCGCTCACCACTCCCACAGCCCCGGGCATCAGTCTTGGGTCTTGACTGAACTGACGCAGGATCATCCCCCCGCTGCCCAGAATCCCCGCCAGGAGGATGCCGATGGCGAGCAGGATGCCCCCGATCAAGGTGATCCAGGCGAAGACCTTCCACAAGGTGCCGATGATGTGCAGAACGCGAAATTTCTTCTCCATGCGACATACCCCCCAGAGTTAGATTATCGATGGTGTGGAGATTATATCAAAGATCAGTTACCAGGCCAACTGCCCGCCAGCGGCCTCCCAGATGACCTGGGCGGCTCGCCGTGCGGCGTCGGGTCGAGCCAGCGCTCGCGCGCGTTCCGTCATCGCGGTGAGGGCGGAACGCCCGGTACTGAGCAATTCGTACACGGCTTTGGCGGCCTCTGCGGGCGTCGGTGCCCAGACGCCGGCGCCACCTTCCACGACGTAGTCCGCGTTCGGGCGCTCCTGACCCGGAAGTGCGCCGCTCAGAACCATGGGCAGGCCGATGACCAGCGCCTCGCTGATGGTGCTGGGACCGGCCTTGGTCACCACCAGGTCGGCTGCCCGCATCCAGTCCTCAACGTTGTGCACAAACCCCTGTATGCGCAGCGGAAACGACCACGCGCACGACTCGAGTTCCCTCCGCAGCCTCTGGTTGCGTCCGGTGATGACTGCCAGCTGCGCCTGCACGTCGCTTTTGGAGATGGCCTTGGCGAGACGGAGGAGGGATCCCACCCCGTCGACACCGCCCATAAGAAGCACCACCGGACCGTCCGGGTCCAGGCCGAGCTGGTGTCGGACGTCGATCGGATCTCGACGGGCGGCCTCAATGAAGCAGGGTCTCACCGGCAGCCCGATGACGTGTACCGATTCGTCCGGCAGGCCACAGGCCCGAGCCCGTTCCCGCGCGGGTTCAGTTGCGACCAGGCAGCACTCATCGTCGCCGACAAACCAAGTGGCGTGAGCGGAGGCGAGGTCGGTCACGAGGGTGATCAAGGGAGTCCCCGGCCTTCTCAGCGCCCATGCCTGTCCACACGGGGCTTTCAGGAGTGGGTGACAGCAGACGACTACGTCCGCAGGGTGATCCTCAAGGAGGGCCAGGACGGACCTGCCAGTCAGAAGCCACCACGCGCCTCTGAGAAGAGCGAGGCGGCGGGGCCCGTTGGTGAGATGGTAGGCGAGCGCCCAGGGCCAGCCGTGGAGTCGGACCATCCACCGGTACATCGCATCCAGCTCGCTGAGGGGCCACGAGAAGTAGTGCGTGGTCACATCCACGAGGTCAACCTGGACGCGGTCAGCGTAGAGGTCCGTGAGCGTCTCGGCTACGGCATGAGCGGTGCTTCGGTGTCCCCCGCCGGTGTTCAAGAATACGAGGAGTACCCGCCTGACGCGCCTGTTCACTCTCTCGAGATGGACTTTGCCTGCTTTTCGAATTTGGCGCGTGGAAGCATGACCCGTCGACCGCAGGTGAGGCAACGGATGCCGATATCGGCTCCGATGCGGGTCACCTCCCACTCATCTCCACCACACGGGTGGGGCTTCCGCAGACGGACCCGATCGCCGACGCGAACGTCCACTGGCCCCCGTCGATCGGTCACAGCGTCACCTTCCGCTGATCAACACGGCAGTGCTCCGCCTTGATGATGGCGAGGACATCATCGACAGCGCCGTCCAGCTCCCTCTTTCGGTTGATGACGACGTAGTCGAACTCCGGCAGCCTCTTCATCTCCTGGCGGGCGGTAAGGATGCGGCGCTCGACCTGTTCCGGCGAGTCCTCCCCTCGGGTGCGCAGTCGCTCCTCCAACTCCTCTTCCGACGATGCAGTCAGGAAGATCAGCACAGCCTCCGGGGCAATCTCGCCAATGGTGGCTGCTCCTTGCACATCCAGCCGCATCACAACGTCTTTGCCCGAGGCCATGGCTTCCCGGACCTGCTGCTTGGGGACCCCCTTGTACTGGTCGTACACGACCGCGTGTTCGATCAGCTCGTTCTCCTCAATCATGCTCTCGAACTGTTCAGTCGAGACGAAGAAGTAGTCCTCTCCCTCCACCTCATCGGGGCGGGGCGGGCGGTCGGTGGCGGTGACCACGAAGTAGAAGCGGCAGTCGCGCTCCTGCATGCGTTGCACCAGGCTGTCCTTCCCTACCCCTGACGGGCCAGAGATGACGATGAGGAGCGGCTGGGTCTCGAAGTTGTAAAGGGCGTTTCCTTCCATGGGCGATGCCTGACTTGCGATGTCTAGCGTAACTTGGTATATTCGTAGGGTAGTAGAAAGGCTCCTATCCCTGGTTCAGCTGCATCCGTCCGTCGAGTCATCGGTTCGTCAACAGGTAGGAGGTTAGCATGCCGATCTATGAGTACTACTGTCACAATTGCGAGCGTCGTGTCTCGATCTTCTGGCGCACTTTCTCCGATGCCGAGCAGGGATCTGCCGTCTGCCCACGGTGTGAAGGTACGGAGCTCACTCGTCTCGTGTCTCGGGTCCGCGTGGTGCGCTCCGAGGAAGGCCGCCTAGAGGACCTGGCGGATCCCAGCAGCATGCCGGATTTCGATGAGAACGATCCCAAGAGCCTTGGACGCTGGATGCGCAAGATGAGCGACGAGGTTGGGGAGGATCTTGGCCCGGAGTTCGACGAGGTCGTCGGGCGGCTCGAATCTGGCGAGAGCCCGGAGGACATCGAGAAGTCGATGCCCGATCTGATGGGCGAGGGAGGTGAGGACTTCGGAGGTGAGCCGTACGACTTCTGATGTCCAGGGTTAAACCGTGCGTCGAGCCCCGGCGGACGGTGGGCGGGCGCCATCCTGTCATTCTCTCCCCAGATACGCCGCCACTGCAGCCCGAACGTCGGCGTGTACGGTCTCTATTGGCCGATCGGCCTCCAGCACCTCCCACCGCTGAGGTTCAGCAGCGACCAGCTCCAGGTAGCCAGCACGGACGCGTCGATGGAAAGCGAGGGCTTCTGCGTCCATGCGGTTCCATTCCTCCCCGCTGAGCAGTCGCCGCTGCAGGCCCTCTCCCGGGGCGATGTCGAAGTAGAGGGTGAGATCGGGCTTCAAGCCGCGGGTCGCGAACGCTGTGATGGCGTGGAGTATCTGGAGATCGAGCTCCCGCCCGTACCCCTGATAGGCGAGGGAACTGTCGGCGTATCGATCGCTCACCACGGTCCTGCCGGCCGCCAGCGCCGGCAGGATCACCTGTGAGACGTGCTGGGCCCGGGAGGCTGAGTAGAGCAGGAACTCGCTCCGGGCGTCCATGGTTACATTGGTGGAGCTGTGCAGGACCTCCCGGATTTGATCTCCGATCTCGGTGCCGCCTGGTTCTCGGGTGAGCAGGACGTCGCGGCCCTGACCGCGGAGCCAGTCCACCAGCAGATACGCCTGGGTGGTCTTCCCGCTCCCGTCAGGGCCTTCGAGGGTGATGAAGGTGCCCACCGATGTCTCCCTGGCCGTCTTACCCGTGGAAGATGCGCACGCGCCGGTTGGGCTCCTTGCCGCGCGACATTGATTCGAGATCGGCGGCTCGGGCCAGCTCATGTTGCCGACGGCGGACGTACGCATTCTGCGGAGAGAGCAGTACTTCTGCTCTGCCCTCCAGGACCTGTTCGATGGCCTCCTTTGCCTCTGTCAGCGCCCGATCGAGTGGGTTCGTCTCCTCGCTTTCCACGTCGAAAACGTCGCTGAGACAGCTCTGCATCTGCCCGACCGTGTCGCTGCGCAGCACGTAGATCGGCAGGTCATGCTGCTCAGCTTCCTGGATTACCTTGGTGCGCTGGCTGTAGAACTCCTTCGTGGTCACCATCAGATCCGCCTCTGCCAGCCCCTTGACGACGTGGATGGGCACGTGAATCCGCTCCGCTGCCTTCTCCAGTCGCTTCCGGTTGATTCCGTAGCTGTAGATGCGGACCGGGTCTCTACCGCGCGACAGGATGGATGAGGGCGGAGCGGTCGGCACCTCGGACGGCCTCGACGCCCTCTCGACCCGGGCTCCTCTTTGCCCGCGCTCGCGTTCCTGGAGAGACAGAGGCATTGCCCTCTCCGTGCGGATCTCACCGTCGGTGTCGCGGTAACGGAGCTCGACCTGCGAGGGTTCCCGCCCTCGCAGCAAAGCGTCCACGGACTCGGCCACGCTCTTATGAACGACCAGGCGTTGGCGTGCCTCAATCTCGATCAGCATATCGAAGGTGGGTGGCGCACGCCGCTCCAGAATCGTCTTCTGGGTGTTGCGCCGCCGGGCCTCCTCATCGGAAAGAGTCACGCTCTCGACCCCCCCCACGAGATCGGAGAGGGTCGGGTTCATGAGCAGGTTGTCCAGCGTGTTGCCGTGGGCGGTGCCAATCAGCTGTACACCGCGTTCGGCGATGGTTCGGGCCGCCACCGCCTCCAGCTCACGTCCGATCTCGTCGATGACGATCACCTCGGGGTTGTGGTTCTCGACGGCCTCGATCATCACCTCGTGCTGGAGCGCTGGAGTCTCCACCTGCATGCGACGGGCACGTCCTATCGCGGGGTGGGGAATGTCCCCATCGCCGCCGATCTCGTTGGATGTATCGACGATGACCACTCGTTTCTTGTCGGCCAGGACGCGAGCTGCCTCACGCAGCATGGTCGTCTTGCCGACGCCCGGTCGCCCCAGTAGCAGGATGCTCTGTCCGCTCTCCACGATGTCCTGGATGATGGAAATCGTGCCGTAGACAGCGCGGCCCACACGGCAGGTCAGGCCGACCACGTCGCCCTTCCGGTTGCGGATGGCGGCAATGCGGTGGAGCGTACGGGCGATGCCGGCTCGGTTATCCTCGTCGAACTCACCAACCCGGTCCACCACGTGCTGGATTTCCTGTCGGGTCACCTCCGACTTACGGAGCACGACCTCGCCGTCCGTGTAGCGCGCCGTCGGCACACGCCCCAGGTCAAGGATCACCTCCAACAGATCATCGCGCCGGCCCTGTTCCTGGAGAACAGCTTGTATGTCCTGCGGAAGGATGCCCATCATGGCATCCAGATTGTCGGTTATGTGGTTGTATAGGTGTTCGTTCGCGTCAATCAACTCGGCGTCAATCATATCTTGCATCTTACCATCAGGCGTCTGCAATCCTCCATCAACCCATGCCATCGGCCCGTCGACTCGTGGACGCACGGTGCGACTATGTCTCGCCCATCCACGTTTTCGAGCCCTATTGTCAAACATCGCCCGACGATCGTGGGCGATGGTTCTGGCGCTATTGGCGAAGCCGAATGGCGATTTTCCAACTTTATTGTACCGCTATTTCGCCTCTGCGTCAACGCGAAGCCATCGACGGACCCGCTCGGGAAGCGCCTCTCGATTGTGTACCGTGACCTCCCACACCTCGGCCCGGCGCCTCCCTTTGAGCTCGTCGACCCATGGATGGGAACCGCTCATCGCCGTGGCCAAGACGGGGCTGTGGCTTTCGACTGCTTCACGCACTACTTCCTTGAAGGCCTCGCAGAACAGCTCCATCTTACCGATCTCGTCGACGATGACGACTCTGTCCCCCGCGGTGGCCTGGCGGATCGCTGCCACGCCGACCTTCTCAATCGCCTCCACGTCGACGCCGTAGCGACTGACCCGCGGACGTCCCTCACCTCGCAGGTTCGTGTGAGCCATCACCGCTTCGTCACCGTCCAGCGTCACCAGTCGGAAGCCCGTGCGGCGCCCGTTCGGACCCCGAATCTCCTCGGTGTAGAATCCCCCGGCGCGATCTCCCAACGAGTCGGCTACAGTCTTGATGACCGTGGTCTTGCCCACGCCCGGGCGCCCTGTCAACAGCAGCGTCCTTCCCATACACGTCTTCCTTTCTTGCCTCCCCCTGTTCCTGCGCGTGTGATTGTAGCACAGGTAGGTTCGTTGTCCAAACCTTGCGGGCGAGGTAGAATAGATGGAGCACATGACCCGCGTCCTGGAGCGATGCGATACCATCGTTGCGTCCCGCGGACTGCTCCTGTCGTCGATCGGACTGAGAGGGTGAGATGGTGATCACCGCTGGTCTTTTTCTACTCTCCGCTGCCTCGCTGGCCTTCGAGATCATCCTCACGCGGATCTTCTCCGTGGCCCAGTTCTACCACTTCGCCTTCATGGTGGTCAGCCTGGCGCTCCTAGGCTTTGGTGCCAGCGGCACGTTCCTCAGCCTGTTCCCCGAGGTGAGGAGGCGCGCAGGCAGCCGGCTCCTATCCTGGCTGGGCTGGGCGTTCGCGATGACCGCAATCGGCTCGTACGCTCTGACCCTCTACGTGCCCTTTGATTCCTTTCGCATCGCGCGGGACGGGCGGCAGGCGGGGGTGCTCATGCTCCACTACGTCGCGCTTGCGGTTCCGTTTTTCTGCAGTGGGACCGCTGTCGCGCTGCTGATGGCGACTCGACCGCGAGAGATAGGGCGCATCTACGCAGCCAACCTGACCGGGTCCGCTTCCGGGTGCGTGCTGGCTGTTGCGGCCCCATCGCTGGTCGGGGGGGAGGGGGTGGTGCTGTTGTGTGCCGCGCTGGGTGTGGTGGCTGCTGTGCTGTTTGGGACCGGGAAGAGCGGCGGTGCGCGACCCAGATCGCGACTCAGGGTCTACGGGTCACGCATCGTCCAGGGCCTCCTCGTCGGCCTGCTTCTCCTCGGCGCCCTCCGGACACCGCCCTTTCTGCGTATCCGTCTGTCGCCCTACAAGAGCCTGAGCTATCTCCTGCAGTATCCCGACGCAGAGCACGTCTTCCAGGGTTGGAACGGCTTCTCACGCGTCGATGTCGTGCAGTCTGGAAGCATCCGCGGGCTGCCGGGGAGTGGTTTCCAGTGTCCTGCCCAACCGCCGAATCAGCTGGGCCTCACGGTCGACGGTGACGATCTGAACACCATCAGCCAGGTCGAACCGGGCTTCACCGACCTGCCATTCACCGATTGTCTCCTGGCGGCGCTGCCGTATCGGCTGCGGCCTGAGGCTCGCGCGCTGGTTCTGGAGCCTCGCGGTGGGTTCGACGTCCTCACCGCGCTGGCGCAGGGCGCCCGTGAGGTGACTGTGGTAGAGGCGAACCCCCTCATCGTGAGGGCTGTGCGGGAACAGGGGGAGCGGGCGGGCAACCTCTACGACGATCCCCGCGTCGAGGTGGTCACAGAGCAGGGACGCACGTACGCCCGACGGACCCCGGAGGCGTACCAGGTGCTGACGCTCTCGTTGAACGCGCCTCAGCACACCGTTACCTCTGGTGCCTACAGCCTGAATGAGGACTACCGGTACACGGTTCAGGCGTTCTCGGACTACCTGGCGAGGCTGAGCCCTGACGGCTTGCTTGTGGTGACCCGCTGGCTGCAGGTCCCCCCGTCCGAGTCGATCCGCGCCTTTGCCCTGGCGGTCGAGAGTGTCGAGCGCGCCGGAGGCGATCCGCGGGCGAGTGTCGTGGCGCTGCGGAGCTACCGCCAGATGCTGATCCTGGTCCGACAGGGTCCCTTCACGGCAGAGGAGATGGTGGCCGTACGCGAGTTCGCCGAACCGCGCGCGTTCGATCTGGTCTATCTACCCGACATTGACCCGTCCGAGGTCAATCGCCACAACGTGCTGCCGGAACCCGACTACCATCAGGCCTGTGTGGGCCTGCTGGAGGCCGAGGATCGGGGCGCCTGGTACCGCGATTACCCATTCGACGTCGAGCCTCCCACCGATAGTCGTCCTTTCTTCGGTCACTTCTTCCGTTGGGCGCAGACGCGCGACGTCCTGGCATTGGCCGGTCACACGTGGCAGCCCTTTGGCGGGGCGGGGTACTTCGTACTGTTGATCCTCCTGGCGCTGGCTGTGGTGGCGGCCGGGGTGGTGATTCTCTTGCCTGTGGCTGCGCTCCGGCGGCGAGAGGGGCCGCTGAGCACGACGTTGGTCTACTTCGCCTTGCTTGGGCTGGGGTATCTGCTTGTGGAGATCCCGTTGATGCAGCGGTTCATCCTCTTCCTTGGTCAGCCTGCGTATGCCATGGCGGTTGTGCTGTTCGCCATTCTGCTTTTTTCGGGCGTGGGGAGCGCCCTCTCTGACCGTCTGCCGCTACGTCCGGTTCTGGTGCTGCTGCCCGCTCTGGTCGGAGGGTACGTGTTCGGTCTCCCCAGCCTCTTCGAGGCTGCTCTGGCTGTTCCGCTGTGGGCTCGGGCCCTCATCGCGGTGGCGATGCTGGCTCCGCCCGGTTTCCTGATGGGGATTCCACTGCCGAAAGGGATGGCGCTGCTGGAGAGGAGATCGCCGGGCTTGATCGCCTGGGCCTGGGGCGTCAATGGAGCCCTCTCGGTTATCGCCTCAATCCTGGCAGCTCTGCTGGCTCTCTCGCTGGGGTTCTCGGTCGTCCTGATCCTGGGGGCTGCCTGTTACGGTGCGGCGATGATCACGGTGGCCAGCCTCCACCCTCCTCCTCCTCCTCGCGAATCCCCTCGCCGGTGAACGGGACGAAGGCCACGCCCCCTTTGTTGTAGGCGTTCAGCTCGCCATCGGGCTCCTTGACGAACTGCCACAGGGTCTGATAACCACCCCGTGGGCCGATGGGGATCACCATCCGTCCCCCCACCGCCAGCTGTTCCCGCAGGGGCGGGGGAACGTGATCGGGGGCGGCGGTGACGATGATGCCGTCGAAAGGAGCGTGCTCGGGCCAGCCGTAGTACCCGTCTCCCTGCTTACAGTGGACGTTGGCATAGCCCTGGCGCTCAAGGGTCTCCTGCGCTTTCTCCGCCAGCTGCGGAATGATCTCGATGGTGTATACCTCCACCCCGGGAAGCTCAGCAAGCACCGCGGCCTGATAGCCCGAACCGGTGCCCACCTCCAGGATCTTATCCCCGCTCTCCGGCTCCAGCAGCTCGGTCATCAGGGCGACGATGTAGGGCTGGGAGATGGTCTGGCCGAAGCCGATCGGCAGGGGATAGTCGCCGTAGGCCGCGTCCCGCTGATCTTCCGGAACAAACAGATGACGCGGAACGTTCTCCATCGCCTCGAGCACGTCCTCGTCGGTAACGCCTCGGTTCTTGATTGTCTTGACCACCATTTGTTCCCTCTGTTGGGCGAATTCGCTGTCCTCTTCACGAGGTGCCGGGGTTGAGCTGGGGATGGCTGAGGGCATTGAGGGTGTGGGAGATGCGGGTATCCCAGCGCCAGTGCACGCAGTGAGCAGGGCGAGCACCGCAGTCAGGATCACCCCCACGCGCGTCCCCGCTCGCATCCTGATCGGGTTGCGTCCCTGGACCCCGCCCGGGCGATGGCCGGCCACGTTCAAGCCGTGCGCCCTTCTTCTCATCACTCCTCCTTCGAGAACTCATTTTACCGTGAACGTCGCGGTCTGCCAAGCGATGTAGGGTGTTGTTGGTCGAGCTTGCCCTTTCATGGTACAATCTCGGGCGTACTTTAATCTAACTTCCGGTGTGAGGTGTCCGCGAAGGCCTCGGCCGCCGCTCGTTAGCAGCGAAGGCTGGTCGCCTCCGCGGTGATCCCCGCGTCAAGCCTTGAGTTTCTTGCTGTCCCTTCTGCCCCGCCGGCCCGCGTGCCCATCGAGACGACGCAGGGTCGCAGGGGGGCTCTTGGAGGAAGGGTTGGGTGCCTGGTTCGGGTTTACAGCCCCGAGGCTTCTCACGTCATGCCGGTTCAGAGTGAGGAGGTTCTCGTGCGTAAAGCCGTTCTATTGTCGCTCGTCGTATCGCTCGGGTTAGCCGCTGGTTGTGGCCAGGAGGCCACGCCTTCGCCTTCGCCGTCTCCTGCGGATTCGACGGCCACATCAGCACCCAGCACAGACCCAACCGATTTGCCTATCACCCCGACGCCCTCCGGACCCGCAACCTGTGAGGTCTTCACGTTGCCGGAAGAAGCCCCGATCCCGCCCATTGGCGAAGACGATCACGTGGTGGGTCCGGATGACGCTTCGATTACGTTTATCGAGTACGCCGACTTCCAATGCCCGGCGTGTTCGCAGCTGCATACCCTGCGTGACTACCTGCGGAACAAGTATGGGGATGAGCTTCGTTTCGTCTATCGGCACCTGCCTCTAACGAGCATCCACGACAAAGCCGTCATAACCGCCGAGGCCGTTGAAGCGGCTGCCGCCCAGGGAAAGTTCTGGGAGCTGCACGACCTGCTGTATGAGAAGCAGCAGGAGTGGACCGGCATGTCCGAAGAGGACGTTCTGGAGAAGCTGGTCGAGTACGCTGGCGAGGTCGAGCTGGACACCGAGCAGTTCGAAGAGGCGCTGACCGAGCATACGTACAGGGACCAGATTCTCGCTGACTACGAGGCGTACCAGGAGTACGGTCAGATGGCGACCCCGACGTACGTGGTCAACAACATCTTCTATCCTACGCGGGAGTTCGGTGGCTTTGGACAGCTTGAGGGGTTCATCGACCTGATCACCATGCGGGACGAGATGTACGATTCACCCCCTCCGCAGGTGGTAGAAGCGGAGAAGGACTATACGGCGACGATCCGAACGACGAAGGGGGACATCGTGGTTGAGCTGTTCGCTGACCAGGCTCCCACGAACGTTAACAGCTTCGTCTTTCTGGCCCAGGATGGCTGGTATGATGGGCTCGAGTTCTTCTTCGTCGATCACGAGCAGGTCGCTCTGAGCGGCGACCCGACGAACTCTGGGGGTGCGTTGCCCTATCCGGGCTACACGTGTGAGGACGAGACCACATCCGGTCTCTCCTTCGACGAGGCGGGTATGCTGGCCTTGTACACCAGTGGTCCCAATCGGAACAGCAGCTCATTCTTCATCAACTATGCGCCCCAGCCAGATTTCACGGGTAACCTCACGATCATCGGCCGGGTCATCGAGGGGATGGACGTTGCCGAGAGCCTTACCGAGAGGACGCCGGGCGCTGATCAGCCGGCCCCTGACGTCATCGAGACGATCGTGATCGAGGAGGAGTAGGCCGCCGGGAGGACGGGCGCCAGACCGTCGTCCATCGCGTCCTCGTTGGTGGCTGACGATACAATCTGAATGAGCGGCTTCGATCTATGGTTGGGAGCGTACGGTCGAAGCCGTTCACCCCTTTTTCGAATCCGGCTCCGACAAGCCTTTGACCTGAACCACGGCGCGATCCAACACGAAGGGGGCACAATGAGTCAGCGCACGAGGGCGACGATCAAGGATCTCCCTGTCGAGGAGCGTCCGCGCGAGCGGCTGATCAAGGTTGGGGAGGGAGCGCTCTCGACGACCGAGCTAGTGGCCATCATCCTGCGCGTCGGTGTGGGCGGGGAGAGCGCGCTGGCCATGGCCGCTCGCCTCCTCTCCACGTACGATGGACTGCCCGGACTGGCTCGAGCCAGCTTTGCCGAGCTGCGAGCTGAACGGGGGCTGGGGAACGCCAAGACGGCCCAGCTGAAGGCCGCGCTGGAGCTAGGCCGTCGCATGCTTCTGGCCACCCCGGAGGATCGGCTCGTGGTCCGCTCCCCGTCCGACGTCGCACAGCTTCTCATGGCCGAGATGGCCCATCTGGATCAGGAGAATTTCCGGGTGTTGTACCTGGACACGCGCAACCGGCTACTGGGCTCGGAGACGGTGTACGTGGGCACGCTGAACGCCTCTCACATTCGGGTTGCCGAGGTCTTTCGGGACGCGGTCAAGCGAAACTGCGCGGCGGTCATCGTCGCTCACAACCATCCCTCCGGGGACCCGTCACCGTCCCCCGAGGACGTGGAGGTTACCCGACAGCTCATCGCCGCAGGGAAGCTGCTCAGCATTGAGGTGCTGGACCATCTGGTGATCGGACAACAGCGTTTCGTGAGCTTGCGCGAGCGTGGACTGGGATTTGAGTGAGGAGGACATCCGTGTCGGACGACCTCGGGAGAGAGGGTGATCTGAGAGGGGGCGCCGGGAGCGCTCGCTCCAGCCCCGGCGGCCGAAGCAGCTACGTCCTGATCCCGCAGATTCGAGACATGTTCGACCGACTCGAATGGCGCATCGCCGCTGCCATTGGATCCTGTGACGGGTTCGAGACCGTGGGACACTCGGCCGACGAGGCGGGCGTGGGGCCGGCGGGGCGCCTGGTGACGGCCATCAACCCAGAGCATTGGACCGAGGACTTGAAGTCCTGGTACGAGGAGCACTATCCAGGCATCTCCTATCGCGCCATCGTGGCTGACGGACCCTGGGAAGCAGCGATACATCTTCTGCCAGAGCTGCAGGGAGACATCGCGCTCGCACAGAATGACCCTCGCTGGGAGGGCGACGACTTCGGAGAGGAACCTGGAGAAGGGACGATTGGAGAGTACGGGGGGCTGCTGGCGGGTCTTGCGATTGTCCTGCGGAAGGTCTATGGGCGGGATGTCACGCCGCCGGGTCTCGACAGGCTGCTGGTATCCGCCCGAGCTGCGTTCATCGACGGGAACGTGCTGCTCTGGGATGGCGCGATCTCCCTGTTCTCCGCCTTCGACGACAGCATCAAGGACGAAAAGCCGCGTTCTGCTGCCCAGTTGGAGAAGCTCCTGGGCGAGGGATGGGAGATCGTCCTCAGGGAACCGGGCGAGCCAGGCGCGGACGAGGAGCGCTTCGCTTACCTGGAGCAGGTGGCGGGCGACGTGCTCCACGTGGTTGACACGTGGGATGGCGAGCGGAGGGTGGAGGCCGCTGAGGCGTATCGGGGTATCCGGGCGGCGCACGTGAGGGAGCTCCCAGGTGCGCCGACCTTCGAATCACTGGGTGGCAGCGCGGAGCGGGCAGCAGGCCCGCCGCTCCAGCCAGTTGATCACGGGTACGTGCTCCTGCCGAGGATCGACGAGGCGGTGGATCGGATGGAGTGGCGGGTGGGTGCTGCCATCGGCGGTGCTGATGCCCTCGATACCCTCGGGCACTGGCCCGACGACGTCGGTGCGGGGCGATTGCCCCACCGCGTCATCGCCGTCAACCCGGCTCAATGGACGGATGACCGGAGAGCATGGTACGAAGAACACCGCTCTGAACCTCGCGTTCGAGCCATTCAGGCGGGGACGCCGTGGGAGATGGCCGTGAAGGTCCTCCCCAGGCTGCAGGACGACATCGCCCTGGGACAGACCGACCGCCGTTGGGCGGACTACGACTTTGGCGAACACCCCGATGTGGGAGTCGAGACCATCGGCCGTTACGGCTGCTTCCTCACCGGGCTCGCGATGATCCTGCGCCGGGTCTACCGACGGGACGTCACCCCGCCGGTGCTCGATAAGCTGTTGGTGGCGGCTCGGTCGGCCTACATCGGGGACAATCTGATGGCCTGGCGTGGCGTCGTCCCCCTGTTCCCTGTCTTCGATCAATTCGTAAAGGACAACAAGCGGCGTTCTGCTCTGGAGCTGAGACAGCTGTTGGACGAGGGCTGGGAGATCATCCTGCGGCGGGCGGACGGGGGCCACTTCGTCTACCTGGAGGGGGTCGAGGGGGAGACGCTCCGCATCATCGACCCGTGGGATGGGAAGCGGAAGCGGAAGGCTGCGGGCAGCTACGCGGGAATTCGAGCCGCCCGCGTGCGGCAGGACGCGGCTCGGGATGTTGTTCCCATCCTGGTCGGGTTGCACGACGAGGCCGGAGGCGAGTGGATGGTCGATGAAGGGATGGTGGGCTGCTGCGTGATTCCCCGCCAGATCCAGCGGCAGCCGGTCGAGCTTGACTTCGAGCGGCTCTCGGAAGCAGGCCTGGTGGTCATCGGCCGTCTCAGTTGGGGCTATGCCGACGGGACAGGGACGCTCCCGACGCCGAGGGACCGAGAGGTCTTCGTCGATGCCGTCGTGGAGACGATGCGGCTGGCCAGGGGAGTGGACTACTTCCATATCGGGAATGACCCGAACAACCGCCGTGAATGGCCCGGCTTCGGCGGCGAGGACCCCTTCGCTCTGACGCCGGAATACGTCGCCGAGATCTACAACGACATCTGGCGATGCGTCGAAGGGCGAGCCAGGATGGGGCCGCCGCCTGTAGATCCGTATTTTGGTCCAGGCTCGGACAACCGCGAGTGGTGGACGACCCTCTTGGAGCACATCGAGGACGCCGACGTGCTCTTTCTCCACGCCAAGACGCAGACGAATGATCCAGACGAAGTCTGGTCGAAGGAGAGGTTCTCGGATTGGCCCCTCGAGTGGCAGTACCTGCATCTTTCAACGGTCGAGAGTGGCCTCGAGGTGGTACCGGACAGGTTCCAGGACCTCCCGGTCTTCGTCAGCGAGCTCAACCCCCAGTGCCTGCGGACCCCTGGAGGCGACGTCGGTTGGCTGGACGACAACGCCGACTGGGTGCGTCAGGCGGTTCGCTACTTCCGTGAGGAGACGCCCGTCACGGGCGTGGCCTTCTATCGGTACGGCCACCCGGGCGATGAGCCCTTCAGTCTGCAGGACAAGCCTGTCATCCTCGAGGCCATCAAGGAGGAGGGTGGGGTGTCGTTGGGGGTCGGGGAGGAGCTTGCTGAGCGGCCCTTAGGGCTTCCCGGTGACATCTGGAGGAAGATTGTGGAGGCGGAGGCTCGCTTCGGACCGGGGCGTCGGTCCGCGGGCTGATTCGCGAGACTGCTCAGGTCCTGGTCCTCGGCTTGGGGTTCGCGGCGGTCGGCGAATCTGTCATCCTCTGAGCGAGCGTCGGCAGGTCACTCCTGGGCCAGTAGCTCTATCTCTGTGACCATAGCGTCGAAGCTGTGCCCGGAGGCGTGTATGGTCACGCTCTGGATGAGGGCGGGCGGGTTCGCTGCCCATTCCTGCATCAGGTTTCCGGAGCTATAGGGCTGCCAGGCTCCTGCCTCCACCTTCTCCGACCACCAGTTGAGGAGCCAATCCTCAGCCGGTTCCCCGGTGTAGAAGCCGTGGAGCCACTCACGATCGGTCCCGTAGACGTCCTTGTAATCGATGCGAATGATGATGGGACACTCCGATCCCAGATAGCCGCATCCCCCATACCCTAAGTCGGTCATACTCTGACTGACGATGTTCACGGTCATGTGGAGCTCAAGGGAGGAGAAGTCGCGCACGTCGTAGCGGATATTCTGCGCGATGCCCACCTCCGCATGGTTGGGGGCGTCGCGAGTGAACTCGGCCACCTGCTTCTCCTCGTTTCCGATCAGCGCGGTGGTGACTCTCACCTCGCCCGGAGGCAACTCGGGGTCCGTCTGCTGGCTGTAGGTGTTCCACCCATCCTCGAGCGGCTCCTGGAAGTCACCGTTCACAACCAGGTTTCGCGCCGCTGGCAGCGGGCCATCCACATCGTCGACGTGCAGAAGGGCACGCTCCCTCGGGCCGAGCGCCAGATTCTCCCCCGACTTACTGATCACATTCGCCTGACCGTAGCGCACGGTGGCCTCCGTGGCCGAGTTGATCTTCACCTCGTAGCTTCCCTCGCGGAGCGTGACCCGACCGTGAGCGGTGTGGACCTCGACGATGGTGGATCTCTCGTTGCTGCCGAACACGTTGAGCCGCAGGCGTCCCGCCTTCATGTCCAGGGCAAGCGTGTGGGGGAGGTGACTCCCGGCGAATCGAGGCGAACGCGCGGACGACAGGACGAACTCTGTCTCATCGTACAGCTGAATGCTGGCTATGGGAGTCGAACCGCTCGACTGAGGTGCCCTGACGACGAGCTGGCCCGATGTGGCATTCGGAGCGGTTATTCTGCTACCTATGGGGACGTCGTCGGTGTCCTCGAAGACGGAACGGGGCCGTCCTTGTCCTCTATGGACCACGCTCAGCGGCCCTCTCTGAACCTCCAGGCTGACCTGTTGGCTGATCTGGGCGTTGCGAATGTACCAGCGCACACCGAGAGGGGTCATCACCCCCAGGGCGACACAGGTGAAGAAACAGCTCAACAGGACGATCCAGGCCAGCCTCTCCGGGTTGTTTCTCATAGGTAGCGCACCCTGAAGCTGTCGAACTCGCCGCCGGGTTTCTCCCATTTGACCTCGACCTCGTTCACCGATGCCGCTGGCGAACCCCGGTGCAGGAAGTCCACGTACTCGTCCAGGGCTGACCGCTCTCCTTCGGCGACCGTCTCCACGGTGCCATCCCTGCGGTTCGCCACCCACCCTGTCAGACCAAGGCGCCGCGCCGTGCGCGTGGCGTAGTACCGGAAGTTAACGCCCTGGACACGTCCGTAGACCGTGGCGTGCACACGAGCCTGGGGAGTCGAGCTATCGGTCATGTCGTTCCTCCTCTCTCCTGGTTACCTGAAGATGTGAAGAAAACGCGGCTCTCGTTTGTCGAAGCGGTGCAAGCCGGCCTCTCGCGCTTGCTCCATGGCCTTCTCGAATTCGTCTCGCGTGATGCGGCGATCGAGCGGTGGCAGGTCCATCCCTCTATAGCAGGGTCGATACTGATCCATGATATTGATGTACGTGTCCCGTGACACCTCTTCGGCCAGGAACTGTGCCACCTCGGCCGTGCCCGACAGCCCCTCAGGAAGCACGAGATGACGCACGAGCAGCCCCTTCTGTGCGACGCCCCGGTCATCCATGACCAGGTCGCCCACCTGCCGGTGCATCTCCTTGGCCCCTGCCTGGTTGACCTCCGGATATCGTTCCACCTTTGAGTACCTGAGGGCCACATCCGCGTCGGCGTATTTCATATCCGGCATGTAGATATCGACCACGCCATCGAGCAGCTGCAGCGTGGCAAGTGAGTCGTATCCACCGGTGTTCCACACCAGGGGGAGGTGGAGCCCCTCCCCGGCGGCGATGAGCACGGCGTCCAGGATGGGGGCCGTGACGTGGGTGGGTGTCACCAGGTTGATGTTATGACAGCCCTGCTCCTGGAGCGAGAGCATCATCCTGGATAGCTCCCCTGGCTCGACCTCTCGGCCCCGTCCGAGCTGGCTGATATCGTAGTTCTGACAGTACTGGCAGCTGAGGCTGCACCAGGCGAAGAAGATGGTCCCAGATCCCCGGTACCCGCGCAGCGGATCTTCCTCCCCGAAGTGAGGGCCGTGGCTGGCCACCTTGGCGCGCAGGCCGGTGTTGCAGGATCCCAGCTCTTCCTGCTTCTCCGTCCTGCGATCGACACGGCACTCCCGCCCACAGAGATCGCAGCTGTGAAGGCGTTCATAGGCGCTCTCCACCCGCTCCTTCAGCTCGCCGGAGCGGTACAGGGCCAGGTAAGCCGCCTCAAAAGCGCGTTCCTCTACCATCGGACCGGCACCTTTCGGACGCGCCAGTTACGGTCGCGGTATCTGACGTGTCCGTGCTGCTGACCAAACTGGTACACCTGCCACGTGACCTCCACGTCCCGTCGACAATAGTCGATCACCTTGTCGATGTGCCCCTGGCGGAACCATCGGACGGCCTGCAGGCCGTCAGCGCTCTTCCCCTCCCCCAGCGTCGCTGCAGCCACGTCCTCCAACTTGAGCCGCCACCCCAACGTGCGATAGATGTCGTCCAGCATGTCGACCGTTGGCAGGTCCAAGAGAAGGTCGTCTGTATAGCGGCGCAAGACCTCGTAGTCGAAGCGGAGCACGTTGTAGCCGACCACCAGGTCTGCCTTGCGCAGCGTGGCGACGAGAAGGGGGGCGTCCTCCTCCAGATAGGTGCGATAGACATCCTCCGTGCTGTGATACGTGACGCCGACCGCCAACCGCATATTGCGGATGTTGCCCCAACCGCCCACCTCGCTGGCGATATACTGAGTTTCCAGATCCACCACGACGATGTCGTCCATTCTGGACAGTTTCCTCTTCACTTCGTACCGCTCGTCACCGACTGGGTTGACGACGGATTCCCCCGATCATGGGCACGGCGACCAGGAGGCTCAGCAGCCACAGGCCGATCCACACGCCTGCCCGGTCCAGCCGTGCTCTCCAGCGCCCCTCTGGTCTCAAGCTGTCGCGCCACGCGCTCTCCAGCTCGTTGAAGCTTACGTCCAGGGCCTCCTCCACGCCGCTGGAGCAGCTGGCGCCGTCGGCGTAGGCCGACAGCAGCCTCCGGATCCCGTCAGCGCCGTACCGCTCGCGAATGAACCTCAGCACGCTGGCGCTCTGCGCGTAGGACAAGACGGCTGCGCGGGGATTGGGGGAGAAGGGGACGCAGAGCTCCTTCAGCGACAGCAGTTGTCCTGCCTCAGATGCTTCCTCCAGGACCAGGGCGTGCTCCGGTGTCGGCAGCAGCTCGTTGGCGGTGGCCAGCCCCTCGTCCAGCCACCTCGGAACGTACCCGTAGCCCTCGGGAGTGGTCAGCTGATAGATCAACAGATGGGTGATCTCGTGCGGGAGATAGCGTTTCATCTGCGAAGCGTAGCCCTGCTCGGGTGGCACAGCGATCAACACGACGCCGAGCTCGGGCCGTGCCTGTCCTCCAGCCCAGTCCCGCCCACTGAGCGCCATTGCCCCTTTCAGGTGGTGCTCTGAGTCGTAGATATAGATGTCGAGTGGATCCGGCAGTGGTGCGCGGAGCTCTGCATTGCTCTCCCTGATGCTGGCCTGCGCGACGTCGAGGGCCGTCTGAGCGTAGGCCGGGTCTCCCTGGCCCTCAATCCAGTGGATGGTGATGGCGTCGGCAGTCAGCTTCTTCCATTGAAAACGGTTGTCCGTGTACGCAAATTGCCTGGGTGCCGTCTCCAGTTGGTTGCCCGCTGCGTCCTCAAGCTGCCACCAGAAGGTGATGTGGGCAAACGCCGGCAAGGGATACAAGCGCGCGTCGTGAGTGTGGCTGACGCTGATCTCGCGGGCAGGTTTCTGAAGCGGCACCTTTACCTTCTCCGTCTCGTCCTGCTGGGTGGCCCGGAAGAAGAGGTAGATCTGGGATATCTCTGCGTCGGAACCGGCCTCCAGAGCGAACGTGACGTGCTGGGCAAAGCTGTGCTCGACGCTGTTCTCCAAGACGGTGATGCCAGCGGCAGACACTCGAACGGGAATCAGCGAGGATCCAACCATCAGTGCGGCAAACGCGATGATGCACAGAGAGGGCCGTGCTGTATGCAAGGGCCACCTACCAACACGGCTCTTCAGATAGTTCGGCGAAGACATCCTCAAGATCGCCGTGCAGGAACTCGAACTCTCTGACGGCAGCCTCGGCGGCAGAGCGAAGGGTCTCGTCGCTCACCTGGCAGTAGTAGTCCAGAATCTCTCGCGCCCTGTCGCCTCCCACCTGACCGAGCGCCCAGATTGCAGCCTCCTGCACCTCGATGTCGGCGTCCTCTGTCAGCTCCTCCAACATCGATACGGCTTCAGAGAGCTGCAGCTTGCCGCACGCACGGGCCGCCTCGTAGCGCATCTCCGGGTTGGTGCTGAAGAGCTCCTGCTGCACCTCCCGCTCCCAGCGGGTGTCGGCGCTCCGTCCCATGGCAAAGACTGCGCTGATGCGCACCTTCTCCGTGGATGAACCGTAGGCTTCCCGAATCGAGGTGACAACCGTATCGTCACAGACGTACGCCAACGACTCCAGTGCCCTTCGCTTCACCTCAGCAGCTTCCGTGCGTGTCTGATACGCCTCTACCAGGGCCTCATAGGCCATCCGAAGGGGCCTGGGGCGGATCCTCTCCAGCTCGCCCAGCAGGATATAGCGCCCCAGTGACCTGGCCGCCGCTGCGCGCACCCTGGTTGACTCATCCTCTCGCAGGCGCTCGGCAAGCGGCGGCACAAGACGAACGTCTTCATCCTCCCACAGGCCGTCGATGGCGGCCTCTCGCACTCTCGGGTCGCGATCCTCCATTCCCATACGGAAGATCGCGCCGAAGTTCAGGGTGAAGTCTGCCTCGGCCATCTCGACCATCCATTTCGTCAGCTCCACGCGCAGGTCCGCTGGAAGCTCGGTCCACACTTGGCATACACGGTCCGCCTCCTGGGCGTCGAGGTTGGACAGGTAGTAGAGCGCGGCCGGGTCGGGCTTCTGACAGGTCTCGCGCAGTCCGTCCAGGAGCATCTGGAGCGGTTCCTTCATGCCGTTCACCCGGGCCCTTACTTCAGGAGCGACCATGGGATAATGGGGTTGACGAGATCCTGAAACATCACCAGAAGCATCAGGCCGACCAGGATCATCATGCCGACGAAGTGAATCACGGCCTCGCGCTCGGGGGGAACGCGACGCCCTCGGATTGCCTCGACGAGCACGAACAAGATTCGCCCACCGTCCAGGGCCGGCAGAGGCAGCAGGTTGGTCAGTCCAAGGGCGAGACTGATCAGCGATGCGGTCTGAAGCGCCGGGAAAGCGATCCCCCACTGGATGCTCTGCTGCAGGGAGAAGGTCATGATCTGGCTGATGCCAACGACGCTGGTCGGGCGTGCCTCCTGCGAGTCGACGTCACCGCGGATCAGCATGAGCGGCAGCTGCAAGGTTGTTCTGGCTATGCTGACGAGGTCCCCGCCGCTCACCCTCAGGGCGCCAGGCACCGCGTAACGCCGCAGTGCACCCTGATCCGGCCACGGCGCCATCATAATGCCCAGGAAGCCATCCCCTTCGCGGCGCTCCGGCGTTGCCGTGAGAGATAGCTCCTCTTCGCCCCGCTTGACCGTGAGCTCGACCGGCTCCTCAGGAGCGGCACGGATAATCCCATGCAGTTCAGACAGCCCTTCGTCGATACGCTCGCCATCGGCAGAGAGAATCAGGTCCCCTGATCGCAATCCTGCTTGCTCGGCAGGGCTCTCGGAGACGACTTCGGTGACCTGGACCTGCCAGTGGGTAGGAACACCGGTGGTGTAGGCCGCGACAAGGAGGAGCAAAGCTGCGATGATGTTGACCAGCGGGCCTGCGGCCATCACGGCCACGCGCCACCGTTTTGGCTGAGCCGCCAGGCTGCGGGGATCGGAAGGATCTTCCTCGCCCGCCATCTTGACGAACGCTCCCATTGGGAGCGCGTTGAGACTGTACAGGGTACCCGGCTCCAGCTCGGTCACCGCGCCTCGCAGATGCACACCCTCATCGCCCTGCTCGCACCGGGGGGCCAGGCCACTGGCGTTGGGATCAAGTACGGTGAGGCGCTCCAAGACGTAGGTTCCGTCTCCCCGCCGCCTCGCGGTGGCGTCGACCCAGTCATCGTCCTCCAGCCGAGAGGGTAGTTTGAACGTGCGGGGTATCTCCACGCGTCTAGTTCCAACCTTCAGGTAGCCTTTTCCACGCCACAGGCCGAGCAGGCGCGGCGGAAAGCCAAAGCCGAACTCCTCTACACGGATGCCGGCGAGCTTGGCAAAGATGAAGTGAGCCAACTCGTGAATCAGAAGAATCGGCCCCAACATCACAACCAGGGTGCCGGCCAGCCAGAATGCTATGCTTACCCAATTCATGATCGTATCTCTCAGTTAGAAAAAGAACGGGCGTCTCTGCGCCCGCCGTGGTTCCGATCTCGGTTCGGTGTTCAGAAACGAAGCCCTCTTCGTCTCACGTGCTCGTTGGACAGACAATATTATACCGTTATGGGGTCGAAGTCGCAACACCACCCCTTTCCCCATGCTGCCTCAACTGGCACGCTGCTCGAGGAACGAGAGGGCTTCATCCAGGACCTCTTCCGGACTCACGTCATCGGTGTTGATCCGCAGGTCCGCGTGTTGACGGGCATGTCGAAGCCGCCGCTCCAGTCTATGCCACCAGGCTGCATCGGCCTCCGCGGCGCGGCGGCGACCGGCGGTCTCCTGGGAGACGTCCAGGTAGATGAGCAGGTCAGGACGGGTGATCCGCCGCCACATCGTCTCCACCTCGGAGTGCTCCTGGGCGACCTCCCGGGCGTCGTACCCCCGCTCTCGCAGTGCCTCCACCAGCGTCGACTTGCCGGAGGCACAGGGGCCCACCACGGCAATCAGCGGATGGCTGTCTTGGATTCCTTCTTCCTTCGACCTGTCGCTCAACTTGAGGGAATGGTGCTGGTCTGAATGAGAACCGTGTGATGGGATGTCCCTGGACAAAGAGGGTGAGCTCAGCCGCCCGTCAACCGCTACAACGGTATGCGGAGGTTCAGATGGCGCACCGCGTTCTCAGCTCGCCGCCCCGTGACGCGCAGCACGAGAACGCTGATGTCATCGCGGGGCCGTCCTTCATCCAATGCCAGGGCTCGCTCGAGCAAGCTGTCCGCCACGCGCGGGGCGGTCATCCTATTCTGGGCCATCATGGCCCGCACTGCCTCCGGAATGTCGAAGACCGAGCTTGAGCGTGAACCAGCCCTTTCCAGACCATCGGTGTAGACGACGACCAACATCCCTGCCTTTAGAGACAGCTCGGTGATGGAGGGCTTGGTGCCCCGTTGGGTACCGATGGGCTCCGCCGGTTCATCCAGCAGCTTCAACCCTTCTTCCGGGAGTACCACGATGATTGGACAATGACTGTTGCGCGAGAGCACCAGGGTCTCGGTGACGAGGTCTACGGAGAGGATATTGAGGGTGGCGGAGACCTTGCCGCCTCTGTAGGTGTAGAGGTAGTCGTGAGCGGCACGAGCGGCTGCCCCATCGCGCACGCCCTCGGCGAGCTCGGAGATGGCTTTCCGGGCCACCAGGTTGCTGATGGCTTTGGCCGCTTTCCCGGACCGCTGGCCGTCCACCAGAACGAAGGAAAACCCTCCCTGCGGGCGCTCGATCATCTCCAGCGTGTCCCCGCTCTGGCTGGTGGCCCATTTCCCGATCTTGGCGACGGCAACTTCGATCTCCATGTTCTCTCCTGTGGGCGTCTGGTGACGTGGGAACCGCCAGGTGGCGGTCTGCAGATCAAGTGGTCCCCACACGCAGATTATAGCGTCGCCAGGTGGTGTGAGCAAGATGAGATTGGAGCAAACGTGTCAGTGTGCTATAATCGTGCCGGAAGCCGCCTTTCCCGATCGAGTAGCACAGCCCATGGAATTTGAGATCTGGAGACCCTGGGCGCGACTGATCTTCCTCGAGCCAACCGGCTGGGAATATGCGCTGTTCGCGCTCGAAGCGCTGCTGAGCCTGGCAATCCTCTACACCTTCCGTCGCGACTTCGCCAGGCTGGATCGGCGAGGTGTGCTGCTGCTCTCGGGGTGCCTTCTGGCCCCAATCGTCGCTGAGCAGTTGCTCGTGATTCGCTTCCCGGCCCGCAGCTTGTTGGCGCCTCCGGGGGTCCCGTCGGTTCCTCCCAAGCCGTTCGTGCCCCTCTTCGGCACGCTGCCCATCGCGGTGGCCGGCGCGTGGCTGGGTCCCGGCCCAGCTTTGGTGGTCGGCCTGGTCAAGGGCATCCTTCGAGCCGGGACCACCACGGGCGGGGTTGCTGACCCGTTCTATCTGGCCCTCTTCGGTTCCCTGGTGGGGTTCCTTCTGCGCCAGGACTATCGAGGGCGGCTACCGTTTGTCGCGCGCCAGCCGGTGGTTGCCGTTCCATTGATGGTGCCTGTCGCGGCCCTGCTGCTCTTCCTCTCATCCCTCGCTCAGGTGGCCGATTCGGGACTGGCGGGTCTTGACTACACGGTGACACTGACCGGCGCCTACTTCGGTGCTCTGCTTCTTGAGGGTCTCGCGGCGGCGGTGATCGTCCAGGCTATCACCCTTCTGTGGCCTCGATCTCGCCCCGTGCAGGTAGCTCGTCGCTCTCCTCCCTACAGCCGTAGTTTGAATCGCCGGCTGCTGTTTCTGTTCGTGCCATTGACTGGCTTCATCACGGTCGTGCTCGTCTACGCGGTGACGGCCATAGCCTTACGCCTCGCGATCTCGGAAGCGGTGGAGCTGATGGCAAGGGACGCGAACAGTGCGGCTGACGGCGTTCCCGATTTCATCCAGACGGGGCAGGCCCTGGTGTCGGAGTTCTCCTGTGACGCCGAGCTTTGGGAGGCGGACCAGGCCGTGCTAGAGGCTCGATTGCGCAGCGACATCCGGACGGTCGTCTTCTTTGACCAGCTCCTTCTGTTCGACGGGGACGGTCGGAGATTGGCCATGTATCCGCCGGCCCCCACCGGGGATCCACGATTGACGCCTCAGGAGGAGACCTTACTGGAGCGGGCGCTCAAGAGCGGAGCGACGCAGATCAGCTCCGTTCACCGCTCCGAGAGAGGGTGGGTGGTTCAATCTTTCCTGGCACGCGTGACGCATCCTGCAGTGATGGATGAGGGCGACGCGCCACCGCGCGTTCTGCTCGGGCGCACTCAACTCGACGTGAATCCGATCATCGGTCGAATCCTGGCGGGCCTCCAGTGGACGGACGTGCGCGGCGAAGGGTTCTTGGTGAACTCCGAGGGGGAGATTGTCGCTCATCCCGACGCCAACATGCTGTTGGCCGAGTATCGAGTGGGCGGGGAAGACTCCCCTGTGGCGACAGCGCTGGGGGGGTGGGCCTATCGGAGCCGCAATCCACGGGACAATACGCGGGATCTGGTCTACCATCTGCCCGTGGACGGGTATGCGTGGACCGTGGTCGTTCGTCTGCCCTACGAGGTCGTGTTGGAGCAGGCGCGACAGATCGCCACCCCTCTGCTTGGCCTTCAGGTCCTGCTGGGTGGGGGGCTGGTGGTGGTC
>JAWLCP010000038.1:0-24381 GCA_041687115.1 Anaerolineae bacterium
TAGGCCTATGGTACCGGGCCTGCCAATCCGGCGGGAGCGACGGCGGCCAGCAGCAAAGCCAGGGCTGCCGCGCTCAGAGCGGTGATGATCAAGAGGCGACGCACACGTTCCACGAAGGGCTCCTTTTGGCGGCGTACATACCGCTGACCACGCTGTTCGAAAGATGGCCATGCAGGTATCTCCCCAGGATATTACACCGTCAGGGCCCCACTTTCAATGGTACGATGGTACCATTTCTGCTACGTCTTAATCTGTTGTGCTTCCTCGTACCCTGCAGCCAGAGCTCGCAGGTTCAGCTCCGCTGTCCCTCGAGGAGCATGCGCCTGCACCGCTTCCTCGAGCGACTGCCGCGAGACGATGCCCGTCAAGCCGGCCAGCAGGCCGAGGCCGACCACGTTCGCGGCAATCGCCCGCCCGGTGACTTCTCGTGCCAGCGAGGTGAGCGGAACCCGCACCGCTCGCGTCGTCGGCGAACGGCTGACGTGATCGGCGTCGAGAATAATGAGACCCCCCTGCCGCGTCTGGTTGCTGTAACGATCGCACGCCTCCTGACTCATGCAGAGGGTGATGTTCGGTTCGAGCACCTTTGGGTGGTCGATCTCGCCCTCGGAGATCACGATCTCGGACCGGCTCGCGCCGCCACGGGCCTCCGGGCCGTAGGACTGAGTCTGCACCACATTCTTACCCTCGCGGATGGCTGCCTCGGCCAGGATAATGCCCGCGAGGATGGTGCCCTGCCCGCCGGTTCCGGCCAAGCGGACTTCATACCGTCTGGCCATTACGTTACCTCCCGCTGTGCTGCCTCGATGACTTGCTCGTAGAGTTGGGTGTACTCGGGGATGTCGCGGTCCGCGAATACGCCACGCACGATCTTGCTCTGTCTCTCGTCGATGCTCAACTCCTCGGCCTGTGATACAGTGACGCTCTTTTCCTTGAGTTGCCGCATCATGTCGGCTGCGGTACCCCAGCGATTGATCCGGCCGAGTGTCGTATGGCAGTAGCTAACGGCCTCGACCAGGGAGAAGCCATCCTTGGCAATCGCCTGGGCCAGATACCTCTCCAGCTCCCGAACGTGGTAGACAGTGCTGCGAGCCACGAAGGAGGCTCCGGCCGTCGCTGCCAGCTCGGCGATGGGGAATTGCTGTTCGATATGTCCGTAGGGCGTGGTCGCGGTCTTGATGCCCAAGGGCGTGGTCGGCGAGTGCTGTCCACCCGTCATGCCGTAGGTGGAGTTGTTGACCACGACGGCGGCCAATCCAACGTTGCGGCGGGCGGCATGGATGAAGTGGTTGCCTCCGATGGCCAGGGCGTCGCCGTCCCCCATCACGACGATTACTTTCATCTCCGGCTTCACCATCTTCAGGCCGGTGGCGAAGGCCAGCGCGCGTCCATGCGTGGTATGCATGGTGTTGAAGTCGACGTAAACTGGCATGCGCCCCGTGCAGCCGATTCCGGAGATCATCGCCACGTCGTTCTTCTCCAGCTCAAGGCTGTCCACGGCGCGAATGATCGCCCCCAGGACGATGCCGATACCACAGCCGGCGCACCAGACGTTGGGGAATTTCTTGCTGTGGCGCAAGTAGCGCTGATGGACGCGAGACTCGCTCTCCTGCTTCATATTGCTCCTTCCAGGTCTTCGATGGCGGCGATCATCTCTGCCGGTTGTATCATCTCGCCGTCTGCTCGATTGACGCGTCGCACTTTGTGCCGTCCTACCACCCGCTCCACCTCCAGTGCCAGTTGGCCCCGGTTGAGCTCCGGCACGACCACGTGGTGAAGCCGGGAGGCTGCGTGTTCGACTACCTCCTCAGCGAAGGGCCAGATCGTCTTCAGCCGGAGAAAGCCGACGCGATGTCCTCGCTCGCGTGCCATGTTCACCCCGTGTCGTGCGGCGCGCGCCGTTCCCCCGTAGGCGATGACCAGCGTGTCAGCTTCCTCGATCCCCTCAGCTTCATAGAGTAGGATGTCGGAGAGGCTGCGATCGATCTTGCGGAACACTCGCTCCAGCCAGGGCTGAATCTCATCCACCCGCTCGGTAGGATAGCCCAACTCGTCGTGATGAAGCCCTGTGATGTGATAGCGATACCCCTCGCCAAAGGCGACGAGAGGAGGCACGTTGACGTTTGGACCCTCCGGAAAGTTCTCGAACGGCTTGTACCATTCGGGCGGTACGCGGGTATCGGTGCGCTGTTCGATCTCCAAGGTATTCGGGTCGGGCAGCACGACCCGCTCACGCATATGTCCCACCAACTCGTCCATAAGCAGAATGACAGGCGTCCGATACCGTTCGGCGAAGTTGAACGCCTGGACGGTGAGATCGAACGCCTCGCGGACGGACGAGGGGGAAAGCGCGATGATGGGGTGGTCGCCGTGGGTGCCCCAGCGAGCCTGCATGACGTCACCCTGCGAGGGGCTCGTCGGACGCCCGGTGGAGGGCCCCAGTCGCTGCACGTCGACGATCACGCAGGGAATCTCGGCCATGGCTGCGTAGCCGATGTTCTCTTGCATCAGGCTGAACCCGGGCCCCGAGGTGGCAGTCATCGTCTTGGCGCCCCCGACGGAGGCGCCGATGATGGCGGCGATGGAGGCGATCTCGTCCTCCATCTGAATGAACTTGCCGCCGACCTGGGGCAGCCGCCGGGAGAGCGTCTCAGCGATTTCGGTGGCGGGGGTGATGGGGTATCCGGCGAAGAAGCGGCACCCGGCAGCGATGGCCCCCTCGGCACAAGCCTCGTCGCCCTGCATCAATCTCGCTGTCATGTTGCCTCCTTGTCCGACTGGGCATCCGACGGGTCGGATGTGCGCTCTTGTGAGTCGATGTCCGTTACGAAGATGGCGAAGTCCGGGCAATGGCGTTCGCACCAGCGACACGCGGTGCATTTCTCTGGATGCGCGATGACGACCCGCCCGTCGTCTCCCTGTTCGAGCACATTCGTCGGACAGAACTCGACGCATAAGTTGCAGCCTTTACACCAGTTGGGGAAGACGGTCACGCGGCCGCGAGGCAGTCGACGTCTTCGCCCGGAGTCGTTCGTCTCCTCGTTGGTGTTCTTCTCGGTCATAGGTTTTTCCCTCGGGTGGTTCAAGGTGTCTGTGTGGCTATAGCGGATGATGTCTGATGATGTCTGATGATGGCTGATGATGGCTGATGGCTTCTGTGCGCTTCTCGAGTCGCTTGCATGGACCTCATAGTCGGCGACGGCGTATTATGGCACAGAAAAGGCCACCGTGCCAGCGAAGGGGCGGGGAGTCGCGCTGCGCCGGGCCAGCAATCTCAGTCATACAGGTGCCGCTGGTAGTGGCGCATGAAGTAGGGGTAGAGATCCTCTGGGTCGTTGAGTGTCTCGGGATCCAGCTGACGTTCGGTTGGCCAGGCGACAAAAGGCCGTCCCTGTGGTCCACCTATACCTCCATGGGTTGCTGCCTGGTGCTCGAACGTGACTACCTTGCCGTCCGCGCGAACGTCTCCAAGCACAATCAGATCCCCAGCGTGAGGGAAGTGGGCCAGGCGGTGAACCTGCGCGGTGACGTAAGCGGCGTCTCCAAATGGTGCCAGAGGATCTGGTCTTTCCAGAACCTCCGGCTCGGCCTCGATATAGAGTGTGCCTCCCTCTGGTCCCAGAACGATGGTGCTCTCGCCCGCTCGACCTGCGATGGCCCCGATGCCCTGGGTCTTCGACAGCCGATCCAACAGGTCAGGATAGAGGAGCACTACTTCGATCAATTCGAGCTGGCGCCTGCTGACGTTGAAATAGACGTGCGCCAGGGGGCCGGAGGCGGACACGACGACGTCCTTCTGCCGCGCCAGGTCGTAGGTCCACTCCTCGGACTCCTTCACGAGCCGATCCACGTAGCGCCGGGCAGAGGTGACGAACCGTCTGAACCCGGGCGAGGCGGTCTGCTCCAGGGCCCGCAGCTCTTCGCGCACGTAGCGAGCCCTCTTCCTGATATGTGTGTGCGGCGCGGCCCGCTCGTGAAGGGAGAGGCTCTCGCCGATCTGTGCGATGATGTGCTGTCCGAGTGTGGTGCCGTTCTGCCAGCTGAAAGGGATCGCTGGCGAGTTTCCGTGATCGGATAGGAGGTAGAGGTCGTAGTCACGCCGACGGTAGTGAGCCCGCATGCGGTCGATCTGGTGGATGCGTTTGTCCACCGCCCGGAGAACACGGAATGCAGCGGGATGATCGGGGCCCATCTCGTGAGCTATCTCGTCGTAGCTATTGTAGTTGGCGTACATGGCCGGCACGCACCGGTAGATGTCGAGCATGACACCAAACGTCTGGACCTCCGTGAACACCGCGTCGCTGGCGGCGTGAAACAGGGGCGAGAAGACGTCGACGGGGTTCAGAACGGTTGGTTCCTCCCTCCGCTTCTCGAAGGGTCTTGCCAGTGCGATCAGGCGACGAGACAAGCCAGCGACGTAGTTCGCCGCCGCGAGCCCGAAGACTCGCAGCAGTCGCAGCGGACTGAGCAGAAAGAGCACGAGCAATCCCATGCCGCGCATACTCTCGAAGAAGCGCTGGCGGCGAATTGTGCTGAGCGTGAAGAGCGCCAGGTCTGCGTCACCATCGAACATGCTCACGTAGCACGAGCCTCCGCTGAGGATTCCCCGTTGCCCGCGGTTGATCCGATCGTGCACTGTGCTGACCTGATCGAGCCGCTGGGGGGCGATCGTCTCATCCCGGTCCTTCTCATACCAACGGAACCCGGGGATGTCGAAGCGGTTGCCGTACATCATCCCGGCCTGGACCGCTGGCGTGGAGCTAGGGAGACCACAGCGCCAGGGGGCAACGGTGAGACGACGGTCGGCGAGGAGGCGGCCGACGTAGGGCATATACCCGCCAGCGACGGCCTGCACCAGGTGATCGTGAGAGAGCCCGTCTATTTGAAGGAGGATGAACCCCCGTCGGTCATCAGGGGTGATGTCCGGCCGGCCCAGCCGCCGGGCCATGGCACCGTACTTGCGGCTGTAGTACAGGTCGGAAAGCTTCCCGACGACGTCGACCACACGGCGTGCGAACCAGCTAGCCACCGACGATCGGCCGTCCTGAGGATCGCCTGAAGATAGGCGGCATGGCTCGCTTGTGCGCAGAGCTCGCGATCATCCGCTCTACCTTCGCCAGCGTGGCGGGAGCGATGCCGGCGGTGTCCCTGGACGCGATTGCCATGAGCACGCGATCGAGTTCCTCATACGTGATGCCCATTTCCTGCTCGTCGGTTTGATCTGGCCAAAGGCCCGCCGAGGGGGGCCGTTCAACGATTTCCTGGGGCACGCCGAGATCGCGTGCCAGTTTCCACACCTCGGTCTTGTAGAGATCGCCCATGGGAAGCAGATCCGCGCCCCCGTCGCCGTACTTGGTGAAATACCCCACCAGCAGCTCCGTCTTGTTGCTGGCACCAAGCACCAGGTAGTTGTTCGTCTGTGCCAGATAGTAGAGGGCAGTCATACGCAGGCGGGGTTTCACATTGGCTGCCGCCAGTTGGTGCTCCGTCGGGGGCAGGCTTTCGGTCAGCGCGTCGAAGGCGTGGTCCAGATTCACGGTCACGGTGGGCATCGAGAACACGTCGGCGACCTCCTGGGCCAGACGGGTGTCGATCGGCTCCGAGTGGCACGGGAGCATCGCCCCGAGCACGGAATGCGGGCCCACCGCCCTCACGGCCAGCGCAGCAGCGGTGGCTGAATCGATCCCTCCGCTGAGGCCGAGGACGAAACCGTCAGCGCCAGCAGCGTCGAGATATTCGCAAAGCCAGTTGGCGATTTGATCTTGAAGCTTCACTCAGGCCTCCCTGGTTAGGAATGGACTCACTTGTAGGGGATCACTCTCACCTGCGTGAGCCTCACCTCGTTCGCCTGCATCTGGCCCGCCGGTGGCGTCACGGGTAAGTGTGTGATCTGTCCTCCCTCGTGCCGGTACACAGCCAGACGCACGCTGTGGGGCCCCTCGGCGGCGTCGGGGAAGATGGTCAGCGGAATGTGGTCCACCACGGTCACACTCGGTTCCCAGGCTGTCGTTGGCGCGTCCCCTTTGAGAGGAGGACTGTCGTGTTGGGCCGCCTTCCGCTGCGCGTCGTCGATGACTTGCGCTGACACCGTGTAGTTCTCCTCCATCGTGCGCAAGGCTTGCCAGCGAAGCGTCAGCGTGATGGTCTCCCCGACCCGCGCAGTCCGTTGCGAGAGATCGTAGCCGGTCAGAAGCAGGCGATCCCCGAAGTTGATGGAGACAGGGTTAGGGGGGGCACCCGGTAGGGCCTCGATGTCCACCTCTCCGAAGCGGACGTTGTCACCCATGGGCTCTCCGTCGGGCCCGATGGCGGGCAGTCGTTCTTCTGTCTGGGCGCTGAAGAGCCCCACCTCAAGCTGGGCCTCGTTCGGCGCGTAGGCGGTGGTCGGCAGTGGGAGCACGTAACGGTCGGCCCAGCGGAACCCGGGCTGCAACCAGGTGGTGGATAGCAAGCCCAGCCCTGGGAAGGTGTCTCGCTGGGCCACGATGAGGTCGTGCTGGTCCAGGAGGTGAACAAAGACGATGTAGTCCTGTTCGGTGGGCGCCAGGGCCTCCCAGTACAGCGTGACGCCGACCTGGTCCCCAGGCCTGGTTATCTGGGTCTCCAAATCGTACCCCAGAAGCCGCATCGTACCGCCAAAATCGACGTCCATCCGGCGGGGGACGGCCTCCAACTGGGCTTCGGTCAGGGGCTGGGGACGCGCGTAGGCGGGCTGGATCCACACAAGCGGCGCTGCCGTGGAAAGACCGAGGAGGAACAGCGCGAAGGCCCCTATCACCCAGCGTCCCCAGTACCGGGGCAACCACCCGCCGAGCCCCAGCGCCAGGAGCGTCGACCAGACCGGCAGTGCCGCAAACACCAGGCGGCCCTGGGAGGACCACGTGACGCGGGCCCACTGGATCCATGGGATGAGTACACCGAGCGCCCAAAGGATGCACACAAGGAATCCGGGGATCCAGACCTGGAGAGTGGCGTGCGGGGTGCCCGTCTCCGAGCGTCGAACTCGGGCGTTGCTGATTCCGGATTTGACGAACGTGGCGATCAATCCGAGAGCGGCGGCCACCACCGTGCCGTTCAGAACCGTGTAGACCCACGGTGACATGGGAACGTTGAGCCCCCCGAAGTTGCCCCAGTAGCCGGCCATGAAGCTGTAGCGCTCGCGCCACAGTTGAGCGAGATTCGCTGGGACGTCCCGCTTCCCCAGAATCTCGATGAAGGCGTTGAGGCCAGTCAGGTCCCCGTAGAGGCGTAGATTGCGCACGTACCACCAGCCAGAGATAGCGAGCAGCGGCAGAAGCGTTGTCAGCCCGCCAACCACGAACTCCTTCCATCCCGTGACATCTTCCTCCCCTGGTCGGTGCCTCTCCCGCCGCACGGCTCGCACGGTAACCACCAGGGCTGTCAGCACCGTCAGTCCCACAGAGCTGGCTTTCGTCAGAGCGGCGAAACCGAGGACGACGCCCAACAAGAGATAGCGACCGATCGTCTGCTGGAATGTCAAATCCCGTTGCCGGAGAAGCCGAAGCAGGATGAGCAACGCCAGGCTGCTCAATGGCACCACCAGGTTGTCGTTGTTCACCGAGCCAGCGATGAAGACGACCATTGGAGTGAACGCGTGAATGGAGGTCGCGCCGAGCGTCAGCACCGGTCGGTCCGGCAGCACGGTGGCCACGATGAGATAGGTCAGATAGACGCCGACGGTGGCCATGAGGACGGAGAGAAAGCGGATCAGGTGGATGGCCAAGATGGTCCCCTTCCAGGGGAACGCCTCCCGCTCTGGCCGATGGACGACGAGGTTCACGTTGCCGTCGGGGGTGGCGATGCCGTTGTCGACGTGGGGATTGAGGTGGCGCACCCGGCCCATGTCCGAGGTGTCGATCCAGAACGTGGTCAACGCGCCCAGGACGTAGTAGAGCGGCGGCTGGCTTCCTTCCTGGCGCCAAGGCCCCACATCTGACGGATCCTGCACAGGCAGCGACCAATTGTCAGCGATGGTCTTGACCATGGGGTAGTGCCACAGCTCGTCCGAGGCCTCGAAGGGTGGTACGACGAGGCTGTAGGTGGTGCTCAGCACCACAAATAGAACGAGAATGGTGAGGAGCAGCTTCCTCTCTACCCGCTTGCTCATCGGCCGTCCCTCGCCAAGCCCTCAAACATGGCAGCGGTCCGACGCGCGATCCTCTCCCAGGTGAACCCCGCGGCCAGGGCCTCGGCTCCTCGCTCCAGCTGGGTGCGCAGCCCGGGGTCGGACGACACCTGTTCCACCGAGTCCGCCAGCTCCTCTGCATCGTCAGGAGCGACCAAGACCATGTTCCCTCCGTCCTCAATCTCCGGCAGCGGCACCCCCGGGCGCGTGGTGACCACCGCCCGTCCGTGGGCCAAGCAGGCGAGCAAGGACCCGCGTCGGAAGGAGACGCCGTCCCGGTACGGCAGCACGCAGACATCGGTGGCCAGCAAAGCGGCTGATACCTGCGCGGGGCTTGCGTACCCGGTCCGGTGGACCCGCCCGGCAAGGCCGCGTTCGGCGATCAACCTCTCTACCCTCTCTGCATAGCGGCGATTGGTCGGGTCGGAGCTGCCAACCTGCCCACCGATCCTCAGCAGGTGAGCGGGCAGCCCGCGTTTCACCAAGATTTCCAGCGCGCGGATTAGCTCCTCGCCGCCCTTGCTCTGGTTGAGGAAACCGAAGTAGCCCAGCAGGACATCGTCCGACTCAAGGCCCCAGCGGGCACGCTCGGCATCGCGGTCGTAGCCGGCCGGTGGCGAGACGGGAATGTTACTGCCGATGGGGATCAGATTGAGCTTACGGGGGTCAATCTCCTCCTTCAGGCGCAGGAAATCCTCACGGTTGGTGACGACGACGGCCGCGGCACGGCGGGCAAGCATGCGAACCACCCACCAGCGCAACGGTCCGGCCTTGGGGAAGAGGTAGGGGACCTTGAGATCGTGGAAGGTGGCGACCACAGGAGGACAGCGTTGAGGTTGGGGCACCACGTTGATCGCGGGGTGCATACCGTAGGCGGCAGCCTGGTATTGGACATCGAGCACGTCGAGGGCCAGATCCTCCGCCAGTCTGATCACCTGGCCCCAGCAGCGCCATCCCCAGCCCTGCACCACCCGGTGGACCGCAACGTCTGCCGCACCGTCGGGGATCTCCCCGGATGGGGATTGGGATGTGATGATGTGCGCCTGGTGCCCGAGGGCCGCCAGCGCGTGCCCGAGCTGGGCGGTGAAGTCCCCCACACCACCTCGATCGGGCGGATATTCGCCGGTGATCAATCCAATCCGCATGGGTCAATCCACGCCTAGGAGCGAAGCCCAGACTTGAGCACTTGGCGGTAGGCAGCGATGCGTTGGGCACGGAGAGGGCGCCTGTGGCCGACCAGCCACTTCGCTCCCTCCAGGCCGAGCTGCCACGTGTAGTTAGCCAGCAGCATCCAGCGCAGTGCCTCTGCGGTAGGCGCGCCGTGGTATTTGCGGAAGTAACGTACCTTGCTGGTCTGGAAGTGAATGTGTCGGGCGGCGACGACCTGTTCGCTGCTCTTGCCCACGTGGTGAATGATCTGCGCCGTGGGTAGGTAGACGACGCGCCAACCAGCTTCGCCGAATCGCCTGCACCAATCGAGCTCTTCGGAATACATGAAGAAGCCCTCGTCCATCGGGCCCACCGCTTCCGCGGCCTGCCTGCGGGCGAGCATGGCGGCCCCGGTGACCCAGTCCACGTCCTGTGTGACGTCGTCCGGCCGGTCAAAGACGTAGTACTGCTCCAGCAGCTGGCGGGGCGCGCACGGCTCCAGCCAGGTCGATTCGAACAAGGCGGTCAGTAGGGTGGGGAAGCGCCGACGAGAGGACTGGACGGTGCCATCAGGGTTCATTAATTGGGGTCCCACGATTGCCACATCCGGATGCGCGTCGGCGAAGGCCACCAGCGTCGTTAGTGCGTCCCCTACCACCTCGGTATCCGGGTTCAACAGGAGGATGTAGCGGCCCTCAGCGATAGCGATGCCCTGGTTATTGGCGGCGGGGAAACCTCGATTGTCCTCGTTGGCCACGAGACGGACATCTGGAAAGGCCTCGCGCACCATCTCGACACTGTCGTCGCTCGAGCCGTTGTCGACGACGATGATCTCGATCTCAACGTCTGGCTTCGGACGACCGACGTTCGGGGCGGCAGGTCGCTCGTTCGCCGGTCGCGCCTCCGGGCTCCGGATTGACTGAATGCATCGCCGCAGAAGGGGGCGAACGTTCCAGCTGACGATGACAACGGAAAGGTCAACCATCGTTAGTTTGCGGCTGCACAGGATCAGAAGCGACGGTCTACGCTGAAGTCGGCGAGGTCGAGCAAGGCGGTTCGATAGGGGGTGTCCGGGAAATCGGCAAGGGCTTTCTTGGCGTCGGCGACGTGGCGGCGCGCAGTCGCCAATGCTTGCTCAACGGCGTGGGATTCCGTTACGGCCTGCACAGCTCTTCCTATCGCGTCCTCAGATCGATCTCCTTCCAGGACATCGCGTACGGTGCCCTGGTTCGATCCCGACTCGAGGAAGAGCAACACGGGCAGGGTTGCCAATCCCTGCCGCAGATCGCTGCCGACTGGCTTACCGAGCATCTCTTCATCCGACACGAAGTCCAACACGTCGTCCACAACCTGGAAGGCGGTCCCAACTTGCTCACCGTAGATGCGCAGGGCATCCGCCTGTGCCTGCCGAGCATCGGCGAGAATCGCTCCCGCTTCAGCGGAGAGGGCGAAGAGGCAAGCCGTCTTCGCGAAGATCCGCCGTTCATATTCGTCGAGGTCGGTCCGGCGAAGGGTACCGTTGAACATCTGGCGAATCTCACCGTTGCAGATGACCATCAGTGTCTCAGCGAAGCGCTGAGTCAGCCGGATGTTCCCCGCCTGTGCTACCAGATGCGCGGCGCGGGCGAACATGTAGTCTCCCGTAAGGACGGTTGTGGCTGGCGTCCAGTTAGCGTTCAGCGTCTCAACGCCGCGACGCATCAATGAGCCGTCGATCAAGTCGTCGTGCACCAGGGTGGCTGTGTGGAGCATCTCGGCGGCCGCGGCGGCGAAGGCGGCCTCGTCGATGTTCGCTCCGCAGAGATGAGTCGACAGGAGCACAAGGACGGGGCGGAGCCGCTTGCCGCCGCCTCCTACCAGGTGGTCGACGGCCACGCTGATCGCTTCGTGTTGCCAGGCGGGGTGTTGTGCGAGCAGCGCTTCCACCTTCGCCAGGTCATCTTCAACCAGGGTAAGGAAGGACAGTTCCATTAAGGGTGTGTCTCGATCATGGGAGCCCAAGCAGTGTCCGAGCGTTGTGCGTCGTCAGGTCCGCAATGCGTTCTACCGGTTTGCTGCGTGCTTGAGCAATCGCCTCGACGACGTGCCTGACGTAGGCTGGCTCGTTTCTCTTTCCCCTGTGTGGCTCAGGTGTCAGATACGGGCAGTCCGTCTCCACGAGCAGACGATCCAGCGGCACCGCTCTTGCCACATCTCGCAGCGGCTCTGCAGTGGAGAAGGTCACGGGACCGGAGATGCCGATGAAGAAGCCCATGTCGAGGGCCTCGTCCAGACGCTCCGGCCCGGCCGCGTAGGTATGCAGAACCCCGGTTCCGTCCCAACTGTGCAGTGCCGCGAATACCTCGTCGTGGGCCTGCCGGCTGTGGATCACGACTGGAAGCTCCAGGCTCGAAGCCAGGTCCAGTTGATCTCGAAACGCCTGCTGCTGCGCGGGCCGGGGTGAGCGGTCACGATAGTAATCTAACCCGATCTCTCCGATGGCCACCACCTTCGGATGGCCTGCCAGGGCTCGTAGTTCGTCGAGCGCCTCCCGATCCGCCATCTTCGCCTCGTGGGGGTGTATTCCGACGGTCGCGTAGATGAAGTCGTGTTCCTCCGCGAGGGTCACAGAGGCACGGCTGGAGGCCACACTCGTGCCGATGTTCACAATGGCGACCAGCCCGGCGTCCCGTGCCCGTGCGATCACGGCGTGTCGGTCATCGTCGAACTCCGAGAAGTCCAGGTGGGCGTGAGAATCGATCAGGGGCATCGCCTACTTCAGACCGGCCAGCTTCAGTCCGTCTTGTAACAACGGTTGTACTCTGTCCTCATCGGTGGTCTCGCAGTACACGCGGATGACGGGCTCCGTGCCGGAGAAGCGGATCAGAAGCCAACCGCCGTCTTCGAGCTCATACTTGTATCCGTCGATGGTCACGATATTCGTGACCTTCAATCCGGCAAGGGTCTCGGGCTGCGTACCGTCCAGACGTTCCCGGGTCTCCGGGCGCCTTTCGGGGGCGAAACGAACATCGATGCGGTCGTAGTAATAGGAAGCCCCCAACCTGTCGTACAGCTGGGCGATGAGCTCGGACGGGGACCTGCCGGTCTGCACCATCATATCCAGGAAGTATAGGTTCCCCAGGATTCCATCTCGCTCTGGGATGCTCTCGCCGAATGCATAGCCGCCGCTCTCCTCTCCGCCGATCATCGCGCCCGTCTCAATCATCTTCGGGCCCACGTACTTGAAGCCGACGCCGGTGCGGTGAACCGGCACGTCGTACATCTCTCCAAGTCTCTCCAGCATGGAAGTGGTGGAGACGGTCTTTACGATCGGCTTTCGCTTACCGCGTACCTCAAGCAGGTAGTAGGCGAGCAAAGCGTAGACCTGCAACTGATTGAGGAACTGACCGTTCTCATCGCCTATGCCCATCCGATCAGCGTCGCCGTCCATGATCAGGCAGACATCGACGCCCAGCTCAACGGTCTTCTCCAGCGCCGAATCTATGTTCGGGGGGATGGGTTCAGCCCGTTTCATACCGGGGAAGAGCGGGTTTCGCTCGTTATGGATCTCCGATACCTGCGTCGCGCCCCCCGCCAGAAGACGGGGGAACCAGCCCATGCCATTCCCCCACATGGGCTCGACCAAGATGTTGAGGCCGGCTTCTTTGATCCGCTGGATGTCGACCAGGTTGTTGATATGATCGATGTAGGCAGTGCTCGGATCCCAGATCTCGACCAGCCCCTCGTCCTTGGCATCCTCGAGATCGATCCGCTGTACGTCTTCCAGGCCTGGAATCATGGCCTCGATCGCGCGGAGACCGTCCGGGGCGACGGCGGCGCCGTTCTCGTCCCGGACCTTGAAGCCGCAGTCCCAGGGAGGGTTATGGCTGGCGGTAATGTTGATGCCCCCGGGGGCGCCTCGGTCTACGATCGAATATGAGATGACGGGGGTGGGAGTCGCCGTATCGGTCAGCCAGACGTGAAAGCCATTGGCCGCCATCACCTCTGCGGCGGCCGCCCCGAAGTGTTCGGCAGCAAAACGGACGTCGTAGCCTACGACCATGCCGGCGCCCTGGTGACCCTGATCGATCAAGTAGTTCGCAAAGCCCTGCGCGGCACGACGTACGTTGTCAAACGTGTAGTCCTCGGCGATGCGCGCCCGCCAGCCGTCGGTGCCAAAGTTGATGTCTGCCATGCCAATACTCTCCCCCTTCGGGTCAGGTCAGGTTGTTCTCCTGCTTCAGCAACTCAAGGTCGCTGTCGACCATCATGTGGACCAATTCCTGGAATGAGACTGAAGGCTGCCAGCCAAGCACTCGATGCGCCTTGCTGGCATCACCGATCAGGATGTCGACCTCAGCTGGACGCATGAACCGTGGGTCTTGCACCACGTAGTCCCTCCAATCGAGATCTACGTAACTGAAGGCGGCCTCGCACATCTCGCGAATGGAATGGGTCTTCTCTGTGGCGACGACGTAGTTGTCCGGCTCCGGCTGCTGGAGCATCATCCACATCGCCCGCACATAGTCGCCGGCGAAGCCGATGTCCCGCTTGGCATCGAGGTTGCCGAGAGCAAGCTCGTCCGCCAGGCCCAGCTTGATCTTCGCTACGCCGTAGGTTATCTTGCGGAGCACGAACTCCAGACCCCGGCGAGGGCTGGTGTGGTTGAATAGAATCCCGGAGGTGGCGTGCAAATCGTAGGATTCCCGATAGTTGATCGTGATCCAATGACCGTATACCTTGGCAACGCCATATGGGCTGCGCGGGTAGAAAGGAGTCTCTTCGTTCTGAGGCACCTCACGGACCTTGCCGAACATCTCCGAAGAGCTGGCTTGATAGAAACGCATGCCATCGTCCACCGTGCGCACTGCCTCCAGCATTCGCGTCACGCCCAGCGCAGTCACGTCACCGGTGAATACCGGTTGTCCCCACGATGTGGGTACGAAGGACTGGGCGGCTAGATTGTAGACCTCCTCGGGCCGGTGTTCCTGAAGGATGTTGATCAACGATACTTGATCCAGCAAGTCCCCGGAGACCAACGTGATCCTGTCCTGGATGTGCTCAATGCGGGAGAAATTGAGTGTGCTGGTGCGGCGCACCATTCCGAGGACCTCATATCCTTTCTCCAACAGAAACTCGGCCAGATAAGATCCGTCCTGACCCGTGATGCCTGTGATGAGCGCCTTTGTCATTCGGTGACTCCTTACTCCTGCTTATCTATCCTGGGTCTGCCGCCGCCAGTATTCGAGTGTGTCGTGCAGGGTTTCTTCGAACGGGATCTGGGGTCTCCAGCCGGTGTGGTTGTGGAACTTCTCTGCACTCCCGTAGACGACCGGTACGTCCACGGGCCGGTATCTCTCTGGATCCCTGTCGACCTGGATCTCCGCTTCCGAGTAACTGAGGAGGGTCTCCAGCACCTCACGGATCGAGTAGGCCCGTCCCGATGCCAGGTTGTAGACTTCTCCCGGTTCGCCCTCGGTGACTGCCAGATGGTAGGCCTGGACGACGTCGCGCACATCGGTGAAGTCGCGGGATGTCGACAGATTCCCCACTCTCATCACCGGTTCCTGAAGTCCTGCTTCGATGCGGGCAATCTGGCTGGCGAAGGCGGGAACCACAAATCGAGGCGATTGGCCCGGTCCGGTGTGGTTGAAGGGACGGACGCGGACGACGGGGATGCCATAGGCTAGATGGTACTGCAGTCCCAGGAAATCCTGTGCGATCTTGCTAACCGCGTATGGGTTGTTGGGTCGGAGTGGATTCTGTTCTGTCTGAGGGAGCTCATCTGGCCCTGGTGTCCCATACTCCTCGTTCGAGCCCACGACGAGGAAGCTCACATCGCGCTCCAGCCCGCGCACGGCTTCCAGCAGATTCAACTCCGAACGGATGTTGTTTTCCAGCGTGTCCCACGGATCCTCAAAGGCAGCGGGCACGGAGGATTGGGCTGCGAGGTGGAAGACGCAGTCTGGCTGGATGTCTTCCACGAGAGGCCGAACACGTTGTCGTGAGCGCAGATCGAGAGGAAGGAGCTGGAGCCGGGGGGTTGATGACTTCGTCTCGTCAAGCTGCCCGAAGACGGTCCCCGTCAAGTCCCAGTCGGTATGCTTCAGAAGGTACTTGCACAGGTGCCCCCCAACGAACCCGCCCGCTCCGGTGATCAATGCTCGCAATGCTTGCCTCCTTGGAGTGGGATTATACCGTACTTTGCGGCCCCTGCCAACCAGTCCCGGCCGGAACAGGCGTAGCAGTGATGCGCCAAGCGAGGATTGGGACCGCCTTGCGTCTGGTCATTGCTATCTGGATCCCTTATACGGTCTCTACAGGAAGGCGACAGGAGGGGATGGGGTCGTTCTTCACCAGCGCTGGGTTCAGCTTGGTGGCCTCGCCCGGGTTCAAACGTCGTGAGGAGGGGAGACTTGGACAGCGGCCCCCCAAGTGAGGAGGGCGACTCAGAGTCGTGGGGTCTGGGCGCTTCGGAGTGAGCTCACGGATGGTGAGCGAGAGGCAGCAAGATGGTGAAGGTGCTACCCTGTTTCGGAGCGCTCTCGACCGTAATCCTGCCCCCATGCAGGTGGATCAGCTCCTGGGCGATAGCGAGCCCCAGTCCCACGCCCTGCTGTTCCAGCTGGTCACGGTTGAACTGGCGGAATCGGTCGAAGAGGTGTTCCTGTTGGTCGACGGGGATGCCTACCCCTTCGTCGGTCACGGCGATCCTCACCCATTCCTTTCCAGCCTCAATGCTTATTGCCACTCGTTTCGATCCGTCCCGGGAGAATTTGATCCCGTTCTCTATCAGTCGCCCCAGCGCGTCGGTGAGGTAGGGCTCGCACAGCTTGACCGGGGGCAGATCGGAGTCGACGTCAACCTCCAAGGAGAGATTGTGTCTCCTGGCCTGGCCCTCGAACTGCGCCGCCGTCTGTGCCACGATGTCCGCGAGATTCCGGCGGGGACTGGCGAATGCTCCAAACTCCTCTCGTGCTCGGCCTGAGTCAATCTGCACGAGCAGCAGCAGATCCTCCACCAGATGATTCAAGCGATCCGCCCCGGCCTTGATGCCGCATAAGAACTCCTCGACCTCCTCAGGGGTAAGGGACGAGACGTCCTCGAGGGCAAGGTCCGTGTATCCGGTAACGTAGGTGAGAGGCGTGCGCAGTTCGTGACCGAGCACGGTGACGATCTGCTGCTTGAGCTGTTCGAACGAAGCCTGCGCCGCCTCCTGAATCGCCCGCGCACGCCCCAGGCGAGAACGGACAGTAACGAGCAACTCCTCGGCATCAAAGGGCTTTGTGACATAGTCCTCAGCTCCGAGCTTCTTTCCCTTCAGCCTGTCCTCCCGCTCCGACTTCGCCGTGAGGAAGATGAACGGGATGGATACCCACTCCGAATGAGCACGGATCTCCTGGTAGAGGGTATAGCCGTCCATCCTGGGCATCATGATATCTGCCAGGACGAGATCTGGCCTGAGCTTGCCCATCATCTCCAGGGCTTCCACGCCATCAGTCGCGGTGGAGACGGTGTATCCCTCCGACTCCAGAATGCCCTGGATGGCCCGTGACATGGACTTATGGTCCTCTACCACCAAGATGTGTTCCCCGCTCATATTCTCTCCTTCAGACACTCCGGTTGACTCTTCATCTCAGCGTCCTCCACGCTGCAGCCGGACCTACGACGAGAAGGAGGTGGGTAGCGCTGATCCTTCAACGATGTCGGGAATGGCCCGTCACTGAGGTTCATGTGGCAGGTGGACGGTGAATGAACTCCCCTCACCAACTTCGCTCTCTACGGTCACTCTGCCCCCGTGCAACTCCACAATTTCTTTCAAGATCGCGAGCCCCAGGCCAGTGCCGGAGACCTGCATCGTCTGCGGCTGCTCACCTCGGAAGAAGCGATCGAAGATATGGGGTAGCTCGTGCTCCGGTATGCCGATTCCCGTGTCGGACACGGTCACCGTAGCCCAAGTCCGCCCATCGGCGACTTCCTTTCCTGTGGACACGTGGATCGTGCCTTCTTCGGGGGTATACCGTATGGCGTTCGACATCAAGTTGTCCATGACCTGCATCATCCAGCGCCGGTCTGCGAGGGCAACGGGGTCAGGTTTCATCGGATGATACTGGAGAGCGAGCCCCTGGGCCTGTGCCCGGTTCTCGTGTTTGACCACTGCCATCTCGGCCAGATCGTTGAGGGACAGCGGCTCCGGGCGAATCTCGAGCCGCCCAGCGTCCACGCGAGACATCTCAAGAATATCCCGCACCAGCCGCGCCTGGTGCTCCGCCTCCCGCATGAGGGGCTCCAGGTACTCCTCCCGCTTGTCTGGCTGCTCCTGCATCAAGTGGACGAGCAGTTTGATCGTGGCAATGGGCGTCCGCAGTTCGTGCGAGACGTTCGAGACGAAGCGGGACTTCATGCGGTTCAACGTCCTGAGATGACTGATGTCGTGAATCGCCACAACCGCGCTCGCTTCCTCGATGGTTGGCTTGCGGACCGGGGCGGCTGTGAGCTGAAGATCCAGGCCGGTCAGCTCCAGCAGGATCTCCGGTCGTTTCTCCGCCTTTGCTGCCAGCGCCCTCACTGCTTCCCACAGCTGATCTGACTCCTCCGGCGAGAGTGCCTGTCTCAGCCACTCGCGGGCGACAGGGTTCGCCAGGATGAGTTCCCCATCAGAGCTGGCCAGGACAATGCCATCGGCGGTGCTGTCCAGGATCGTCTCCAGTTGAGCGTACTGGGTGCGGAGCTGAGAGGTGCGCTCCCGCACCCGTTCCTCCAGCGCATCCGCGTGATTGTGGAGTTCCTGGTACAGCTGGGCGTTCTCAATGGCCGTGGCTACATGATTGGCAAACGCCTGGAGTCGCTGTGCGTCACTGTGGGTGAACGTACTGGGGCGAATGCTGTTCACATTCAGGAAGCCGACGATCACTCCGCCGACCTTGATGGGAACGCCGATGTAGGATCGCCATTGCTCCTGGCCCTCTCCTCGAATCCAGTCAGCATCAGCGGCTGTGTCGGGCACGACGACGGGCCCTCCGGTCTCTATCATCTCGAGTAAGAGAGGGTATTGGCCAAAGGAGAGGGAAAGGACCCCCCAGTCCTCTCGATCGTAGCCGCGACGACGGACGACTCGGGCCGTGTCGTCGTCCTCGATGAGCATGATGTTGAAGGCATCCCCGTCGATAACTCTCTCCACCTGCTCCAGGATCCGGTCCAACACCTGATCCAGGTCCAGGGTGCCGTTGACAACGGCGGCCGCCTCCTCTAGGGCTTCGGTCTGCTGACGCTGTTCTCGCTCGGCCTGGAATAGACGCGCGTTTTCCAGGGCGATGCTTAGCTGGCTGGCGATGGTGGAGTAGAAATCGAGGTCTTGTTCGTCGAAAGCGTCTGGACGAGGGCTTTCCACACTGAGCACGCCCATCACCTGCCCGTTGATGCTCACGGGCACAGCCAGCTCCGACCGCGTCTCCGGAACCCCGGGGCGGAGCCCGGCGGCGCTGCCAACGTCACCTCTCACGATTGGCTTGCCGGTCACATAGGCGTCGCCACATACAGACGCGTCGCGCTCCAGGGGAAAGGACCTTCGCTCTTCGCTGAACCCGATGCACGAAGGGTGAAGCTTCAGTGACCTCTCATCCGGACTGGGCATAGCGAAGCCGATGAACTCGACGCCTACTGTGGTGTGCAGAGCGCTGAGTGTTCGCTCCAGTACCTGATCGAATTCCAGCGTGGAAGCAGCAGACAGCATGAACTGACGCAGCACCTGGGTCTGGGCGAGACGATGACGGGTTTCTTCGTACAGTCGTGCGTTCTCTACCGCGATGCCGACCTGCTCGGCAATCGTGGAGAGGAGTTGCTGGTCGATTTCGCAGTACGCTTCCCTACGGTAAGCCTGTACGCAGATCACGCCTATTGTTCGATCGCCCACTCGCATAGGCACTCCCAGCCAGGAGGCGGGGGTCTCCATGGTTCCCCATAGCTCGCCAGGTGGGAGAAGTGCGCGTTCCTTCTCGAAATCTCGGATGAGCAATGGCTCTTGCTGGCTGATGACGGAAGCGGTCAGGCCAGATCCCAAGGGGATGCGTTCTGGAGGGACAGTCATGCCATGATCCACCTGGAGACGATAGTTCAACTCATCTCTCTCCTCATCGTAGAGGGCGATGAAGAAGGCATCGGGGGCGAACGCGGCTTCGATCTCACGGTGGAGGATCTCGGTGAGGGCGTCCAGGTCTAAAGTCTGGGACACCGCGTGGGCGATACGGTTGACAGTCGCCTGGTGCTTGACGCGGAGTGTGGCCTCTTCGTATAGCCGAGCGTTCTCCATGGCGACGGCTGCGCGTCTGGCAAGGGCGTTCAGTGTATCAGCGTCCTCCTGGGAGAACGCGCCGGGTGCGCCAGCGATCGCCTCGAGCACCCCCAGGAGATCGTCCTCCCGGAAGACTGGGACTCCGATGACGGCGGCTTGACCAGCCTGTCGTTCCCAGCCCGCCTTGCCGGTCCAGCTCTGGCAGTCCTCCACCAGGATCGGCTTCCTGCTCTCCAGAACCTGTCCCGAAACCCCGTCACCTCTGTGAACCACAGTGCCTGTGGATGGTGCTGGATCGCCGATTGTGGCGGCGAACTCAAGCAGCCCCTCTTCGGGGCGGTAAAGGCCAAGGGCGCTGGCATCAGCCTCTAGGAGCTCCATGGCGCGCGAGACGATGGCGTGAAGCAGATCGTCTGAGTCGCGTTCGGCGATGAGGTCGAGCCCGATGTCCTGCAGGGCTTCCAGGTGACCTATCCTCCGCCGCAGGGCCTCCTCCGTATGGATCAGCTTGGTGATGTCCGTGATGAAGCCTTCTACAGCGGGCCCGTCGTCGTCCGAAGGGTGCACGCCGCGACCTTGATCGTAGACCCATTTCTCCTCGCCGCCAGCCGCTGTGAGGCGATACGCGACGTGGAAAGCGCAGCCGTCCTTCAGGGCATCCTGGATCGTGGTCCAGACAGTCTCCCTGTCATCTGGGTGGATGAGTTCACCGTAGGCGACCCGGTGATTCTCGATCAGATCCTCAGGCGCGTATCCCGTGACCTGCTGCGAGTTCTCATTGACGAATACCATCGTCCAGGGGCGTTCGTTCCGGCGCCGATAGGCCAGGCCGGTCAAGCCAATCATCGGTGTGGAAGCGATATGCTGATCATCGACCAGCTCCTGCTTCGATCGGCTAGGGTCTGACATCGTGTGGAATCATCAGCTGATCAGTCGGACAATCGGAGAGCAACCAGATGGGAAGATAGCAGAGCTGCTTCCCAGCTCAGCCTATTCCTGACTCAGTATAACATAACAGGATATGGCTGGCAACAGCAATGGGATAGTAGTTTCCTCCTATTCGTCGCGCTCTACCTCGAGACTATTGCCCTGAAGTGAGGGTGTTGTATAATAGGTGGGAAGATCCGTTCGGTTGGAGAGAAGTTTCTTGAGCGCTTGAGGAGGCCAATACTGTGCGTAAGGGTATCAATTTCCTCGCTGGGTTTCTCATCGGCGGTCTGGTCGGAGGGGTGGTGGGGCTGCTGCTAGCACCCTACCGCGGTCCGGAGCTTCAGGAGCGGGTTCGTAAGCGCGTGGATGAGTTGATGGAGGAGGGGCAGAAGGCAGCAGCTGCCCGGCGGGCCGAGCTGGAAGGTCAACTCGAGGCGTTCAGAAGTGGTCAGTCGGTGACCATCGAGGGCTCATCGAAGAAATCTTGAAGCGGTTCCTGGAAGCATCTATGACCCGAGCGCAGGCGGGTGAACGGCTTCCAGTGCCTAGGGGCTGATGGTAAGCTGATATGGCGCTGGTTCCGCGGTGAGCGGTGCCGTGCCTGCTATAACCAGCACTGCCTCACGTAGCCCCCTGCCGTGCAAGGGCACGTCCCATTCTGCGCTCTGATTCTCCCCAAGGGTTAGCCTCTCAACCGTGGTTTCCCCTCCGCGGGCAATCAGCAGCACCAGGTACCGCTGGGGCGCGAACGGGGCGATAGGGAGAAAGCCTTTTGCCTCCCAGTGGTGGAGGTTGGCTTCGGAGGCACCGGCAGGATCGATGTGGGACACGGCGATGTCGTCGACCAGAAACCCCTCCCCGGTGATGGCTCCGTCCGTCAGGTACGAGAAGCGCAGGACAATCTCCCGTCCTACGTAATCCGACAGGTCGACCTCCTCTCGCACCCAGCCCTCGCTCCGACCCGTGTAACCCCAACCAGGGTTGTTGCCGTAGGGGTCGGTGCCTGTCCCCGACGGCGTATGCAGGATGTGCCATTCTTGGCCGTGGAGCGACCTGACAGAAAGCGTCGCATAGTCGTGATGGGCTTCGATGTCGTACCAGGCTCGGTAAGTCAGCGTGGCTTCCTCAACATGGGAGAGATCAACCCTTCGCGTGAGCGTCGTCAATGATTCGTCAGCTCGATTCGACCACCAGGCCCAATGACCTGTGTACGCCGAGGCGCTCAGCATCGGGGTCTGAGTCTGTCCCGCAAATTGGACTCTGAGGTCTCCGTCGCCGCGCAGGACCACGTAGTCAACTCCGTACTGCTTGACGGACGACTCCCTCTCGACCGGATATGCCTCATGGATGGTGCCGAGCGCGGATTGATCCCGGTCCGTGGAACCCTGGTGCCAGCTCTGCACGTCTGAGGCGGCGTCGAGGTAGCTGGTGACCAGCCATTCGGCGAACAGATCGTCGAAGGAAATGTCCGCATCCAACTTCTTGAGGGTGGTGTCGATCCCGCGGATTCCGTTCGCGGGCTCGGATGTCAAGACACGGGTGCCCTTGTCGCCGAAGCGCCCGTGGAAATAGGCAGCAAACGAGTAGACGGCCTTCCGATGACGCTCGTCCCCGTCCCAGTGGATGAGTGAGGTGTCCGGCTGCAGTGGATAGAGCCCTTGAGTATGGGCGGCATCCAGCCCACACAGAGCAACCGCCAGCTCGGCAAGCCCCTCCTTGAGCCAGCGATCCTCATTCCGATCCTGGTTCCACTGGACAAGGCGCTGGAATTGCCGCGCCAGCAGGGCCTTGTAGGTGGAAGACCCTACGTCGACACGGTCGATGTCCATGACGATCATCTCGGCCTCGTTGGACAGCGGGTGTACCTCCTTCGGATATTCGTCGAGGCTGGACGTGTAGCCGAGGACGTCCTCACCCAACCCGCTGGCGTGAAGGATGTGGATGCGGGGGTCGTTGTCGATGCCGGGCGTCCACTCGGAGCCGAAGGCGGCGCGGACTCTTGGATAGATCTCCGATTCGAAGTGCTCTGCTGCCGCTTCCAGCTGTCGAATATCGTGCCAGGCATCCAGCTCCACCCACATGGCGACACTGGCCCTCTGGACCCGGAGCCGTGCATCGATCGCTCGCCGCCGGCCGGTGGCCGAATCCGCGACCCAGAAACTGCGCACGGCGTTGGGAACCCGGCGCGGAGGCTCAACGTTGATAACGGTGCGGGGAAGGGGGCGCGGTGGCGGCTCGCTCCAAGTCCCGACCCGTGGTCCAGGGGCGGGGGTTGGTCGTAGGCTGTGAGGAGCCGTCGGGCTGACCGCAGGGGAGGGCGGGATGCGCGGGGTGGGGGTCGGTGCCGGGGACATGGTGGGGGACGAGGTCGAGGTCAGCGTACCTATCACTGACCCCTCCGGGGGCACTGACGACGGCGCGGTGCAGGCTGTCAGAAGCGCCAGCGCGGCGATTCCCCATCGCCGCCGCATCACGATCGGGCTGCCTCGATCAGGCCTTCGAAGAGGCGCCGCATAATGGGGGCGCTCTCGATCATCACCTCGGGATGCCATTGGACACCGATGCAGAAGGGATGACCGGGGGCCTCCAGGGCTTCGATGACACCATCCGGTGCTCGCGCGACGACCACGAGTGGGTCTCCGAGTTCCTTCACGGCCTGATGATGAGCGCTGTTCACGTCGACCTCGCCCGCTCCGAGCAGGTCAGACAGGTGACTACCCGATTGCACCTCGACTGTGTGGGCGACCGTAGGGAGAGGTCGGCCAGCGATGGAGCTATGCGACAACGTGCTTGACATCTGGGTGGGAATATCCTGGATCAGGGTGCCGCCGGATGCGACGTTGAGTGCCTGAATGCCACGGCATATTCCCAAGACGGGGCGTCTCTCGTCGAGCGCCCAGCGGGCCAACAACAGCTCTCCCCGGTCTCGTCTCTCGTCCACGCGCCAGAGGAGTCCGCGGTCGCTGTCGGCGAAGAAAGAGGGGTGAATGTCCCCGCCTCCTGAGAGGATCAGACCATCGATGCCGTCGAAGGCCGCTCGCAGCGGGTCGCCCTCCAGGTAGGGTGGGACGATCAGGGGCGTCCCGCCAGCCAGCGACACTGCCTCGACGTACGTTCTCGCGATGGCGAATACGGGAACGTTGGGTGGGCGGGCGGATTGATCGGCGTAGCCTGTGATGCCGATGATGGGAGTACTCATTGTCGGCGATTCACCAGATTGAGGCCTGCCTAACGGTGGGCTTGCCCACGCATCAAAACGGGCGTAGGTCCGACCCTACGCCCACCGCCGGTGTGATCTGAGGAATGTCCTGTGAGGCCCTACGCGCGCCTCTCTCGCAGTCGAGCAGCTTTGCCTTTTCGATCTCGCAGGTAGTAGAGCCTCGCGCGACGGGTGTGTGCGCGTCGCTGCACCTCTACCCGCTCGATGCGGGGCGAGTGAAGCAGGAACGTCCGCTCCACGCCAATACCGTGGGAGGCAATGCGTCGGACGGTGAACGTCGCGTTGGCCCCACCCCCCCGTACGCGGAGGACGGTACCCTGGAAGGCCTGTACACGTTCTCGCTCGCCTTCCACGATGCGCACGTACACCTTGACGGAGTCGCCCGGGCGCAGCTCAGGGATATTCGGATTTGGCTCCAATTGACGGTTCAGTGATTCTATCAGGTCCATGATTCAGCTCTCTCAAGCAGACTAACACAGCCTCTGTGTCGGTTCTATTGCGGGCGTACCATAACGACAGTCACGGATTATACCATGCTTCTCATGGGGGGCAACCTCGAAGTGTTGGGGGCTTCCGCAGCGGGTCGAGTGAGTGAGGGGAAAGGGGAGGTGGTGAGGGAGGAGGTGCCTCCCAGATCTGGGGGTTGGAGCCAGGCCAGGTGGGTTG
>JAWLCP010000039.1:0-4864 GCA_041687115.1 Anaerolineae bacterium
TGAAGGCGATGCGGTTGACCTCATCGTCCATTACGAGCTGCTCGTGGCTGATGCTCAGGCTCTGCTGCATCATGCCGGCGCCCACGAGGACGTTCGCCCCGGCCATGGCGGCCATGGTGGTCATGTACATGCGCTCGAGGAGAGACTGCCCGTCGTGGGTGACCGCGTCCGTCCAGGGGCCGTGGAGGCTGACGGGCACCTCGTAGAAGCGCGCCATCTGGGCCCCGGCGGCGGCCATGATGCCCAGTTCAACGGAGCCGGCCAGGCTGAAGCCGCTGCGCATGTCCATCGCCATGGGCCGCGGTGCATACTGGAGCGGCGCCCCTGGGTTGGCCAGCTGGGAGATGACGAGGCCGCCGAGAAACTCGGCGTTGAAGAGCTGGATATTGCCCGCCATGGTCATCGGCCCGGTGCCGCCCGCGATGGGCATCACGCAGACGTCGAGAGGGATTCCGTACTCGCCGCAGAGCAGCAGGGCGTCGACGGCGACGTCGATGAACTTCAGCGGACTGATGGGCGCCTCAAGCAGGCTGACGATGGGGCGTTCCTTGAGCTGCTCCTTGCCGCCAGCGACGATGGCCGCCATCTCCAGCATATGCTTGAGGGTCTCGCCGCCGTAGGTGCGCATATGGACGTGTTTGTCCGTGTGGTTCAGGGCGATGCGCAGCATCTCGATATCCCGTCCCACATCGGGCAGATCCTGGCCGAAGACCGGGGCGATGAAGCTGATCCCGTCGAGGGCGTCCATGAGGGCATAGTATCCCTTCATGTCTGCGAGCATCAGGGGCCTGAACTCGCCCGTCTCGAGGTCGAGGGTGAAGTCGGCGCCACCGCCATTCCTCGAATAAGGCCGTCCGCCCTGGACGAGGGGGCAGTCTTTCTCCGGGTTGCGGGCGGCGAGCGTGAAGCCCGATGGAACCGTCTCCAGCGCCTGGTCAACCAGCTCGCGTGGAATCTTCACCCGCTGCGTCTCGAAGTCGACGGCCGCGCCAGCCCCATCGAGGAGCTCAAGGCCCTGTTGATGGTCGACCTCGATCCCCGTATTCTCGAGGATGTGCAGGGATCGTTCGTGGACCGCCTCAACCTCAGCTTCCGTGAGGTACTCGACTAATGGTCTTCTTGTGTTCATGACTCTTTCTCCTATGACTGCTCACTCATACGTCGCAACGACACGGATCGTCGCGGTCCCCAAGCCTTCTCCAAGGTCCGGGCGGTTACGCGCGCCCCGCGGGATCGCGTCGTCTTGACCAGCACGAACCCCCCTACCAGCCGACAGGGGGGACCACATCACCGTCCACCAGATCCTGAAACTCGTGCCGAATTCGAGCATCGACCTCGGGGGAGAAGACGGCCGGGTTGTCGGCGGTGAGAATCGCTTTCACCCGCCGCATGGCGCGCGCCTGCGCATCCGGCGCACCTCTCTCCTCCCATTGGTCGCGCGGGTCACGGTCGGCGATCTCCGGCAGGAGGGCGGTCGTCCGCATCCGCTCGAGGGTGTGCATGGTGTCGATGAAGGTACCTCCCGGGCCCACGTCTGAAATGACGTCGAGCGCCAGGTTCTGCTCGTCGAAGGGGACCCCTCGGCTGACCCGCTTGAGCATCAGCCCGATCTCGCTGTCGATGGCCGCCTTGGCGAAGTCGAAGGTCATGAGCGCATCAAGCAGGCCGCCCATGTTGAGCAGGTCGGCGCCTGCCAGAACCGCCGCCAGGCTGCCCATCCCGGTCTCAAAACCGGACTGCGCATCGTTGACCTTTGCATTGGTCAGGCCGATGTAGCCGCCGGAGGGGACCCCGTAGTAGCGTGCGAGTTGGACGCAACCCATCATGAGGATGCCTGTCTCTATGGCACCTGGGGTGTACGCGCCGGTGCGCACGTCGACCACCGTCGGCAGGGTGGCGTAGATGACGGGCGCTCCCGGGCGCACCATCTGCATCAGCACGGCCAGGGCGAGGAACTCCGCGTTGCACTGGGCCAGCGTCCCCGCGAGGGTGAAGGGGGCGGAGACCCCGGCGTTGGGGACGATGCTGCCATAGCACGGGTAGCCCTCTTCGACGGCAAACATCAGCATCTCCGTGGAGTCAACCTCCATCGTCAGGGGTGACACCACGGGGCAGTAGTGGAGCGTGACGAAGGGTCGCTCACGGAATACGTCATCTCCGCCGGCGATCAGCTCACCGAGGTGCAACACTTTCCGCGCCTCCTCCACGTTCGGCGTGTTGCTCCGCACGGGCTTTGTGCAGTTCTTGAGCGCCGGATAGAACCGGGCGAGGCTGAACTGCCCGGGCGGTGCGTCGTCGGCGAGCGTGGAGATGGAGAAGACATCGTAGCCGGACAACTCGTTGACAAGGTACGCGATGCGTGCGATGTCGTCCGAGCGTGCCCGACGCACCTCGCCGGTGGCGGGATCGATGATGTTCGGTGCGGAGCTGCCCGTGACCACGAGGGGGCCATCGCCAGGGATGGTCCGATCGGTCTGAGGGTCGCGGCCGTGGAAGGTGAAGGTGGACGGCATCATCCGTCGGAACTCCTCGACGACGGAGCGTGGAAACTGGACGACGTGTGTCTCCGCATCAACGCGGCAGCCATGTTTGGCTAGAACCGCTCGAGCGGCCTCGTTGCGGACCAGCAGCCCAACGGTTTCGAGGATTTCCAGGGATGCCTCGTGCACCTGTTCAACCTGTCCTGAAGTGAGGAGCTTCGCGTGCGACGGTATCATTAGGACCTCCCATTCCCTCGATCGCTCAGCTATCTGTAGCAATTGACCGCAAGAACTGAGCGCTTTCTGCCGGACGAGACGTATTGATGAACACGCCGGTCCCCAACTCGAAGCCGGTCGACGGAGACAGGCGGGGCAGGATGGCTACGTACCAATGATTATATCCCTGGCCCACGTCCTTGACAGGAGCGGAGCGAATGATGTAGTTGTAGTCGGGGTCTTGTAGCCCCAGATATAGCTTTCGAAGCACCCGATGCAGCACTTCCCCCAGATCGTCAAGCTCTTCGCCCGTCGCCTTCAGAAAGCTAGAGTTGTGGCGATGCGGTAGAATCCAGATATGGAACGGTGAGCAGGCCGCATAGGGCACAAACGCCGTGAATAGATCGCTCTCGATTACGATCCGACCGCCGTCCTGCAACGCATCCGTGAGCATCCGGCAGTAGACGCACGCGCCTGTGTCATCAAAGTGGTGGCGCGCCTCCTTGGAGCGGACGCGAACGTTGTAGGGAACGACAGGCAAGGCTGTCAGTTGCGCATGGGGATGGGTGAGCGTAGCACCAGCCCGGGGACCGTGATTTTCGAAGTAGATGATGTGCTCCACGCGTGGATCCTTGGCCATCGTACGTCCTCGGCTCTGGATAGCACTCAATACCCGAGTTACCTCTGCGGGAGTCTGCAGTGCAGCGCTGGTGTTGTGGCGACGAGACTCGACCACCACCTCGTGATAACCGACGGCTGACATGCGCTGATGGATGCCATTCAGAGTGTGTTTCCGCTCACCGTCGCGCTGGAGCGCGGGATACTTGTTGCGTATGACACGCGCCTGCCATGGTCCCTCTCCGGGTATTCGGACCACCTCCAGATCTGGGTCCTCGTTGCCGGGGCAGAAAGGGCACTCGGCCACCCACGCTGGTCGCTCGGCCGTCGACAGGCGGTTGCCCTGGGAGAGCTCCTTCGGTCGTTGCTCGCGGCCGGTGGCGATGATGACCCATTCTCTAGTGGCAATGTTCTGCCGCAACTCGTACATCAAGTATACCTCTCCTTTCGAGGATTGCAGACCGACCAACCACTACGGCGAGCGAGCGCCTGCGGCCTGGGCCTTTAGTTGATGCCGGTTCGCCTCATCACGGAGCCAGGTTATCAGGCCGACGTGGTGCCGGAGGTAGTGTAGGTACTCCTCCGCGTCTACGTCCTTGGCGTAGAAGTCCTCGAGCGCCCAGTTGAGCACGTAGAGGTTGCTCGCGGCTATCATATGCGGCAGGCACGCCAACTCGGGGCGGCTGAGGGGCCCGACGCCTGTGACGCCGGCGAGAGCCTGCTGATAGGCGTCGAGAAACACGGACGCGGGGCGCAGCTTGAAGGCTCCGTTCCGTCCCGGCTCCCAGCTGGTGCAAAAATAGACGAGGGCGAGGCCCACGTCAAAGCAGCGAAGATCGATCTTCGACCAGTCGAAATCGAAAAGACCGGTCACCTGGCTGTCCTGGAACTTCAGGTTGCCAGGGTGGTAATCGCAGTGGATGACCAGCTGGGGCAGGTCGCCGCACCTCTTGTCCCGAATGGCCGCGCGTGTGCGTGCAATCTCCTCCAGCACCAGATCGCCCTTCTGCGACAGATAGGCATCGAAGACGGACTCACCGACGACGGTAAGCTGCTCCTCCAGCCTCTCGGCTATGAGCGGAAGGAGCGCCGCGATGCCCGGTTCGGACCGCTTCCCCTCAGGCTCCAGGCCATCGACGGCTGTGTGGTATCCCGCAAAGACTGCGGCCGCGTTTCTCAGCTCTTCCTCGGTGCAGGCCGGGTTATCCCAGGTGTATCGGTCCTCCCCGGGCAGAAACTCGAAGACAGCGTAGAAAAGGGGCTCACCGTCGCCACCTGCACTGCGCTTGACGTAGGTGCTTCCGTCTTCGGTAGGGATCAGGGCCGCCACCAGGTCGAAGCCCTCATCCACCAGGTGCTCGATCAGCGAGTGCTCAAACGCGATGTCCGACTCGGTGATCCCCTCCTTGTATTTCCTGAAGAAGAATCTGTGCCTCTGTCCCTCCGCTGCGGTCTGTATGGTATAGCTTACGTTGACGTATCCTCGGTGTAGCTGTTCATAGGCCACCAAGTCACCGATATCGTAACGCTCCAGTACGCCTCTCAATTCT
>JAWLCP010000039.1:4964-23900 GCA_041687115.1 Anaerolineae bacterium
GTCTGTATGGTATAGCTTACGTTGACGTATCCTCGGTGTAGCTGTTCATAGGCCACCAAGTCACCGATATCGTAACGCTCCAGTACGCCTCTCAATTCTACGCCTCTCAATTCTACGTCTCTCAGTTCGTCTGCCGCAGAAGGTTCCATATCGCCTCCGGTCCCAAACAGACGCAGCCCGCTCGTCCCGGGAATGAGGCGCGACCCCGGCCATTCGGTCGGGATAGCCGGTGTCTCAGCCTCGACCCTCAACGGGCGAGCGGGCTCACGTGCCGTCATCTCCGCGCACTGCGGGAATCGTCTCTTGGCCAGACCATCCGTTCGCCGGGAAGCTCCCGGTCCAGCCCATGTTGAGCCGCTCTCGTGGCGCGGCTAGATCCTCTGGCGATTCTCTGTGGAATGCCCCCGGATGCGGTGCTCGTAGAGCGCCTCATAGTGGGGCCAGCATTCGTCATACATCTCGGATAGCCGCGGCACGTCTCGGACGGTGAAGTCGAATGACTCCATCCCTTTGATAAAGCCCGTGCTCTTGGCAGCATCCAGGTGCCACTCCTCCCACGTCTTCCACTCGGGCTTGAGACCCTCGCCCCAGCTGAGCGACTGCGGCAAGAACGGAATGCCCACGACCTCACAGTAGCCCTCGACCACGCCATAGGGATCGTCTATGAGATCCTCCCCGTCAACCACGGCAGGGATCTCGCCGGTGACGTCGACCACCATTTCGAAGAGGTCGTGCAGCTCCTTGTATCCAGCCTCGACGAGCGTGAAGTCGGGGTTCAGCTTGTGATGAGAAGGGAGTGTGATCGCCGGATCCCGGATGATGAACGAATTGACGAACTGGCTCAGAAACTCCCGGTCGGCGCGTCGGTGGACGTGGTAGCCCATGTCCTTGAAGAAGACGGGAGCATCCTCAGCTTCGGACTTGATCATGGCCATGATGTCATCGAAATCCTGAGGATGGTCGGGGTCGACCTGCATGCCGACGGCGGCCGCCGCCTGCTCCTTGGCGTAGAAGAAGTAGGAAAGGGGCTCGTGGACAACTTTGAAGTCGCCTCGTTCCATCATCATGCGCTCAAAGCCGGTCGAGACCGAACGAGGTACAGACCATAGAGGAAGTATCATGTTCAAGAGAGTCTCTCCTATGTAGCTCATAGTCCTTCTCTGCTAACTGTTCCGCGGCCGTGGAAGCGCGTCGCGTCTCCAAAGCGTGCGGATCCGTAGATGAACAAGCTCACTGCGTTGTTGGCACCGGTACGGGTTCCGTCCCTATCTTGCTGCTGCCCTTCTCGTCGACCAGGTGGCAGGCGACGTAGTGGCCGGGCCGCACCTCGCGCAACTCCGGGACCCTCGTGGTGCACACGTCGACGGACAGGGGGCAGCGGGGATGGAACACGCAACCGGACGGTGGATTGACCGGACTGGGCGGCTCCCCTTCGAGGATGAAGCGCTGCCGCCTTCGCTCGAGCTTCGGATCGGGGATCGGCACTGCGGAACCCAGAGACTGTGTGTACGGATGCAAAGGATCCTCAAAGAGCGTGTTTCGATCGGTCAGCTCTACAATCCTGCCCAGGTACATGACGGCGATCCGGTGCGAGATGTGCTTCACCATGCTCAGGTCGTGAGCGATGAACAAGTAGGCAACGCCCAGCTGCTGCTGAAGATCCTGCATGAGGTTGACCACCTGAGCCTGGATCGAGACGTCGAGTGACGAGACCGGCTCGTCGCAGACGATGAAGCTGGGGTTAAGCGAGAGCGCGCGAGCGATGCCGATGCGCTGCCGCTGACCGCCGGAGAACTCGTGCGGAAAGCGACGGGCGTAGGCCGGATCCATCCCCACGAGCTCCAGCAGCTCTGACACCCGGGCTGCCAGCTCGCGGCCGCCGGTGACGCCATGAATGACCAGCGGCTCGCCAATAATCTTGCCAACCGAATGGCGGGGGTTGAGTGAGGCATAAGGATCCTGAAAGATCATCTGCATCTTGGGGCGCAGCCGCCGCAACCCCTCGGGATCCAGGTTTCCTAACGTCTGTCCCTCGAGCATCACCTCGCCCGACGTCGGCCTGACCAGGTGCAGAATAGACCGGCCCGTGGTGGTCTTGCCGCAGCCACTCTCGCCTACCAGACCGAGCGTTTCGCCGCGCCTGATGTCGAAGGAAACACCGTCTACCGCCTTCACGGGCCCTCTCTGGCGCCCCAGGAGGCCGGCTCGGGCAGGAAAATACTTCTTTAGATCCTTGACTCGAACCACCACCTCATCGCCGACCATTGTGAGGCCTCCCTCTCTCCAGATCGCAGAAGCAGGCTGCCTGATGCCCGTCATCTACCTCCACCAACTCGGGGACTTCCTTCCAGCACCGGTCGGTCACGTAGTCGCAGCGCCAGGCAAAGGGGCAGTGTTCCACCGGGATCAGCAAGTCGGGGGGCGTGCCAGGGATGCTGGCCAGCCTCCTGGTGTCGCGCTCGTGGAGACGAGGGATGGCGCCCAAGAGCCCGATGGTGTAGGGATGCTGAGGGTTCTCGTAGAGATCGTCCACGGGGGCGATCTCCGCGACCCTGCCCCCATACATCACGAGGACGCGCTCGGCCAGCCCGGCCACAACCCCCAGGTCGTGGGTGATCCAGATCACGGCCACTCCAAGCTCGTCCCGCAGCCGCTTGAACAGGTCGACGATCTGCGCCTGGACGGTCACGTCCAACGCGGTGGTCGGTTCGTCGGCGATGACGATGTCTGGGGTACACGCGACGGCGATGGCAATCATGACCCGCTGACGCATGCCGCCGGAGAACTGATGCGGATGGCTCCGATAGCGCTGTTCGGGGTCGGGTAGGCCCACCTGAGCCAGCAGGCGCAGCGTCCGATCGCGGGCTTGTTCGCGGCTCATGGCCAGGTGTCTCATCAGCGTCTCGACGATCTGCTCCCCAATCGTCAGAACAGGGTTGAGTGAGGACATCGGGTCCTGGAAGACGAACCCGATCTCTCCGCCACGCACGTCGCGCAGCTCTCGGGGCGACATGCCGAGCAGGTCCCGGCGCTCTCCGAGGCCGGTGAGGAAGACCTCTCCTCCCTCGACCTTGCCAGGCGGGGAGGGGACGAGTCCGACAAGTGACAACATCGTGACCGTCTTTCCGCTGCCGCTCTCCCCCACGATGGCCAGCGTCTCGCCTTCCTTGAGATCGAAACTGACGCCGTTGACCGCGTTCACCACACCCTCAAGGGTGTCGAACCTGGTGACCAGATTCCTTACCTCTAAAACGGTGTTCTGGCTCATCTGTCCTCACCTCCTCGACCGGCGCAGGCGCGGATCGAGTACGTCGCGCAGCCAGTCGCCGAGGAGATTCATACCCAGCGACGTGAACACGATCGCCAGGCCGGGGAAGGTAGCGATCCACGGATAACTGCTCAGGTACTGGCGGCCGCTGGACAGCATGTTGCCCCAGCTGGGCACGCTAGGGGGCACGCTGAGCCCCAAGAAGCCGAGACCGGCCTCGTAGAATATCATTCGGGACATCTCAAAGGTGCCCAGGGTGACGAGCGAGCCTATCAGGTTGGGGAGAATGTGGTCGAACACGATCCGTCCCCAGCGGGCTCCGGCGCAGACGGCGGACTCGACGTACGCGGACTCGCGAATGCGCAGCACCTCCCCTCGGGTGGTGCGGGCGAAGATCGGTGCGTCGGTGATGCCGAATATGAGGATCACGTTCAACAGGCTCCGTCCCAGGATCGCGGCGATGAATACGACGAACAGGAGGTATGGCAAGGACAACACAAGGTTGACCCCGCCCATGATGACAGAGTCGATCTGTCCGCCGAAATAGCCGGCGATGGCCCCGATGACCATGCCGATGCTGCCGGCGATCAGCACCCCGAAAAACCCGACCGTCAGCGACACCCGTGCCCCGTGGATCACGCGGCTGAACATGTCCCGGCCCAGCGGATCCGTGCCGAAGGGGTGAGCCCAGCTACCCCCCTCCTCCCAGGGCGGGGGCATCTTGCTGTCTTGGAGATGCTGTTCAAGCGGGTCGTAGGGCGAAATCACAGGGGCGAGGACGGCCGCGAGTACCACGACCAGGAAGAGGACCAGCCCGATCATCCCGCCCCAGTCGCGCCAGAGGAAGCGCCCGGTGTAGGCCACACGGTCCCGGAACGTACGGTCGACGTCGAGCAGACTGTCTGCCTTCTGCGGTATGTGCCTATCTTCTTCCATAACGCACCCGGGGGTCGATGATTGCGTAGGCGAGGTCGGTGAACAGGTTGAGAGCCAGGACGATGACGCTCACGAACACGGCGATCGCCTGCACCAGCGGGAAGTCGCGCCAGCCTACCGCCTGCTGGGTCAGCTGACCGATTCCCGGCCAGGAGAAAATCGTCTCGATGTAAATGGATCCTCCCAGCATGTAGCCGAACTGGACACCGAGGACGCTCACCAGCGGGATGGCGACGTTCCTGAGCACGTGCTTCACGTAGATGGTCCGCGGCTCGAGCCCCTTGCTATGGGCTGTGCGGATGTAGTCCTCACTGCGCACCTCGAGCACCGACGATCGCGTCATGCGGACGACCTGGCCCATCGTCGGCAGGGCCAGCACGAAGGCTGGCATGATCATCGAGTTCCACTGGTCGCGCCCAAAGGTTGGGAACCAGCCGAGGCGCACCCCGAAGAAGAGAATCATAATCAGGGCCAGCCAGAAGTTGGGCACGCTCTGCCCCATGAGGGCGAGGAAGCGCCCCACCGAATCGACGACGCTGCCAGGGGTGAACCCCCCGACCAGCCCCAACGGCAGCCCGATCACGACGGCCATCAGGAGCCCGGTCGCCGCAAGCTGGACGGTGGCCGGGAGTCTTTCCGTCACGAGAGGCATGGCCGGGATTCTGAAGTGGTAGGACTTGCCGAAGTCACCCACGATGGCTCCCGTCAGGAAGTCCCAGAGCTGAATGTGCAGGGGGCGGCCGAACCCCCATTCCTCGCGGATCCGCTCGATCGTTTCCGGACTCGCCTCGCGCGATGCCATCAGGGAGGCCGGATCTCCGGTGGCCCGCACCATGAAGAAGACGAGCAAGAGGACCCCGAACAGCAGGAGCATCGACTGACCTAACTTCGATAGTAGATATCGCTGCATAGCACCTCCCACAGAGCCTCGGCGACCGAACTCAGACGAGTCTCGGTCCCCTCCTGTTGACGGCCACCGAACCGTCCTTCGCCAACGAACGCCAAGGAAACTGGGAGGGCAGCTGCGTTGCCCTCCCAGTTTCTATCGGCTCAGCGACCGGGCAGCCTACTCCTCGAGGACGTACGTATCGAACAGGAAGTATTGCTCGGATGAGCGCGGTTTATAATTCTGCACCCGCGTGCGGACTGCCTCAAAGGCGACCTCTTCGTAGAGGTAGATGAAGGGCGGGTCCTCCTGCATATAGACCTGGAGCTCCTCGTACAGCTCCTTCCGCTCCTGCCGGTCTATGGTAGCCCTGATCTCGTCGAGCATGCCGATGATCTTCTCATCCTCCCAGCATGAGAAGGCAGCGTCCCACCCCAGCAGGGCCCCGGTCAGCCGCCTCAACGCCTCACCTCCAAAGGCCGACCAGCTGTCGCCAAACAGCGGTGGCAGCTCCTTCTCGGCCTCCAGCTCCCAGTAGTGGCCGGATTCCATGAACTCCAGCTCAACGTCGATGCCTACATCTCCCAAGTACCCGGCTACCGCCTGGCACACCTCGTCGAAGTGTGCGTAGGTACCCGACGGGCAGGCCATGTCCATCGAGAAGCCGTCCGGGTAGCCGGCCTCGGTCAGAAGCTCCTGAGCCCTCTCTGGATCGTAGCCGAAGGGCTCCACAGCGCCATAGCCCAGCTCGGTGCTGGTGACGAATCCCGCGGCCGGCTTCGCAAAGCCGGAGAAGACGGAATCGACGATGGCGTCCACGTCGACAGCGTAGTTCATGGCTTGCCTGACCCTGGCGTCCTCGGTCGGCTCACCGACCCCCGTGGTCAGGTTGTTGAAGGCCACGTAGTAGACGCGCGTCTTGGGGTACCGAATGATCTTCACGTCCTCCGCGCCGACCAGATTCTGCGTGTCTTCCGCGGTGAGGCGCGTGACGATGTCTACCTCACCCGTCTGGATGGCAGCCGCGCGTGTCGCGGACTCCGGGATCGGCCGGAAGATCAGCTTCTCAATCTTGGGGGCTCCGCGCCAGTAGTCCTCGTTCGCGACCATGGTGATGTGATCGCCCTTGACCCACTCGACGAACTTGTACGGGCCCGTGCCGACTGGGTTCTCAGAGTCGAATCCTGGCGGAACCATGGCGAACTGGTCGAAGACCGTGTTCAGGAAGAGAGCATTGGGCTCACCCGTGGTCATCTTGACGGTATAGTCGTCGATCTTCTCCACCGTTTCCGCCTCTCGCCACTGGTCACTGTATTCCCAATCGTTCTCGACGGCTCGTTCCCAAGAGTACACCACTGAGTCTGCGTTGAAGGGCTCACCGTTGTGGAAGGTGACGTCCTGGCGCAGATGGAACGTGTACTCAGTGCCATCCTCGGAGACCTCCCAGCTCTCCGCCAACGCCGGCTCGATGTCGTTCTCATCATTCAGCCAGACCAGCGAGTCATACAGCTGCCAGGCAGTCGTCGAGGCCTGCCGTTCCGCGCACTCGGGCAGGTTGAGGGAGTTGGGGAAGGTCGACAGGGCACGCATCAGGGTCCCCTGGGGCCCGGCAGGGGTGGGTGTCACCTCGACCACCTTCTCCACCTCAACGGTCTTCTCGACGACCTTCTCCACCTCGACGGTCTTCTCCACCTCCACCGTCGTCTCCACCACCTGCGGCGAGCAAGCCGCGACTACTGTGGACACTACGAGGATCAAGATCATAGCGGTCCAGCTCTTTCTCATGTGTAGCATTTCTTCATCTCCCTTGTAGTTGCTCACTAACGACGCTAGACGCACGTCACGACCAGATGAAGCTCTGGATTCACCGAATCGTCCGGATGTCACCTCCTCTCGCTGTCCGCGCTGTTCCTTCCTCTCGCTCTTGGTTCACGTGGCGGCGATGATCACGGAGCGCCGCCGGTGCAGCTACGTGGGATGTGCGAAGCGTATCCCTCAAGACTGCTGCATTCTGTTGATCACAACGGGGTGAGGAGGGCACCCCTTCGCTGGTCTGGCCGGTCCCGCCGCGCCTCGAACCAGGCATGTGTGACAGGAGACAGCGAATACAACCCTGACCTTCGACCATGAGGCTGGCCAGCCTACGTCGCGCCCGGGTCTTCGCCGACGATGACGACCTCGACAGAGTGACTGCTCAGCTCAGCGCGGGCATCCGGGTCGAGGCCGCTGTCGGTGATCAGCTTGTGAACTCTGTTGATGCTCGCAACCTCGAAATTCGATACCGCTCCCCACTTGCTGTGGTCGGCCACCAATATGACCGGACCCCGGGTGCGCTCGATCATCAGCTGGACGATACGGGCCTCGCGTTGGTCAGGCACGGTGCAACCGTATCGAGGGCTGACGCCCTCGACGCCGACGAAGGTCTTACTGGCGTAGGTGCGGCGGAGCATATCCGTGGCGTACTGCCCCACCACCGAGCTGGCGCGCGGGTAGAACGTCCCCCCCAGCAATCGGAGTTCGAAGCCGCAGTCCCCGGCTTCCAGTACGGCCCTCACATTGTTTGTGATTACCTGGAGCTCTGACTTGGCCGGCAGGTGTGTGATCACCTGAGTTATGGTGGTCCCGCTGTTGGCAAAGACGACATCGCCATCCTCGACCAGGGAGGCGGCTGCGGCACCGATCTTACGTTTCTCCTCGGCGCGTATCTGTGCCCGATGGGCGTATTGGGGCTCAGATGGGACGCGCTGACTCAGGATTGCGCCGCCGTGCGTACGCTCAAGGACGCCCTGCTCTTCCAGCCATTCCAGGTCACGCCTGACGGTGGCTTCCGAGACTTCCAACATGTCGCAGAGGTCAGCACTGCGTACAATGCGGTGAATCTCGATGTATTCTCGTATCCGGTCGCGCCGCTGGGCTGGGATAAGATGCCTGCTCATCGCCGTAGGCCTCCCCATGTGGGCATGGCTGTGTGAAGATGATTGGAATCGACTGCAATTATACAATATTCTGTTTTAGTTTGCAAGTTTTCGGTTGACCTCCCCTTTGCGGACGACGCCATCCCGCGGCGGCGCCCGGAGATTGCTTTCGCCCCCAATCCTACGAGAGGCGCCGCCCGGGTCTGTCTTGGGTGGACTCGGGCGGTGGGCAAGCCCATTGGGCAGGGCCGGTGAGCCCGCGAGCGGTGTTCGGAACTCAGGCAAAGCTGACCTCGGGCGCTGCTCCCCGTTGAGTGAGGTTCATCAGGCGCTGTGGAATGTGGCGTCCCATCGACGACGCCGGCACCGCATCGACTCTCAAGTCAGATGAGCGAATATATCCTCTTTCGGAGTCTTTTTGGCATGTGATGTCGAAATTTGCAGATTTATTCGTTCTGGGCTATAATGAACTCAGCGTCGCGCACTTGAAATTGATCAGATCTCTTGGAGGCGCTTCTCGAGCTTAGCCTTCGGGAGCGAACTTCGTCGAGAGGAGCGAGGTATGGCGGATGCTGCAAAGGGGATGCATGAGCAGGACCGAGCTGAACGCGAGAGGTTCGAGAATGAGCTCGAGCGAATCCTCACCGCCAGCCGTGAGGCTGACGTGATATTGCGCGTGATCGGATCGCTAGCCTTCCAGATGCATTGCTCAGAGTATGGTCATCTCCAAGAGGAGATGGGGCGAGCCTATACGGATCTTGATTTCGCGGCCTACAGCCGCCAGACGAGAGAAGTCAAGGAGTTGATGGAGAGCCTGGGCTATGTCGAGAACCGCGAGGTCTTCATGGTCAGTGGTGGAGATCGGTCGATATTCGACGACTTCGACAGTGGCCTCTATGTGGATGTGTTCTATGACAAGCTCGATTTCTGCCATGTGATCCACTGGGAAGGTCGACTGGAGGTCGATGCCCCCACGATTCCGCTGGCCGAGCTGTTGCTGGAGAAGATGCAGATCGTGAGGATCAACGAGAAGGACGTGATCGACACGATCATGTTGCTCCTGGAGCATCCGCTGGGGGATACCGATGACGAGACGATCAACATCGGCCGTGTGGCGCGCCTGTGTGCCAACGACTGGGGTCTGTGGCGCACCACGACGGACAACCTTGAGAAAGTGCGTGTCCTGGCCCAAGGCTATCCTCAGTTGAGTGGGGACGAGAAAGACCGCATCGCTGCCCAGGTGGTTGAAGCGCTCCGCCGAATTGAAGGGGAGCCGAAACCGCTGGTGTGGAGACTGCGAGCGAGAGTGGGCGATAGGGTGAAGTGGTACAAGGAAGTGGACGACGTCTAACTCTGCGGCGAGACTGCCAAAATGCTCGATCGGCGGAGATGACCTGCTGAGCGCGCGGTTGCAGCCCGAAGGAGACTGAAGGAGTTTATGCTATGGCCAAATCGGTAAGCGATCTGATGCATCCCGGTGTGATCACGTGCAGTCCCGATGCGACGCTTGGAGAGGTGGCCGTCATGCTCACCCAGCATCACATTCACGCGCTTGTGGTCGCTGACCGTGACGGGCGCCCTCTTGGTATCATATCGGATTTCGATCTCCTTGCCGGCGAATGGTTGTCGGTCGACCAGGAGAGCCTCGAGGCCATGCGGACCATGACGGCTGGCGAGTTGATGTCCGTACCCGTTGATACCGTCGACGCCGACGCGGATGCCGGTCAGGCAGCGGCACGAATGCGGAAGGAGCAGATCCATCGGCTCGTGGTGGTCGACGGAGGGGAGCCGGTCGGTGTGATCTCCATATCCGACTTCGTCGCCGGCCTTGCGGGACGTGTTCCGGTCCGGAGAGAGACGGTGGCGGATGTGATGTCCGACGCGATGCTGGTCTGTCGGGACAAAACCCCTGTCGCGGCTGCTGCTCGGGCGATGACACAGGCTGGGTGGCGATCGGTCCTCGTCGTAGATGCCGACGGCCAACCTCTGGGCGTGGTGAGCGGTATGGATCTGATTACCTTCTGTGAGGACGATGACTGTGAGGAGATCACGGTCGCAGAGGTGATGCACGATCCGTTGACGATTGGCATGTCGGCCAGCCTTCGTGAGGCAGCGGACAAGATGATCAAGAGTCATCACCACCGCCTGATTGTGGTGGATCCCGATGACCCCGAGGCCGTGCCGTTGGGTATCATCTCTTCCTACGACATCGTCGCCGAGATGGCCAGGCCAGAGTCACCCTGGCGGCAGTAACCTCGGGCGCGGCAGGGACAGGACGAGAACCCAGGAATCTACAACCTCTCCCTGGCTCGGGGACGAGGGTCTACCCGGTCTGAAGCCTCAAGTCTCCTTACACAGGGGCAAGCTCTTGCTGTTCCGCATCGTGGAAGATCACCTGGCGACGGGCGGCATCCTCGCTGTCGTGGATAGGCCCTGTATAGCCCCCCCCGATGAATGACGTGCAGCCGCTTGACGTTTTCTGAAACTACTTGACAATTTTTGTCCTTCTGTAGTATAATAGTTTAAAGATTTTCGATAGGTCGCCAAGACGGCGCGGACGCCAGGAGCGCCGTCCACCCGCCCCCCAGCGGCTCGGCGAACCGAAGACATGGCTCATTAAGACAGGGTAGGGAGACAGCTCTATGGAAAAGAAGACTCAAAGACCTATCATCCGGTACCTCACGGACGGGCAGATGGAAGCCATCCACGAGGGATCGCTGGAGATCCTCGAGAAGACCGGCATCAAAGTCGAGCTGGAGCCGGGTCTGGAGGTTCTCGACAAGGCTGGGGCCGACGTAGACTTCCAGACTGGTGAGGTGAAGATCCCGCAGGGACTGGTGGCCGATTGTCTGGAGACTATGCCCCGGAAGTTGTCCTACGCGGCCCGCAACCCGGAGAAAGACTGCCACATCGAGCCCGGAGGCAAGCTGTACTCGCGCACCGCCGGCTCCCCTGACTTCATCATCGACATAGATACCGATGAGTGGAGGCCGGTGCTGGAAGAGGACGTGCTAGAGATCTACACCTTGATGGATGCCCTGGACGGCATCAGTATATGCACGTCGGCGTTTGCGCAGGATTGGCCGGAGTTCGGACGCGACATCGTCATGTTGCGCCAGATGTTCGACCATATCGACAAGCACCTCCACCTGCGCACTGACACGGTCAAGACGCTTCCGCACATGCTGGAGATGGCGGCCATCGTCGCTGGCGGAAAAGAGGCGCTCAAGCAGCGACCGATCGTCAGTCTGTTGGAAGGCCCCGTCAGTCCGCTCAGGTTCATCGATGTGATGGTGAATGCGCTCCTTCTGTGCGGCGAGTACGGCATTCCGCTCGAGGTTTGCTGCATGCCTATGGCCGGAAGCACCGGGCCTGTCACGATGGTGGGGAACCTGCAGCTGCTCAACTCCGAGTTCCTGGCCGGTGTGGTGATATCCCAATCTGCCCACCCCGGGGCCCCGCTGGTGTATGCTCCTCGGCCGATGCTGATGGACTTGAAGACCGGCTTCAGCCTCGCTGGTTCCATTGACGGCGAGATGGCCGCCGTGGCTGGGGCGCAGATGGCCCATTTCTACGATGCACCAGTCAGCGTGCACGGTCAGTGGAGCGACTCGGTGGTGGATGATGGTCAGACGATCCTCGAGCACGCCTACACTGCTCTTCTGGGTGCGCTTTCGGGTGCGAACATCCTCGTGGGGGCTGGCTCTCTCCAGGAGACTCTGTCGATCAGTCTCGCCCAGTTGGTCATGGATGACGAGATCAACAAGATCTGCTTCCGGGCTCTGGAAGGGTTTGCAGTCGACGAGGAACGCCTGGCGGTGGACGCTATCGCCCGGGTCGGCCCAGGCAAGAACTTCCTGGCCGATGAGCACACGGTGAAATTCGTCAGAGGGGAGCGGTACACCCCCGACCTGTTCTATCGAGGCTCTGTGGAAGGCTGGGAGAAGGCAGGGCGGAAGATGTTCCGTGAGCGGGCGAAAGAGAAGGCCAGGACGATCCTTGAGGAGCACGAGCCACATCGGCTCGCCGCAGACGTTGCTGAGGCGCTCGACGACTACGTGGCCCACGCCTTCGAGTCGCTCGGAATAGACTGGTAGGCGAACCGGATGGAGGCACGGATCAGATGAGCCGCGCCGCCACGGTGGGTAGAGGAGAGTCGCAATACCGTTTTTCTGCGAATAGCTGAGGAGGCAATGAGGATGTCGAAATCGCTGGAGAAGATGCAGGCGGATCTCTACAAGGGGAACGCGGCTGAAGTGAAGATGGCCACCCAAGAAGCCCTCGACCAGGGCATGTCGGCGGGCGAGGTTCTCCACGGGGGTCTGTTGCCCGGCATGGACAAGGTGGGGGAGGACTTCAAGGCTGGTGACCTGTTCATCCCCGAGGTGTTGATGGCGGCTAAGGCGATGCACGCCGGGCTCGATCTGTTGCGGCCGCTGCTGACCGAGACTGACGCCCCCTCGCGGGGTAAGATCGTGGTGGGTACCGTGGAGGGCGACCTCCATGACATCGGCAAGAACCTGGTGGGGATGATGCTGGAGGGCGCCGGCTTCGAGATCATCGACCTGGGCACCGACGTGACGGCAGACGCATTTGTGGCGGCTGTGAGAGACGGAGCGGCTGATATGATCGGACTATCCGCGCTGCTGACGACGACCATGTCGAATATGCGGAAGACGATCGAGGTGCTCATGGAAGCCGGGCTGCGCGATCGGGTTAAGGTTATCGTCGGTGGGGCACCGGTAACAGCCCGCTTCGCCGAGGAAATCGGTGCAGATGCGTATGCGGAGGACGCGGCCTCGGCCGTGGACACGGCTCGGGAGCTCCTCGCGTAGGGAGGAGGTCCACCAAGCAGAGGAAGGGGAGCGCAAGGCTCCCGTTTCTCCTATCGCGCAAAGCTTCGCTGCGGGCCAGTCAGTCTGGCTTGGGGCGTGGATGCAGTAGCTGAGTAAAATGGGCCTCTCGGCCATATGGTACGTTCTTTGACTCAACTGGCGCAGCCCCGAAGCAGGCGGCCTCTCGCCGGGGGCGCCTGGGCTGGTGACGGTTGTCGGTGAAACGTCGAGCAGCTGTGAGTAGTCAAAGGAGTTACCCAAGATGATTGAAAGTCCCCTCGAACGTTTGAGCAAGGCCCACCCGGATCTGGAGATCTGGTGGGACTCATCGCCGCTGGTGTATGAGGACTGGGTGGAGCACGTGCTGGAGGAGGCCGATCCGGAGCGGAGGTCGGTGCTGGAGGAGCAGCTTGCGCGGCTATACAACGTAGACAACCCGGCCGAGAGCCTGGTGCGCGGCTGTACAACCAACCCATCGCTGTCGCTCAAGGCGGTGAAGAACGATCCAGAGTTGTGGAACGCATGGATTGACGAGACGATCCGAGCCAACCCCGGTCTGGATCAGGAGGAGCTGACCTGGATCACGTACAAAGAGGTGGTGAAGCGGGGCGCGGAGATGATGATGCCAATCTGGGAGGCGTCTGACGGCCGCTTCGGGTGGATCTCTGGTCAGTTGGATCCTCGTCTCTTCACCGAAAAGGACGAGATGGTTCAGCAGGCTGAGGAGTTGAGTGCTCTGAAGCCGAACGTGATGATCAAGGTGCCGGGCAGCAAGGAGGGGATCGACGTCCTGAGGATCCTGGCCTCCAGGGGGATATCGACCAACACCACGGTCTGCTTCAACCTGCCTCAGATCATCGCGTCGGCGAAGGCGACCGCTGAGGGCCTGCAGATGGTTCAGAAGGACCACCGCCTCAACACGTCGGAGGCCGGCGTCGACCTGACGAAGTGGCGTGCTGTGATCACCATGATGACGGGACGTCTGACGGAGCGCGAAGCCCTGACGGAGCAAGCGGAGCGGCGAGGTATCGAGCTGACGTGGGCGGATCGGCACTGGTTTGGCATTGCTGTCTTCCAGCGCGCCTATCGCTTCATCCGGGATGGTGGTTATCCAAGCAAGATGTTGGTCTGTTCTATGAGGCAGGGCCCCCTTGTTGCGGGTAAGCCAAGATTCTGGGATGTTGAGAACCTGGCTGGTGACGTGGTCTTCACGTGCCCTCCGTACGTCCTGGAACCACTCCTGGAGGTCGGGGATGACCTCATGTTCGACGGAGGTGGCATCGAGGCGGTCGAGGTGCCCCAGAGCGTGCTGGATAAGCTTCTCCAGCTACCGTACGTGATCCAGTCCTACGATCCGAACGGGATGTCGCTGGAGCAGTTCAACACCTGTCCGCCCACCCAGTACACTATCAAGGGGTTCTCGGGTGCGTTCGAAGGTCTGCTGGATTACGTCGGCGACCGAATGAGCAAGGTAAGGGGTGCCCCCGCGGGTTCATAGATGAAGACGCGGCCCCGGTGGTGACGGAGAGCTGAGGGTGGCCTGCGCCAGCGTTTGCCTCGCTGGGGCCGACCACCGTGGAAATTCAACATTGGGAGGATGGAATGGCAATCGCAAATGCGAAAGAGATTCTTCTTGAGGCAGCAGAGGGGAAGTATGCCGTCGGTGCGTTCAACATCACGAACTTCGTACAGATGGAGGCGGTGGTAGAGGCCGCGGTAGACAAGAAAGCGCCTCTGATCATCCAGACGTCCGTCACACCGTCCAAGTTCCTGGGGCCTGACGTGGTGGTGGCTGTTTATCGAACTCTGGCTGAATCGGCTCCCATTCCCATCGCCATAAACCTGGACCATTGCCGGGATATTGCGTATTGCAGGGAGTGCGCCGATGCCGGGTACACGGCCCTGATGATGGATGCCTCTCGCGAGCTTTTCGAGGAGAACGTGAAGCAGACCAAGGCGGTGTGCGACTACGCACATCAGGTCGGGGGCATCTCCGTCGAGGGAGAACTGGGCACAGTCTCCGGTGTGGAGGATCAGATAGAGGTTGCAGAGGACGAGGCCGCCCTGTGCAATCCCGAGCAGGCTGTTGAGTTCGTCGAAAGGACCGGCGTCGATCTGCTCGCTCCGGCGATCGGCACGGCGCACGGCATCTACAAGACGAAGGATCCCAAAGTTCACGTCGAGCGGCTCCAGAGGATCAATCAACTGCTCAATGGGAAGGGAGCCCGAGTGCCCCTGGTGGTTCACGGAGGGACTGGTCTTCCTACCGCGACGGTGAAGCGGCTGATTGCGTCGGGTGGGACGAAGTTCAACGTGTCCACGGATCTGAAGCATGCGCTCATCGATAGCGTGTTCGGCTACATTCAGGACCACAGGGATGAGTACAATCCGGGGAAGGTAGACATCGTGGCGAAAGACGCAACCAGGGAGAGAGTAGGCTACTGGATCGATATGCTGGGCTCGGCTGGCAAAGCTGCGTAACGCAACCGTTTCCTCAGCACCTGCGTGGGGGGATTGGGTCGACGTCCGTTGTGCCCGCAAGCCGCGGTCGCCAAGGCGGGCGTTGACCATTCCTGTCCCCTGCGTGCTGGAGTATAGTGGCTCACTGATGACACGCGTCAAGGAGGAACCGTGAAGAACGTAGAGGATTACCTCGTCTCGTGGCTCGAAGGTCAGAAGATGTACGTCTCCGATCACATCGAGTTGGCGTGGCGAAGACCAGAGATGCGCCGGATGATGTCGAACGAGAATCCCCTCGGGCCATCGCAGAAGGTCCTCGAGGCGGTTAACGAATATGCGAGGATGGCGAACCGTTATCCAGATCAGGGTCTGGTGGTTCGCTCGAGAATTGCCGAGATATGGGGCGTAGACGGGCCTGAGAACGTCATGATCGGCAACGGATCGAGCGAAGTGTACGACAACATCTTTCGGAGCTTCCTGCGCCCAGGCGACCAGGTGATCCAGCACACCCCCTGCTTTGGCATCTACAAATTGCGATGCAAGGCGCTGGGGGGCGAGCTCGTATCGGTGCCGATGATCTACGACCGGGAGGCGGGGGAGCTGCAGTTCGATCCCGACGCGGTCCTGGGTGCGATCACGCCGAAGACGCAGATCATCGTCATCGCGAACCCGAACAATCCCAGTGGCAATCTGATGGACAAGGTGCACTTCCGCAGAATCGCCGACACAGGTGTGCCCTTCGTCATCGACGAGGCCTACGTTGAGATCGCTGGCGTTGAGCACTCAATGATCGGTCTGCTGGAGGACTACGAGAACGTGATCCTCACTTACACCCTGTCCAAGGCGTACGGCCTGGCTGGTCTGCGGTTCGGGTATATGATCGCTCGGAAGAAGGCGGTCGATGCGATTTCGGCGATGCTCATCCCATGGAATGTGGGGACGATTCCAATGTGGGCCGGCCTGGCCGCACTGGAAGACCAGGAGGCCATGAAGCAGAGGGTGGAGTTCATCAGGCGAGAGGTGGCGTTCATTGAGGGTGAGCTGGAGAAGGTTCCAGGGCTCACGGTGTTCCACTCCAAGGGGAACTACATCTTGTTCGACGGTCAGGAAACGGGGAAGACAGGGGACGAGCTGATAGAGTATGCACGAGAACGTGGCGTCATCCTCAGGCCTCAACCCTCCCGGTATGGCAGCGACGGCTTCTGGCGTCTTACCGTCGGGACCGAAGAGGAGAACAGACTGGCCGTATCGATCGTCAAGGAGTTCTACACAGGAAGTGCGATCTAGAAGAACACGTTGTGGAGAGTCGGTACAATTCAGTTCGCATAGAGGTCCTCTCACGCGGTCACCTGCAAGATCCTTGTGACCTCATGATTGACCATTCGATGTCTTAGAGCTCAAGGAGGAAACGATGACGGAGATCAAAGCGCTGATTTTCGACCAGGACGGGGTGATTATCGATACGGAGAAGGATGGCCACCGTGTGGCGTTTAACAAGGCCTTTGAGAAGTTCGGTTTTGACTTCCGGTGGGATGTGGACACGTATGGCGAGCTGCTGAAGGTGTCTGGTGGCAAGGAGAGGATGCGACATTACCTTCATACGGAAGGGTTCGGCGTTGAAGTGCCCCCCGAGGAAGAGGACGAGCTGATCAAGAAGATGCACGCGTACAAGACGGACGTGGTGATTGACCTGCTGGAGAGCGGCAAGCTCCCCGTTCGGCCGGGCGTCAGGAGACTGATGAAAGAGGCCAATGAGAGTGGGCTCACCCTGGGCATCTGTACCACGTCAAATCAGAGAGCAGCGCGTGCCGTTTCGGAGAGAGTCCTGAGTGATATCACCTTCGACTTCGTGTTGGCCGGCGACATCGTGAGCAACAAGAAGCCGGATCCGGAGATCTACGAGTTAGCTCTTGAGAGGGCTAACCTGGAACCCGAAGAATGTCTCGTTGTCGAGGACTCGAGGAACGGGGTCCTGGCCGCGAAAGCTGCGGGGATGAACGTGGTCGCCACGACCAGTGTGTACACGAGCGATGAGGACCTCAGCGAAGCAGACCTGGTGGTCACGACGCTCGGCGACCCGGAGGGAGAGAAGGGCGAGTTGCTGCAGGGTGGAGAAGGGCTCGACTACGACGGGGTCCTCACGTTGGATCAGTTGATCGAGTACTTCGAATAGCTGGGTGACCCCGCTGCGTCCAGCAGTCCGAGGGGCCTCGGCCGGTCCGGGCTGCCGCGGTTGGTGTCGGTGGATGGGGCGAGCTTTTGCCTGCGTGGATGGGCAGGTGACCAGCTCGCCCCGCGTCGTTGGAGCGGTGCACCATTGAACCATTTGCGTCTCCGGGCCGCAGAGCTGCGCATGTGTGTTCAGGCACGGTCACAAGAGATACTCACGTGGTCTCTCATGTCTAAGACTCAGAAGGAGCCTCCTATTGCTGCGACCTGGTAATCTCACTGGAGCGAACAAGCCACAGCCAGCTGTCGTGGTCGACCTGGATGGAACGGTATACCGGGGTGATCGGTTGGTACCGGGTGCAGATGTGGCTATTGAGAGGTTGCGCTGTGCTTCACATCCGGTCATATTCGTCACCAACGCGATCGAGAGTCGGGCCGAGCACGCGGAGAAGCTGAGCAGGCTGAACGTACCGGCCGAACCTGAGGATGTGGTCAATGCCACCTGGGCGCTCATAGAGTATCTCAAGGCCGAGATGCCTGGGGCAACCGTGTTTGCGCTGTCTGATCCGCCGCTGCTAGACGCTCTGGCGGCCGAGTTCCGACTAAGCGAGGACCCAGCCCAGATTGATGTTGTCGCAGCAAGCTGTGATCGCAGCTTCGATTACCGCAAGCTGAACATCGCCTTCCAGGCGCTGCGGCGTGGCGCTCACTTTGTCGCGACGAATACTGATGCCTACGCACCCGTGGACGGCGGACTGCTCCCCGACGCCGGGGCTATCATCGGCGCCCTGGAAGGATGCACGTCTCGCAACCTGGATTGCGTGGTGGGTAAGCCTTCATCCCTGATGGCGGGGCTCGTCTTGGATCAGCTGGGGCGTCCAGCCAGCGAGTGCCTCATTGTCGGGGACAATCTGGAGAGCGACATTCTGATGGGGCGTCGCGTGGGCATGAGGACTGCGCTCGTGCTCAGCGGCGTCAGCGACCGGGCGGACATCGTCCGTGCCGCGGTCAAGCCCGATCACGTTCTCGAAAGTATCGCCGAGCTGCCCGAGTTGCTAGGCTGCGACTGAGTCCTCCGGCAGTGGGCCTCTGACAACACGTCTTCTTGTTCGAGCCACTGCCCAGGGCGCTACGGGGACGTCGTATCTGGACTGCTTCGAGCTCCCGGAGGATCATAGTTGACACACTCAAGGTGGTACAACTTCTCGGGCCAAGCCGTGCCCAGGTTTTGGTCAGAGACAGTGGGTAGGAGCGCCAGCGGGGGCACTAGGCACCCTTCGCACGACAGAACCGCCTTCTGTTCCCTCCCGGATCCCGCGTCAGGCCCTGACCGAACGGGCCTGCTGCCTCCGCCGAAGGGCGCCCAGCTAGGTGCGGCTGGAGATCTGCTCCCGTATGGCCTGTAGTCTGGTCTTCCGCCTCTCCCTTCTTCTCGCTACGCTCTTGAACGCCATAGGAATCGTGGCT
>JAWLCP010000040.1:0-23524 GCA_041687115.1 Anaerolineae bacterium
TTGAGGCAGAGGTGAGGGTTGAGATCGACGCCGAGGATTATGAGATGCTTCTCGTGGAGTGGCTGAGCGAGCTGCTCTATCGGGTTGAGCGAGACGGCGTCGTCTTCAATGACTTCAGCATCCAGGAACTGACCCCGCGCCGGTTGCGAGCCGTCGTCCGCGGAGCGCCCGTGGCCGAGATCCAGACGCATATCAAGGCGGTCACGTTCAGTGAGCTAGACATCAGGAACACCGACGCGGGCATCGAGACCGTCATCGTTTTCGACGTATGACGCAGACTTCCATCTGTGGAAGGAGGGTCCATGGCTTCTAAGCGCGACTTTCGGCGTGTAGACGATTTCATCTGGGAGCTGCCACAGAGCTATCGCGACGACATGCGGGTCCCGGTCCGCTTGTTCGCCGATGCCGAGCTGTTTGACGCAGCCTTTGGCGACCGATCCGTCGAGCAGCTCATCAACACGTCTGCCCTGCCCGGGATTGTGGACTACGCCATGGCGCTGCCGGACGTGCATCAGGGATACGGTTTCCCCATCGGTGGCGTAGCTGGCATCGACGCAAGCTCGGGCGTCATATCACCGGGCGGCGTGGGCTACGATATTAACTGCGGTGTCCGCCTCCTCGCCTCGCATCTGGACGCTGAGGAGGTCGAACCCTACCTCGAGGATCTGATGACCGCCCTCTACCAGTCGTGTCCCGGTGGGCTGGGAGGAGATGGTCGCGTACGGGTCAACAGGAGTGAGCTCGACGGCTTGCTGAGCGAGGGCGCAGCCTGGGCCCTCAAGCAGGGCCTGGCGCGCAAGGCAGACGTCGAACACACGGAGGAGAGTGGCAGTTTTCCCGGGGCCGACCCTGGGCATGTGAGTGAACGCGCCAAGGAGCGTGGCCTCAGCCAGGTCGGATCTCTCGGCTCTGGCAATCACTTCTTGGAGCTCGATGTCGTCCGGGCAATCTACGCCTCAGATGTCGCCGAGGCGTTTGGCCTTCGAGAGGGCCAGCTCGTCGTCCAGATCCACTGTGGCTCGCGCGGGTTTGGCCATCAGGTCTGCGACGACTACGTCAAGAGCCTCCAGTCCGCGGTGAAGAAGTACGACATCTACCTTCCCAACCGCCAGCTCGTCTGCGCACCCATCGACTCCCCGGAGGGACAGGCATACTACGGTGCCATGGCCTGCGCGGTCAACTACGCTTTCGTCAATCGGCAGGTGCTGGCAATGGGGGCCCGTGAGGCCTTTGAGCGGGTCCTCGCCGGGAAGGTCAGGGACTTCGACCTCCACCAGGTATACGACGTGGCCCACAATATCGCCAAGTTCGAGACCCACACTGTCAACGGCAGTCAGAGAAAGCTGTGCGTCCACCGCAAGGGCGCCACCCGCTGCTTCCCACCCGGACACCAGGGCGTCCCTGCCGCTTACCGCGACGTGGGCCAACCTGTGTTGGTCCCTGGTTCCATGGGAACCGCATCTTACGTCCTCGTGGGGCAGCAGAAGGCCATGGAGCTGACCTTTGGCTCCACGTGCCACGGGGCGGGACGCACGATGAGCCGTACCCAGGCGCGAAAAGAGGTATGGGGCCACGACCTGCGCGATGAGCTCGAGGCCGGTGGCATCCTCATCCGCGCCGGAAGCATGAAAGGTCTCGCCGAGGAGGCTCCCCTCGCCTACAAGGACGTCAGCCGCGTCGTCGAGACCGTGCACGGCCTCGGCATCGCCCACAAGGTGGCTCGACTGGAGCCCGTCGGGGTCATCAAGGGGTAACCCTCGTCGGCCCACAGCTGGCTAAGCAGAAAGGGGGCCAGCCGCTCCCAACACCCGTCGGAGCGGCTGGCCCCCTTCTCAACTCAGTATCGCACGCTCGGCGGCCCGTGCCCTTTACACCTCCTCTGACGCTCCCTCCGCGGTCACGCCCAGCGCTGCCCTCAGCTCCTCCTGCACCGCCTCTGGCAGCGGCTTCAACTCCCCCGACCCGCGCAGCCAGTCCTTCACTTTCTTTCGATAGAAGACCGGCACGGGTGCCTCCTCTGCCTCCACCTGAACGTCCTCATTCACGAAGACCACGGCTCCCCGTACGGGCACTTCCTTCCCCCGGTCCATCTCCTCGCCCAGATACCGCTCCAGCTTGGCCACTTCTTCCTGCACGTCCAGGTCGGGGCTCCCCAGCGCATCCTGCCCCACCAGCTGCCGGAAGAGCTTTCCCCGCTCTTTGTGCGTCCAGCGGCGCTTCTCCTCGTTCTCGTACCTCACCTCCCCGCCCTGCGTCTTCACCACGAAGCACGTACACCCGCCGGGCTCCAGGAGGACGTGGTCGGCAGGCAGAAGGTACTCGATAAGCGTATGGCGGTAATCCAGGCCCTTGAGCACCTCCGCCAACGCCTTGTGATGCGCCAGAGGACCGGCATACCGATCGGCGAAATAACCACCCACCACCGACAGGATGAAGCCAAGCATCATACTCACCACCAGAGCCAACATCCATGTCGGCCTCACAAACGAGATTACCAGTCCGATGAGCAGGACCGCAAGCCCGGCCAGCGTGGCATACCGTCCCACCGAGCTGAGCAACTTGATGCGACGTTCGTCCCGAATGATCCGCATCTCTACTCCTCGTAACGCCCTAAGACCAGACAGGCGTTCTGGCCTCCCAACCCGAACGAGTTCGAGAGCACAATCCGCACGTCTGCCCCCCGAGCGCCATCGGGCACGTAGTCGAGATCACACTCAGGATCGGGATTCTCCAGGTTCGCCGTGGGATGAATCATCCCATCCTCGATCGTCCGAACACACACCCCTGCCTCGATCGCCCCTGCTCCGCCCATGGCGTGGCCAACCATCGATTTCGTCGAGCTGATCGGGATGTCGTAGGCCAGGTGTTCGAACACACGCTTGATGGCCAGCGTCTCGATCGGATCGCTGACCGGGGTCGCGCTCCCATGGGCGTTGATGTAGTCGACCTCACACGGCTTGACACCCGCGTCCTCCAGGGCCCAGTCCATCGCTCGGCTCGCACCTGCCCCTTCAGGGTCGGGCTGCGCCACGTGGAAAGCATCGGAGGATGAGCTGTGCCCCAGCACCTCGGCGCGGATCCTCGCCCCGCGCGCCTTCGCATGGTCGAGACCCTCCAGCACGAACACACCCGCTCCTTCGCTCAGCACGAAACCGTCCCGCTCCGCATCGAAGGGGCGGCTGGCTCGGCCCGGCTCATCGTTCCGCTCCGACAGAGCGCGCATCGCACAGAAGCCCACCAGCAGCGTGAAATGGATCATGGCATCGACCCCACCGCAGATCACCACGTCCGCAGCCCCTCGCCGGAGGGTCTCTGTCGCCTCACCGAGCGCCTGCGTCCCCGTCGCGCATGCAGATACCACCGTGCTGATCGGCCCCTTCGCACCCGACCAGTAACTGACGTGATGGGACGGCATGTTCAGCAGCATAGAGATCGGCAGAAACGGGTTCACTCGCCGCAGACCACTCTCGCGGAAGATGTCGACGCCCTCGATGGCGCGCTCGTATCCCCCGACTCCGCTCCCAATTAGCGTCCCCACCCGCTCCGCATCGTCCACCGGCACACCCAGCCCGGCGTCTGCCACCGCCTCTTGTGCCGTCGCCACGGCAACTTTCGAGCACCGCGCCATTCGACGTGCCTCTTTGTACTCGATATACTCTGTCGCGTCGAAACCCTTCAACTCCCCCGCGATCCGCACCGGCAGCTCGGACGCGTCAAACTGAGTGATGTGACCGATTCCCGATTCCCCCGCCAGGAGTCGCCGCCACGTCTCCTCCATCGTCAGCCCAAGCGGCGTCATCGCACCGATGCCGGTGACGACAACCCGTCTCTTCCCCTTCATGAGCCGCCGTCTTCCACCATCACAAATCCCCCTCCCCCGTCACCCTCTTCAGCCCGTGTGACGAGCCCTACGATAGCCCGCCGCGGATGGCCTCTACCACCCCACCCATGACCGCCTGCCGAGCCTGACCGATCGCGTTCTTGATCGCCCGTGCGTTTGACCGTCCGTGGGCCACAATGACCACTCCGTTGACGCCCAGCAGCGGACCTCCGCCCACCTCAAAAGGATCCACTCGCCTCGCCACTCGTCTGAAAGCGGGCTTCGCCAGCAGGCCACCCATCGCCGTCACCCAGGACGCCCCGATCTCCTCTCGGATGAGACCAGTCAGCATGCTCGCTGTCGCCTCAATCGTCTTGATGAAGATATTCCCTGTGAACCCGTCGTGAACCACCACGTCGGCCTCACACGCCAACGCCTCCTTCGCCTCCACGTTCCCCACGAACCGCACGCCAGACTCCTCCAGCAGCCCGGTCGCCTCTTTCACCAGCTCATTCCCTTTCCCGCGCTCCTCCCCATTGGACAGGAGAGCCACGCGGGGCTGCGACCGCCCCAGCACGGCACGAGCGTACACCGTGCCCATCAGTGCAAACTGCACCAGATACTCCGGCTTGCAGTCAGCGTTCGCTCCGATGTCGAGCGTGACGAACCGCCCGGCCGGCAAGGGCAAGATCGCAGCCAGCGCCGGCCGCTTCACACCCCGGATCCGCTTCAGCGTGTACAACGTCGCGACCGCCAGTACCCCACCCGTATTCCCGGCCGACACGTACGCATCCGCTTCGCCATCCCCTACCAGCCCCATCCCCACGTGCATCGACGACTGCCGCCTCTCCCGGGCCGCCCACGCCGGCTCGTCGTCCATCTCGATCACGTCAGGAGCGTGGATGATCTCAAGGCCCAGTCCCGCTGTATCCAGATCCGCCAGCTCCTCCTCAATCGCGTCCGCCCGCCCCACCAGCACGATCTGATCGTCCGACCACGTCTTCGCTGCCGACACCGCGCCCGCCACGTCAGGGACGGGATACTCGTCTGAACCCATCGCATCCACCACGATCCTCATTCGCACCCCCTCCTAGCGCTCTTCCGCCTGCTCAACCACGCCGTCCCTGCCGACCTTCTCAGCCCATGAGTTGACAAACCACCACCGCCGGGTATAATTCCGTCGCAATGCCCCGGTGGCGGAATAGGCATACGCGGCAGGTTGAGGGCCTGTGCCCGCAAGGGCGTGGAGGTTCGACTCCTCTCCGGGGCATCTCTCCACTTCAGTGAACTCCTCTTGACGCTAGCCCACGCAGCGCCGGACGCTGACCCCTAGGCTTGCCGTCTGTCCTCCAGGTCCGGACGCTTCCGCGGCCTGAAAAGCAGCCGAATCGGCGTCCCAGGGAATTCGTAGACCTCTCTCAACCGGTTCTCCAGGTACCGCTCGTAGCTGAAGTGTACCAGGCGCGTGTCATTGACGTGGAACACAAACGTGGGTGGATCCACCTCGGGCTGGCTCGCGTAGTAGATCTTCAGCCGCCGCCCTCGTCTGCTGGGCGGAGCGTGGCGGGCGACCGCATCCTGGACGATCCGATTCAGCTCGCCCGTAGGAATGCGATGAGACCGAGCTTTCCATACGTCAAGCGCCGTGGGCAGCACCCGATCCACCCCCTTGCCGGTGAGCGCGGAGATGAACAGCACGGGTACGTAGTCCAGGAACTGCAGCGCCTCGCGAACCCATCCCGTGTACTCCCTCACCGTATCGGCATCCTTCTCTACCAGATCCCACTTGTTGATCAACACCACCACACTGGCCCATTCTTCCAGGATGGCTCCTGCGATGTGCGTGTCCTGAGCCCTCACCCCTTCCCAGCCATCGATCACCAGTAGCGCCACGTCCGCCCGCCGGAGCGCCCGCAGCGCCCTCAATACACTGTAGTACTCCACGCCCCGGGCCACCTTCCCACGACGCCGGATGCCCGCGGTGTCCACCAGCGTGATCGGGGTCCCCTCCCATTCCAGAAACGTGTCCACCGCGTCCCGTGTCGTCCCCGGTACCGGGCTGACGATCACCCGCTCCTCCCCGAGCAACGTGTTCAGCAGCGACGACTTGCCGACGTTTGGTCGCCCCACAATCGCCAGCTCCACCCGGTCTTCGTCGCCTTCAGCTGCAGGGGGCACCCATTCCCCGTCCGGCCTTCTCTCCCTCAGCACCTCGACGACCTCATCCAGAAGGTCTGCAACCCCCTGACCATGGAGCGCGGATATCGGGTGAACCTCCCCCAATCCCAGCGAGTAGAACTCCAGCGCTTCGTGCCGCAGACGCTTGTTGTCCGCCTTGTTTGCGGACAGGAACACCGGACATTCCGCTTTCCGCAGCACGTCCGCGACCTCCTCGTCCGCGGCCGTCAGCCCGCTGATCGCGTCCGTCACAAAGATGACCGCGTCTGCCTCCTGCAGGGCCACCTCCGCCTGAGCGCGCATCAGGCGAATGTAGGGAGCCGAGTCCTGCGCCAGAACTCGCTCAGGCCCCGGCCGGCGCCCGGCGGCAACCGTGTCCGGCAAGAGCTCCAGACCTCCAGTATCCACGACCGTGAACGGAAGCCCGTTCCATTCAGCATCCGCGTACAGCCGGTCCCGCGTCGTGCCTGGATCCTCGTGTACCACCGCTAACCTTCGCCCCACGATCCGGTTAAACAGCGTCGATTTCCCCACGTTTGGCCGTCCCACCAACGCCACCATCGGGGGATTCGAGGCACCCGCAGCAGAGCCGTTCGCATCCTCCACAGAATGCATCATGATTCGAATGTCTGCCCGCTGCTCGTGGTCGATCCCGATGGCTCCGGTGTCGGCGTCACTTCGGTGGCCTCCGCTATTCTCACCTGCACCGTCGTCGGGATCACGCCCTGCGGCTCGATCGCGTCCGGGACCACCACCTCCGGCTCGATCTGATGCGTCCCCACCTGGAGTTCAAACAGGTCGAGAATCACGCGCACGTCGTTGGAGGTCAGCGCCTCCAACTTGGGCAGCGGCCCGCTCAAGATCACCTGCACCGTGTCAGGGGAGACAGTGGCCGTGTAGCCGGGCTCTAGTCCTTGGATCTCCGGCGTGCTCGTGATCGTCAGGCTGCTCTGGATGGCGTCGATGAACACGTGCACCTCCACCTGCTCGCCCGGCACCAGGCTCACCGACGCAGGCATACTGAGACCCGGCCTCACAACCACGTCCTCGTCCGCTCCTTCCACCACCACCGGCTTCGTCTCGATAAACCCTTGCTCCAGCGCCTCCAGATCGTCCGGGTTCCCAAACACCGTCACCGTCGGCGGATTGATGGCAATGTCCGTGATCCGATACCCGGAGGCAACTTCCCCCGTAAGGACCGCCCTCACTGCCAGCGTGGCGTGATAACCCGAGGGTTCAATAGGGACGCGAACGTCCACCCTCTCCGGCGTCAAGGCGACGTGCGGCACCGAGTTCCCCTGCTCGTCCCTCGGCTGCACCGTCAGCGCCTCCTCGACGTCCGCCTCCGCGCCCTGGATCGAAAGCGACCCATACACGTCCACCACCTGCGTCACATAACTTCTGGGTCCCGTGACCGTGACCTCGCGCGGTTCCACCGTCTGCGTGCGCACCACATAACCGACCGCCGGTCGCCCTTCCGTATCGATACGTACACGCACCACCTCACTCGCCTTCGCATCCAGCTCGATGGTCACCATCTGCGGGTCAACTTCAATGATCCTCGACGGCTCCTTACCCAGGTCGACCTCGACCTGGACCTCGTGCGTGCCTGCGCCCAGGCCACTGACGTCGGCTACCGCAGCGAAGTCCTCCACCCTCAGCGAATCCCACACCGACTGCGTCGTGCGGACGGTCACGTGGACCCGCTCCTCGAACGTCCCCACGACCACCAGATCCTCCGGCAGCCCCGCAACCTGGACGGGCACAGACTGAGCGTACCGCCTCTGCAACGTTGGATTCGCTTGTTCCACAGCCACAAACCAGGCCAGCACGGCCAGGATTAGAGCCATCACCATGAGTGGGAGATTGGATATCAGCCAGCGCGCGCCCTGTTTCACGACTCTCCCCCAAACATCTGTCGCAGCTGCTCGACTCGCTGCGCCCACCCTCTCTCAAGCGCTGGTTGGTAAAATGCGTGCAGCACCTTCTCCAGCCGCTTCGCGTCCAAATTGCGGATGATGCGCCCGTTATGCGCGATCGAGATCGCGCCCCGCTCCTCGGAGACTACCACGGCCACCGCATCGCTCTCCTCGGTCACACCGATCGCCGCTCGGTGGCGCAGCCCCAGCTGCCGATCCGCAAGGAAGGCCGTTGAAAGAGGAAGCACGCACGCAGCGGCCAACACCCGTCCCTCCCGCACGATCGCCGCCCCGTCGTGCAGTGTCGTGTTCGGATTGAAGATCGTGAGCAGCAGCTCATACGACACCTCGGCGTCCAGCCGCACCCCGCTCTCCACGAACTCCTGAAGCCCCGTCTGTCGCTCCAGCACGATGAGCGCCCCGTGGTGGCGCTGTGCCAACGATTGTGCCGTCTCTGTCACCGTCGACAGCGCCCGCGCCGTCTCTTCCCGGCTTCCCGTCCTCCACCCAAACAACGTTCCTGGTCGCCCCAGCTGCTCCAGCGCTCTCCGCAACTCTGGCTGGAAGATGACCGGGACCGCCACCAACAGCGCCGGTAGCGCCCGTTCGATCAACCACCCGAAGGCGCGCAGTTCGATCAGCCCTCCCAGCAGGAGCACCACGATCACCAGGAAGATCACGCCGCGCAGCAGAGCGACGGCTCGAGTGCCCCGCACCAGGTAGAAGAGCCAGAAGAAAACGGAGGCCACGAGCAAGACGTCCAAGATGTCCGTCCACCCGAGCCTCTGAAGATACCAGAACAGATCAGCGATCATCGGTCAATCTACATCACTTCGAACCACTGAGCGCTGGTCTCAGGCATAGCTAAAGTGCCGGTCACTGCTCTGCCCACTCCCCCGCCTCCAGACTCTCCAGCAGCCTCTTGTAGTCACCCACGTCCGGCGGATCCAGGGCGATGATCGCGCGAATCGTGGTCTTTGCCTCCTCTTCCCGCCCCGCATTCAATTGGAGGTCACCCAGTCGATCCAGGTGCTTCAGTGCCTCCTCGACGCTCCCCCTGTCCAGATGGGCCTGGGCGATCCGCGCCCGCAGCGGAATTCTGTCTGGCCACCTCTCCACCAGGTCATTCAGGACCGTGAACAGATGCTCCCACCTCCCCGACTCGCGATACGCGTCGAGAAGCCCGTCCAGCTCCCGAATCGCCCGTTGGGGCTGATCCAGTCGGTAATATAGCTCCATCAGCGATAGCCGCGCCCGCTCGTCGTCCGGCGCTCGATCCCGAATCCGCTCGTAGACCGACGCCGCTTGCCTCCAGTCGACCCGTTGCATATCGATGTCGCCCATCTCGTGCAGGATGCGCACCGTCCAGTCGCGCTCCCCGTCGCCCCTCGGCGCCAGCCGAAGCGCTTCCTCGTAGACCTCGCGAGCCCGGCCCAGCTGTGCCAGATGCGTATAGCTGTCCCCCAGCATGCAATAGTGCTCCAACGCCCGGTCGACCTCTCCGCACACGATCAGGTAGTCGATCAGCTTCGCCCGCACACCCGTGTTCATCGGGGCCAGCTTCAGCGCTTGCTCGTACATCGCCGCTCCCTGCCGTCGTCGCCCGCGAACCCGATACGTGTCCGCTATCACCACCAGCTTCTCGACCGCTTCCTCGACCTTGCCCATGGCCAGGCATACCTCTGCCAGCTGCCAATGGATCGGCACGTAGCTCGGCCTCGACTCGAGCGCCAGGTGACACTCCTCCATGGCCGTGTAGAGCAGGCCGCGCTCCACGTACTCCTGAGACATCTCCAGCGATCTGAGAGCCCCTTCCGGGTCCCGAACGTTCAATGCCTCCACCAGGCTCACGACCGGGCCCTGTCGGGCCAGGGCCTCCAGCCGCTCGCGCGCGGCCCGCGCCCTTTCCTCCCATCCTGGCGCGTTCAGAAAAGTCAACAACGACGCGGTCAGTTCGGACGCCCCTCCCTTGTTCCCCTCCACCAGATCACCGCGATCCAGTTGCTCGTACACCTCGATCAGGTCGTCAGCCTGCTCGTCCTCCACGGTCCCCAGATCCACCATCCTCACTGCTTTGATGAGCTGCTCCAATGCCTCCTCCATGCGGCCCCGGGCACGGTAACACTCACCTAGCGCAACGCGGCTTCCCAGCTTGTAGTCCAGGTGCCCAACGGAGCGCCTCAGCTCCGCGACGGCCTCATCGAACCGATGCTCGTCCTGATACAGCAGCCCCAGGTTGAAGCGAACCGCGGGTAGGTCTTCCTGTCCGTCAATCACCTTCTCGTACGCTTCGATTGCCTCCTCTGTCTTGCCACGCGTTTGCAGGTCGACCGCTTTCCCGATGAGCACATCCACTGTCCTCTTGCTCAGCCTCTCGGCCCTCGACGCATTCGCCCCCTGCTCCTCGAAGACGCTCTCCGCCAGCTCCCTGAGCGCCCTCCGCCGTGCAACGTCCACCGGACTGCCCTGCTGCTCCACCACCCCGTCCGCCTCAGATGCCTCGAAGTCAAACAGGTTCGTCTCCCGCAGCTCCGTCTCCCTCGCCCGTCTCGCCTCCGAGGCCCGTTGAGCAGCGTCCATGTCACTACTTTCACCGCGGTCTCGCAGCGCATCGAGCATCCTTCGTGCATCCGGATGACCGGGGAATATCTGCAGCGCGTGCTCGCAGATGCGAACGGCATACTCCACCCGCCCTCGATCCCGGTACAGCCTCGCCAGCGCCAGGCATTCCTCCGCCGCCTCCCGCATCCGCCCCTCGCGCTCGTGCTGCCTCAGCAGAGCCACCCGCGCATCGACCCACCCGGGATCCAGACGGGCAGCTGCCTCCAGACACCTCAGCCCCACCCGGGCTGTCTGCTCCTCATCGATGGTCTGCTTGCCGCACGCCAGGAACACCCGCGCGGCGTCCTTCCCCCGGCCCAGCATCTCCAGCGCCCTCCCCACCTGCTCCAGGTGTACGGGGTCGTCCGGAGCCACCTCCCTCGCTCGTCGGTAGATCTCCAGTGCCTCCGCGGGTCGCTCCGCGCTCAAGTAGGCCACGCCCAGGCCGGTAAGCCCATCCAGGTCGTCCGGGAACTCCGTCAGTGCCCGCTTGTAGGCCTCCACGGCCTCCCCCCACGCGCCTTCCCAGGCAGCGCTAGCTGCCGCTCGCATCGCCTCCTCGAAGACCCTGCGGTTTCCTGCCACGATCAGCCCTCTCAGTCCCAGTCGTTGGGAGCTCTGCCTGCGTCTCCTAGCCGGCCATCAGTCGGACCAGAAGCGCCTTCTGAGCGTGCATCCGGTTCTCAGCCTGATCCCACAGCACCGAATGCGGACCGTCGCAGACGGCATCGGTGATCTCCTGGCCTCGATGAGCCGGCAGGCAATGCATGGCGATCACGTCGACCTTCGCCCCTCGGAGCAGCGCCTCGTTTACCTGATAGGGCGCGAAGATACGAGCGCGCTCCTCGGCCTCTTCCTCCTCACCCATCGACGCCCACACATCCGTGTACAACACGTCGGCATCCTCAACCGCCTCCTCCGGGGCGTGGGTCGCAAAGAATCTGCTCCCGCTCTTCGCAGCCAGACGCTCACCCTCCTTCCACACCTCGTCAGCGAGCTCGTACCCGGGAGGGGTGGCGATCGCGAAGTCCATCCCTGTCAATGCAGCCCCGAACAGAAGCGACGTGGCCACGTTGTTCCCGTCCCCGACGAACGCCAGCCTCAGCCCTCCAACCTCCTTTCCCTTCTTCTCCATGATCGTCAGGAAGTCCGAGAGCCCCTGACAGGGATGATTGTAGTCGGACAGGCCGTTGATCACCGGGACAGATGAATACTCCGCCAGAGTCTCGATGTGCGCGTGGGCAAACACCCGGGCCATGATCCCATCCACGTACCGGGAGAACACCCGCGACACGTCGGCCACGCTCTCGCGCTCGCCCAGCTGAATCTCGAAGGGAGAGAAGTAGAGCGCCTGTCCGCCCAGATGGAGCATCCCCATCTCGAAGGACGCCCGGGTCCGGAGCGAAGGCTTCTGGAAGATCATCCCAAGCGCCTTCCCCTTCAGCAGTGGACGATTGCCCCGTTCCTTCCACTCTCTCTTCAGCTCTACCGCCAGATCCAGCAGGTTGCGGAATTGCGCAGGCGTGAGGTCAGCCAGACTGAGGAAATGTTGCATTGGAACTCCCTCCATTGGATCGTAACGTTGTCGAAGACACCTCAAATCAGCTAGCTGCAAGTATACCACAAGCGACGCCGGGATCAAAGTATCGCCTCACCTCACGTACGTGCACCCTCCCTCTCTTTCTTGTGGGCACCCTCGTCCAGCCGCGCCTCCATGGCCTCCAGCTCTCGCTCGATGCGCCGTTGTCGCATCCAGATCGAGAATACCAGGACGAAGGTCAACCCCCAGAACACCGCGTAAGCACCCACCAGGTACTCAGACATCTTGACCTCCTAAGCCCTCAACACCCGTCATCTCCGTTCCAGATTCAGCCGCACCCGCGTGAGCCTGTCCCTCGCTCGCTCCAGAGACACCCGCAGGCGAAGCACCGCCGCGTACAGCAGCGTGAACGCCCCCACCGCCACCACCAAAGTCAGGGTCATCCTCGGCGTGATCGCCATCCCCTCGCCCCCGGTCAGGATGTCCGGATGGATCGTCCGCCACCAGCGAATCGCAAACCACGACAGCGGCACCGTCACGAAAGCCACAATCCCGTAGACCGCCCCGTAGCGCGCCTTCCGCTCGGGGCTCTCCACCGACGCCCGCAGCATGCCGTAAGCCACGTAGATCAGCAGCTGCACGGCCGAGATTGTCAGCCGTGGCTCCCACGTCCAGTACGTCCCCCAGACCGGCCTGGCCCACAGCGAACCGGTGATCACCGTCATGGTGATGAACGTCAAGCCTACCTCCACCGAGGAGAGGCTCACCATGTCCCAGCGACGAGCCCCCGTCACCAGCTGACCGACCCCTGCCACGCAGGTCACGAAGAAGGCAAAGAACCCCACCCACGCCGACGCCACGTGGAAGTAGAAGATGCGCTGAACGTCTCCCATCGTCGCCTCACGTGGAGCGTACAGAAACACCATTCCTAACGCAGCCATCACAGCCACTCCGCTCGCGGCCAGGAGCACGACGTCCCCCCCATCCCGCCTCCACCTGCCCATCGTCTCTCGTCCCTCCCCTACTCTTCCACCACCGACCCAAACGTCAGCAGTGATACGGCCACGATCACCAGGTCGTACACCACCAGAATGCGGATCCAGCTCCCCACCTCCGCGAGCGTCGCCCCCTCCACCAGTCCCCGCGTCGCTTGCACCGCCCCAATCAGTACCGGCACCGCCAGTGGCAGGAGCAGCACCGGGAGCATCACCTCTCGTGCCCGCGTGTTCACCGCCATCGCAGCTAGCAGCGTCCCCACCGCCGCGTAGCCCACCGTCCCCAGGACCAGCACCAGGAGCACGTCCGCCCGCAGCAGCGGCACGTCGAATAGGGCGGAGAACAACGGAAGCAGGGCCACCTCAACCACCCCCATGAACACGAAGTTGCCTGCTGCCTTCCCGAAGAAGATCGCCGAGCGGTCGACGGGTGCCAGCAGCAGCCCCTCCATCCCCCCGCTCTGCTGCTCCCGCGCCAGCGACCGGCTCAGCCCCAGCGTCCCCGCGAACACCACCGTCGCCCAGAGCACGCCCGGCGCCGCCGCCTCCGCCATCTCCCCCCGAAGATCCAGCGCGAAGCTGAAGATCATCAGTGCCACCACCGAGAAGACCAGCATCGCGCTGACCACCTCCTTGCTGTGGAGCTCGGCCGCGATGTCCTTCTCCACGATCGCCGCCACTCTTCGCAGAAACTGCAACGCTCTACCCCGAATCACGGTTCCTGGCTCGTCATCGCCCGGTATAGCTGGGCGAAGCCCGGCAGCTCGATCGCCCCCCGCGGCTGGTCATACACCACACGACCCTGATGCAGGATCAGCACCCGCTGTCCCACGCTTACCCCGCGACCCAGGCGATGTGTCGCCAGCAGGATCGTGCGCCTCTCCCGTCCTAGCTCCACCAGAAGGTCCGTCAACCTGTCCGCCGCCTCTGCGTCGAGCCCTGAGTACGGCTCGTCCAGCAGCAGCAGTCGGGGATGGTGAAGCACCGCCCGTGCCACCGCCAGCCGCTGTTTCATCCCCCGCGAGAGCGTCTCCACCCTGTCGTGGCGCCGCATCCCCAGACCCACCCGCTCCAGAACCTCCCCAATCCGCGCCCTATCGCTCGCGACCTCGTACATGCGAGCGTAGAATCGCAGGTTCTGCTCGCCCGTCAGCTCATCGTACAGCAGCGTCTGGTGAGACAGAAAACCGATCTCAGCGCGTACCCGCTCCCCGTCGCGGCTCGCATCCAGCCCTCCGATCCGCACCGTTCCGGAGCTGGGCCGGCTCAGCGTGGCCAGGATCCGCAGCAGTGTCGTCTTTCCCGCCCCGTTGGGACCCACCAGCGTGACCAACTCCCCCTCCGCTATCGACAGATCGACCCCCGCCAGAGCAGTGCGGGGGCCGAAGGATTTCGTCACGTTCCGGGCCTCAATCATCCTCACGAACCCAACAACCGCTCCCGCAGCTCCCGCTTCAGAGCCCTGCGTCTCTTCTCGTACACCGTCTCAGACACCCGGCCTCTCTCGAAATCCCGATCCAGCGCCACCATGGCCTCCACCTCCGCCTCCGCCCATCCGGGCACCGCTCGAGGCACCCGCGAGCGCCACACCCGGGTCGCTGCCGCCGCACACACAGCCAGGACGGCGATGCCTACCGCCAGCCCCTCCCCTCGCCTCGCCGCCTGCGCGCCCGAAGCGGTCATCCCTCTTCCAACCACGCGGAACGATAACGGCTCGTCCGCGTCCAGAGGTCCCCCCGTGTACGACACCGCTGGCCCCATCTGGGTCTCCAGGCTCCCCTCCGCAGACAGCCCGGCCCCCTCCAGCCCCAGGCTCTCTCCCAGCACCACCACGACGAAGCTCTCCACCGGGATGTCAAACGCCTCTTCAATCCGCATCCCTTCGGAGTACGCCAGCTCGTACGTAAACGAGGCTTCCACGCTCGCTTCCCCCGGCCGGATCGCCCTTGTGTCCGCAAACCCATCCTCGCCCAGCAGGAACCGCTCTCCGGCCTCCCCGCCCTCGAAGCGCAGCCCCTCAGCACCGTCCGGCAATGTGACCGCCCACGTCGCCCGCTCCCTCCATCCAGACCGTGACGATCCCACGTACGTGCGAGAGCCTCCGTTTCTGACCACGACGTACTGCCCAACCTCCAGGCGCTCCCCGACTCTCTCGAGGAACACGTGCAGCTGAGCCACCGCCACGCCGTCCGGGTCGTGCGTCGCCTCATACACCGTGACCGGCAGCCATACCTCCTCCTCATCGCCCTCGACCGTCACCGCCTCAGAGACGTACCTCACGCCCTCGTGGACGGTCCGTGCCACCAGCGTCTGACCCGCTTCAATCGATACCTGCTGGAAACCGAATCCCTGGCCTGCCGCGAGTGTCGTCGTGTAGACCTCCAGCTCCTCAATCCCCGCAAACACGTGCAGCGTCACCTCAAGACCGTCCGGAACCACGCCCCCCGGCGTCTCGTTGCTCACCTCGCCCACCACTGTTGTCGTTCCGCTCTCAGCATCGTCCGCCCGGGCGATCGATGACGCCGCCCCAAGAACAAACACCACCAACGCCACCCGCACCACGAAGCGCACCTTCCCGCCGTCCCCCGGCACTCTCCACCGCCAGCCCCTCACGTTCACCCTCCCCGCAGACGAACGCCACAGCCGGAGCAGTACACGTCCTCAGCAGCAACCCGCCGACCGCACTGCGGACAGAAGTTCATCGCCGCGGCCTCCTCGCTCACCCCTTCCCCTCGGCCCTCATCCCTCTCGCCCTCGGCTCCGGCCATCTCCCTCCGAGCCTGCTCCACCCAGGCTTCGATTGCCCGATCTACGCTGTCCTTGCTGAGTGCTACACGAAAAGGTCGCGCCACGTAGGCCACCACCACGACCAGCGCGCCCACTCCTACCAACACAGCCCCTGCGCTCATCCCCACGAGCTCACTCCTCCACCAGGCTGTCCACTTCTCGCCGCAGCTCATCCGCGCTCACAGGCCCGATGTGCACGTACCTCACCCGGCCCTCCGGCCCCACCACGAACGTCTCCGGCACCCCCGTGATCCCATACGCCGCTGGCGCGGCCCCGTCCACTCCGTTCGGATACGTGATCCCAAACTCGGCCACCATCTGTCGGACCTCGGCCTCCAGCTCCGGGAAGCTGATCCCCACCAGGGTCATCCCTCTCCCCTCGTACTCCTCCCACACAGTTTGCAGATTGGGAAGTTCTTCCTCGCACGGCTGGCATTGCGGGGACCAGAAGTTGATCACCGTAACCTCGCCCTCCAGGTCGGCCAGGCTCAGCGTCGAGCCATTCAGCAGAACCATCGTGAAGTCCGGTGCCCGGTCGGCCACCCTAGGCCTCGTCCCCTGGCTCGCTCCCAGACCCTGCACGGCCTCCCCCACCCGCGCCACCGATGCAGCTGTCCCCTCAGGCGGTCCCCACATCGCCCACGCCGCAACTGCCAGCAGCACCAGGCCTGCCACCAGCCCGGTCGTGCTCCACAGCCGCCGACGTCGCCTTGCAGACCTCGTGACCTCCATCCTTCTCGGCTCCGGCCAGGCCGCCACAGCTCCCCCGGCCATCAGCACGAGTCCTCCCAGCCACAGGAAGGACGCCAGCGGATTGATGAACACCTTGAGCGTGGCCTGCGCCCCGCCTTCGGCCCAGCCCGCCAGCACCAGGTAGAGATCCTCGCGCATCCCGGACCACACTGCCGGCGCTGCCACCGTCTGCTGGAAGTTGCGGTAGTCGTCCAGCCTGGGTCCCACACGGGCGACCTCCCGCCCTCCTCTATACACAGCCACTCGAGCCGCTGTCGCCAGACGGTCGCTCTGCACCTCCCGCTCCAGCTCCTCGAACATCAACGTGTAACCCTGCACCTCCACCGACTCACCCCGGCTCAACACCGCCTCGGTCTCAAACGCGTAGAACCGCGTGCCGATCACCCCGATTGCCAACAGAATCACGCCCACGTGCACCAGATAGCCGCCGTAACGCCGTTGGTTATGCCCAAACAGCCACCACGCAGCCTTCAGTACCCCCTCTCCACGCCGATTTCGGGCTTTCACGCCCTGAACCATCTCCCCCACGGCGGTCCCACCCGCCAGCCCCACGATGGCGAAGCCAACCACGGAAAACGAGCGCGTGAACCCCATCGCGGCCCCGCCAAGCGCCACCGTCACGCCCCCCACCAGCGTCGCCACTCCTCGTCTGCGCAGCCTGCGCACCGCGCCCGCTGCCCGTCCCAGCAGCGGGCAGACTCCCATCACCAGCACCAGCGCCGCCAGCTGGGGGCCTGTTACACGATCGAACCAGTCGGGCCCCGCCTCAAACCGCTGATTCCCGAACGCTTCCGTCAGCGTCGGCAGCAGGCTCCCCACCAGGACCGAGCCCGTGAGGGTGAGGAACAGCATCAGCGTCACCGTGAACATCCCCTCGCGCGACAGCAGCTCGTCCGACGAAGCTCCCCCGTCAAGCTCGACCCGGCGATTGACGAACAGGACCACCGAGCCAAATATCGCCACCCCCATCGCGCCCAGGAAGTAGGGTCCCAGGTTCGACCGCGCGAACGCGTGCACCGACTGGATCAGCCCGCTCCTCGTCGTGAACGTCCCAAACAGCACCAGCGTGAACGAAACCAGGGCTAGGCTCACGTTCCACCACCGGAAGCCGCGCCCCTCGTCCTGCATCACTAGGGAGTGAAGCAACGCCGTCGCCGTGAGCCAGGGCATCAACCCCGCGTTCTCCACCGGATCCCAGCCCCAATACCCTCCCCATCCCAGCACGTCGTACGCCCACCGCATCCCCAGCAGCAGCCCCACACCCAGGAAAAGCCACGCCACCAGCGTCCATCGCCGGGCAGCCCGCGGCCATTCCTCGATGCATCCCGTCACCACCCCGGCCAGCGCCAGGGCAAACGGTACCGCCAGCCCCACGTACCCCACATACATGGCCGGTGGATGGAAGATCATCCCCGGATGGCGCAGCAGCGGGTTCAACCCCTGCCCATCAGCCGGCACGCTCTCCAGGAGCGAGAACGGATTGGACAGGAACAGCGTCACCGCCACGAAGAAGGCGGCGATCAGACTCAGAAACACCGTTGCCCACGGCACCAGCGGTCGCTCCTCCTTCGACCCAGTGCCCGCCACCAGTGCCCCAAATACCGCCTGGAGGAAGGCCCACAGCAGCAGCGACCCATCTTGCCCTCCCCACACCGCCGACGCCTTCAGCAGCACCGGGAGGTCCCGGCTCGAATGGCGGGCGACGTAACCGATGCCGAACTGATCATCCAGAAAACCGACCAGCAGGCACACCACCGAGAGGCCCAGCAGCCACGCCGCAGCCACGACCGCGTTACGGCCGCTCTCCCACCACCGCCTGTCTCCACTGTGAATCGACCAGAACACCGCCCCGCTCGCGTAGACGACCGCGATCAGGGCCACACCGGTCAGAATCGAGCCAACCTGTGCCACCATCACGGCTGGCTGCCCTGCCCCGGGACGCCTTCCTCATACCGTGTGGGACACTTGAGCAGGACCTCGTCGGCGTAGAAACGCCCATCTGGCATCAACTGACCGCGGATGATCGCCTGAGACTCGTGCTGCAGCAAGTCCGGCTTCACGTCCTCGTACACCACCTCCATACGAGGTGCGTCGGGATCGTTGACCGCGTCTGCCAGCACCTTCGCCAATCCCCCCGCCCGCTCGACTTCCTTCGGATCGCCCGGAACCTGGGCGATCGTGAAGCGCACCTCCGGCCGAGAGGAGTCATAGGCGATCGTGTCCCCCAGCACCGCCCCGGAGATTGTGATCCGCCGTCCCTCAGCCCCGGTCCCCATCGCGCGCAGCTCCTCAATCGTCACAAAGTAATGAGCTGTCTCCCCCGTGCTCGTCACGACCAGGTACACCACCGCGGCCACGATCAGCAGCCCCGCAACAATGAACTTCGGTTTCCCTACCATCCGTCCCTTCCTCCACCCGGCCCCGCCACCACATCCAACGCGTGATCCAGCACCATCCGCCCCCCCCGCCGCCTCCTCCGGCCTATCCCGTCCCTCGACGATCCGAGGAACCTACCACGACTGAACATCACTGTCAACGCCCACTTCTTCTACCAATCGTGAAGCTCTCGCCCCTCTCCCGGCCGACTATCAACCGTTCCGCGCCATGATGGGGAAGAATCCACTCGTCCGATGCGGAGGCAGCCCCACTTCTTCGTGCCGGATCGTCAGGGTCTCTTCTCCAAGTCCCACCCACACCGGCAGATGCCGCGGTAACCATCCCGGCGGCAGCGATGGCCACCCTTTCGGCGCGATCACCACCCTGTACCCTCCTACCCTCACGTCGCCGGCAAACGTCCACGACGCGCCAACTCCCGTCGCGATGTCCCGACCCTTCATGTCTACCAGCCGGAACGAGACGTTGGTCAAGAATTCTTCACCCTCCCCGCGCTCTCCATCCCCGTCTGCGTCCCCGTAGACACCGCCGACCTCCACATGCACCGTCCGCACCTCCGGTACCCCACCATCCGCCTCCACAATCACGTACGGATCGCCGCCGATGTAGTAGTCAGCCGTCCCCTCCAGGTTGGCCGTGGCTCCGGGCAGGCTCAATCTGTACACGCCGTCCTTCGGCTCGATCAGCTGCTCGCCGCCGCGGGGATCGACCAGCCTCGCCATGGGCTCGATCGCTGGATACTCGAACGTCATGCCGTTCGGGGTGGTGTTCCACACCACGCTCACCTTTCCCCACGGCGTCCCCCACAGCGTCACCCGCCGTGCGCCACTGCTGTACGACCAGCTCGTCACCTCGCTCGGAGATACCAGGTACGTCGTCGCCACCTTGTACGCCGCATAAGCCGGGCGCAGAGAGCGGTTGTTCCGGATCAGACCAAAATACTCGGCAGAGAGGTCAGGCATGTCGGCGTCGTGCGTGCGAAAGAAGAGGTATCGCTCCACACCCGCGGCCCATGCGTTCGCGTACGACTGAATCACGTACGCGGCGGCCTCCTCCGGTGTGGCCGCGTAGTCGTACTTCGGTTTGTAGATCGGAACTCCCGAATCGCCCCACAGGGGCACCCCGGTCTCCGTGAGCCAGATCGGATGGTCCGACACCCGCGCCTTCATCTCGCTCCGAATCTCGTTCACCACATCGTACGTGTTCGCGGAGCGGCTGTACAGATGCACCGACATCACGTCGAAGAAATAGTTGTTCGCCGCCCCTTGTGGATCGTCCTTCAGCGCGTTCAACACCCACTTGTAGTAGTTCGGCTTCGCCCAATAGTGCAGACCTCCGAAGAGGACCTGGCAGTCACTGCACGCCGCTTTCGTCGCCTGATACCCCACCTTCAGGAGCCGCGCGTAGTCGCTGGAGGTGCCCGTCCAGAAGTACTCCCACTCTGGCTCGTTCCACATCTCCCAGTGCTTCACCCGGTCGCTGTACTGCTCCACGAGCCTGTATACGAAACGCCCCCAGGTGTTCGCCGGGTCACCGTCCTCGCTGGTCCAATCGTCCCATGGCTGGTAAAGCCCTTTCGGCGGCGACGATGCCGCACGCGCCGTGCTCATCGGCCCCAACGAATCGACGGCTCCCGGCGCCGGCGCGTACCACCCCGGCGGTCGCCCCCCCGTCTCTGGGACCGACAGAGTGCTCGCACCACTCGTCGCGGCCCAATCGGGGGTCCACAACAGGATGCCCACCAGGCTGAAACCGGCCGCCTTCAGGTCGCCCACCACCGCGTCGTACGCCTTGACCGTCTCGCCGCTCCACTTCCCTTCCTTCGGCTCGAACCTCGGCCACACGAAATCAAAGCGATCCCACCGCGATCCAGCCTCGTAGGCCAGCGGCATGTAGGGCCGCTCCGAGCCTCCGTCGGTGTAGTAGGAGTAACACGTCCCGGCGCGGCGATCCAACCCTGTCACCGTCCCCTCAGGTCCCACCTCGCCCAGGCCAGCAGCGGTCGAATCCGGGGCGACGCCGACCACCGTCAGCAAGAGAAGAACCGCTAGAATGACTGACACCGTGTGCTTCATCGCCAGCTCCTTCGTTCATCGACCACGCCGTGGCACCATCCCAATTCTCTCATGAATCACTCAGAAATCAAATCCCTCATGCCACCCACCGCAACGCCGTGGCGCCCTCCGTCGACCCGATCTCCCTCCTGGCAGTCCCTTCGGTCTTTGTTGACACCGTGCGGCGATGCACTACAATGCAGCTGACGAGGCGGTGGGAAATTACTATGCGAAATAACTCTCTCATGCCGGATCGTACCCCGTCTCACCAAACCGGGGCACCCGCGCGCGCGGGCGGGCGGCTCTCCGCTCTCCCCTGGCTCGCCCCGCTTCTCCTGTCCGTCACCCTCGCCACCTTCCTCATCGCTACACCGCCCGGCCTCCTCACCAAGGCCGACATGGTCGGCTACGCCGTCTGCCACCAGATCGAGTCCCACTCTTTCACCCTCGCCGGCCGCCAGCTGCCCCTCTGCGCCCGCTGTACCGGAACCTTCTTCGGCGCCCTGCTCGGTCTGTTCGGCCAGGCCGTTGTGCTCCGCCGTCGACGCGCCGCCGACTTCCCGCCCCCGCCCCTCCTCGTCGTCCTCATCTCCTTCACCCTCATCTGGATCGCCGATGGCGCCAACTCCTATCTCGCCCTCGTCGGGGGCCCGCACCTCTACCAGCCCGCCAACACCCTCAGGCTGACGACCGGCGTCCTCAACGGCACCACCATGAGCGCCCTCGTCTACCCCCTGCTCAACGTCAGTCTCTGGCGCTCCCCCGTTCCCCGGCCCGCGCTTCGCACCGGTCGCGATCTCGCCCTCCTCCTCTCCATGGAAGCCCTCCTCGTCCTCCTGGTCCTCTCTGGCTGGGACCCCCTCCTCTACCCTGTCGCCCTCCTCAGCGCCGCTGGCGTCCTCGCCTTGCTCACCGCCGTCAACACCGTCATCGCTGTCGTCCTCCTCCGGCGCGAGAACTCGGTCGACCACCGGCGCCAGGCCCTCCCGCTCCTGACCGTGGGCCTCGCGCTGAGCCTCATCCAGGTCGGAGCCATCGATTTGCTCCGCTACGCCCTTACCGGGACCCTTCACGGGATCTCCACCTTCCGGTAGGTTGCGTCCCCGCCCGCGGGGGATATAATGGACCGGGCATAGTCGCCGGCACACCCAACCAAGGAGGCGCAATGAACGTCAACAAAGCGCTCACGTTCGTCTTCGAGGACGATCAGTGGGTAGGCAAGATCCTCTTAGGCACAGTCATCTCGCTCATCCCCCTCTTCGGCGGCGCTGCCGTCACGGGATACACCATCGCTGTCGTGCGCACCGTCAGAGAGGGACGATCCCATCGGCTCCCCACCTGGGACAGGCTCGGGGACTATTTCGTGGACGGACTTCTCTACTGGGTCGCCCTCCTGATCTATTCCATTCCACTCCTCATCCTCGTCTGTCCCATCGCCCTTGTCTGGGTCCTACCTGCCGCCTCCAACGACCGTCAGGGACTCACCACCGCCCTGACCACCGTGGCCGCTGTCGTCAGCGCTGGCCTCGGTTGCCTGGCCCTGCTCTACGCTCTCCTCCTCTGGGCCGTGACCCCGGTCCTCCAGATTCGGTACGCCGAGGCTGGCAACCTGGGTGCCTGCCTCCGCTTCGCCGAGGTCTTCCGCTTCCTCTTCGCCAACATCGGTCCCATCATCATCGCTCAGATCCTTGTCTGGGCAGCGGGACTCGTCGCCACCACCGTCCTTGGCCTCGTGATGGGCGCCTTCGGGCTCGTTCCCATCTGTGGGTGGGTGGTGGCCAGCCTCCTCGGGCTTGTCTTCCTCCCCCTGGGCGTCTGGCTCATGCTCTTCGGTGCCCACTTGTACGGCGATATCGCGCACGCAGCCGCCGCCAGCACGGCGATGGTCTAGCTCCCCGATGACTGCACAGGCTTTCTTGACCCTGGCCACCGCCTTCGGCCTTTCCACAGCCGCAGGCCTCAACGCCTACATCCCCCTCTTCCTCGTCGCCCTCCTAGCCAGAACCACGTCTCTCGTCACCCTGAACGAGCCCTACACCGCGCTGAGCAGCTGGTGGGTCATCGCCACCCTGGCCGTCCTCCTGGTCATCGAGATTCTTGTGGACAAGATACCCGCCGTCGATACGGTCAACGACGTCATCCAGACCTTCGTTCGGCCGGCGGCCGGTGCCATCCTGTTCGCCGCCTCCAGCAACGTCATCGGTCTCCATCCCGCTCTGGCCGCAATCTGCGGCGTCATCGTTGCCGGCGGCGTCCACATCGCCAAGACCGTCGAGCGCCCCATCGTCACCGCCACCACCGCCGGCGTCGGCGATCCCATCGTGAGCACCGTCGAGGACGCGGTTTCCTTCATCACCTCCGTGCTTGCCATCGTCGCCCCCTACCTCATCGTGGCTCTGGCGGTCACCGCCATCTCGCTGCTCATCTGGTGGGCCGAACGACGAGGCCGCCGCCCACACCGCTGAAGTTCCCGTGCCAGAAAG
>JAWLCP010000041.1:0-23399 GCA_041687115.1 Anaerolineae bacterium
CTTGAGCATTGTGGCTTTGCCTTCCTGTTATGACCGTAGGTATAGGGCATCCTGGACGCCCCCCGGCCCGCATTCGTTCGAATCGTTACGCCTGATCTGCGCAATGTGCGGGGTGATTATACCAGCCTTAAGCCTCTATGCAATATCCTGGCTCAGGACGCTGTCGTGATGCGGCTCCCCACCGCGTCCGCGAGGGCGGGCTGTCAAGGATTTGGCCGTCCCGTCGTGATCGGCAGCGACACATGCCTACCCAATGGGACGCCATTCGAGTCTCTCGCTCCCAACGGCTCCATCGTCGGCCAGACGTACAGACTGATCATCAGTCTGGGGTCGTTCAGTTCACCCTCGGGGATCTCCAGCAAGTGCCTGTCCACGACGAAATCCCCCGGTCGCCAGAGCCTCGTCGGATAATAGCCGTCGCCCGGTGCGGAGTCGTCCTGTGCCACGAAGCGGTCCCCATCAAACAGGCTCACGGAGACGATGCAGTTGTCCCTGGGAGCACTCACTGCCATCCATTCTACGGCCACTTCCCCGCTCCCATTCCTCGTCTCGAGCGTGTAGTCGACCAACGCAATCGCGTCGTCGAAGGTGATAATGGCATCTGCTGGAGGCTGTGGAGGTGTCGTGACGACATAGCTCACGTAGGCGGTGTAGGGTGATTTCTCCAGATCTCCCCGCGTTAGCGGGCCCGCCTCCACCGCGATGCGGCTGTTGCGGGGCAGAGCCTCGGTGTAGGCTTCCAAACCGTCGTGGGGCCAGACGACCAGCATCGCGGGCTTGCCTGGAGCAGGAGGAGCACCCGGTGAGAATACAGTCACTTGCTCGGTCACCGGGATTAGAAACGCGCTCGAGGTCCATTCGTCCCACACGCGGCGATCCACATAGACTTGGTGGTCTGTCTTGGCGGCAGTCGGGGACGCTGCCAGTCCATTTCCGTCCCAGCCGCTGCCGAGGAAGGTGTTGACCTCGGTAGCCATCTGGACAGCAGCGTCCTCGAAGGCGTACAGCGTGTCTGGTCTGACAGGGTAGCGCATGAAGTAGTCCCAGCTTGTCGCTGCCAGGCTGATTCCCACCACTCCAACCATCAGCACCGATGACCAGACGTGCCATCCTCGGTCCTCCACCCAGTTCCTGGCCGCGTCGAGCCCCAACGCCGGGAGCACGGTCAGAAGGGGGAGTACTCCTGCAGCCCGAAGGAAATGTGGCGCGTCCTCCGCCAGCCAGGTGGGCGCCAGCATCAGTCCCACCCAGATCAGCGTGAGTGCCGCCGGTAATTCCCGTCGGCGTGCGCGACCGACGGCCAGTCCCGTGCCCAGGATCATCGCGCCGGCCATCAGGGGATCGAACACGGGTCGTCCTGGCAGATTGTGCCGCGGGATCGTGTCGCCGCGCACGAAAAACATCCCCAGTGTGCGAAGCAGCTGGTGCCCCAATGTGCCCAGAAGATCTCCTTCGTGGATGAGGGGATTGAACACGGAGACCTGCCCCGGTCGCCCCATCACCGCTTCCCATTCGCGCAGAGCGTAGGCACCCAGCGGCAGCAGGGTGACAAGCGTTCCAACGAGAAAGAACGCCCCGCCGGGCCACAGTCGGTCCCGTTCGCCGGCTAGCAGCAGGTAGACCACCAACCCAACCACAGCCACGGGCGTGAACCTTACGGCGACGTATGTGTAGAAGGAGGCGCCGTACAGGATCCCCGTCAGCAGCCACAGCCACCGGCGGCCCGAATGGAAAGCTCTTCCTCCTGCCCACAGCACCAATGCGATCGCCAGGGGGAGCGTGATGGCGCGGAATCCGATCCGGCTGAGTTGTACGTGCCAGTACGTCGTTGCGAGTATCGCACTGCTTAACAGCGCGACCCGCTCGTTGAACCACGTACGAGCCACCAGGTAGGCGGCGGGGACGGTCAGCGTGCCGCAGATGGCTGCTGCCAGACGCAGTGCACCGGGAGTGCGGCCCAACGCCTTCACAGTGGCAGCGATGAGGTAGATAAACAGGGGTTCGCGGCCCCGGTTGGCCGCGAAGTAGACGCTGTGTTCTCCTTCAAGGATTCCCAGGGCGTCGAGACCGTTAAACGCCTCATCGTGGTAGAGGCCTGGGGGAATGTCAGCCAGGAAGAGGAACCGCAGCGCCGCCGCCAGCACCGTTACACCCACCACCGGGACCCAGCGTTTCACGCGTTCGCCCCAGCGGTTCGATACGATCTTGCCGTCTGCTGGTTTCGTCAAGGCGCCGTGATTATAGCACCTCAGGGGGGTCTGTCAACAACCTGGGGCTGCCATCTCGAGGCGAGTTCTTCGCACACTATGGCAGCCCCTCTGTCTTCGGTACAGCTGCTTGGCTCAATCGAGCTTGGTCTTCGAGCTCGACCTTTCGGATTACTCTTCCAGATCTAGAAACGCCTGCGCTCCTGCCAGAGCCTTCAGTAGATCGTGTCGTCTGAGTGCCCGTTTCCTGTCCATCTCGATCATACCGGCTCTGTCGTCAGCCATCTTGGTCAGGGCCTCGATCCAGGCTGCACTCTGGACCGGGTGATGCCGGAGACGCCATCGCTCGACCCAGATGGGCAACTCGTCGCGGTTGGTGACCTGACGGTGCGTCACCGTCTTGGTCACTCCATGCGATTCCACGCTTACTTCTTGCTCTTCGTATTCCGGCTTGATCGGGCAGACTTGCATGCATGCCCCGCACTTGATGCAGTAGTAGTCGGCCAGGGTGAGCTCACCGCTATCCTCATCGATATGAAGGGCTCGCGTCGGGCAGATGTCGGCACAGGCGAGACACCCCTCTACGCACCGTTCGCGATGGAGCTCCACCTGGCCCTGCCAGGGCTGCGTGACCTGGAAAGCACCCTCACTGGCTACCTCACACTGCCGGCAGCGGATACAGTGTTCGTCGTCCACGACCAGCTCCTTCTCATGCCGGTCAAAGCGGATCACGTTGGTGGGGCAGTTGTCGATGACGAAATCCTTGCGGCTCCAATCGAATCTGTCCTCATGGAAGATCGTGGACTCGATCACCTGGGGAAATGCCTCGTGGACCAGCACTGGGTTCTCTCGTTCCCCATTGATCGTCAACGTGATCGCGCTCTTGGGGCACACCACCTCGCAGATGCCGCAGAGCACGCACGCATCCGCATCGATGTCGACGGCCGGCTTCTTCGCCAACCGTCCATCCTCGATCTCCCCTGCCACGTGCGTCACAGCGTCCTTCGGACAGACCAACGGCCCCAGTTGACAACCCACGCATCGTTCCAGGTCCCAGGTCATGACGTAGTGACGCGTCACCATGGAGCGCTCGAGCGTGATCTCCTGCTCGCTGACGTGCTTTCTCGTTATTCCTCGTCTAGCCATACCTTCTCCTAGTCCCGACGAATCTCCTGTACCAACTCCTGCTCATGGTCGTAGAGCCGCACGATCATTGGCATCTGACCCGGCAACGTGTGAGTCGCGCACCCCAGGCATGGATCGTAGGCCCGAAAAGCCATTTCAATCCTGTTCAGTACTCCGTCGTCCATCGGCCGACCCGCCTGCACCAGGTCTTGGGCTGCTTTCTTGATTGACATGCTGATGGCTGCGTAGTTGTTGGTCGTGCCGACGATCAGGTTGACCTGCGTGAGCAGGCCGTTTCCGTCGGTGACGTAGTGATGCGTCAATGTGCCCCGCGGGGCCTCGACGATACCTACGCCCTCGTCCGGGGTCTCGGTGGGAATCGTCCGGATCTTATCGCTCGTGATCTCTGGATCTTGAGCCAGCTCCAGGGTCCGCTCGGCAGCGTACAGCAACTCGATCAACCGCGCCCAGTGTGTCGCCAGCGTGGCGTGGACAGGCTTGCCTCCCAGTGTGTCGTAGAAGCGTTCGTATTCAGCTTGGGCTTTCGGGGTGGCCATGCCGTCGGCGGCGTTGAGCCGGCTGAGGGGCGTGGCCCGATAGACACCGCTCTCAGGACCGTCGACCAATCCCCTCCATCCTACCTGTTTCAGGTACGGGAACTTGAGATAGGTCCACGGCTCGACATGTTCGGCCACCACGTCCAGATACTCCTCTGGGCTGTACTTGAGCAGCTGTCTCCCATCGGGACCGACGACACGCACCTTTCCATCATAGAAGTTGACCCGGTTGTCCTTGTCGACTAACCCCATGTAGTAAGTCTTGTGGGCAAATGCGTCGCTCAAGATCATATCGACGTAGCCCCGATTCTGCAGCACCACGTCGTCGAACAGCTGCAGGGAGAACTCCGCCGTCTCCACCGAACGCTCGGCAATCTCGACGATGCGCTCCCGTTCTTCATCGGTGATGGGCTTGCTCATCCCCCCGATGACGCAGCTCACCGAGTGGATGTAGCGACCAGCGACGATAGCGGCCACCTCGTGATTGTCCTGCAGAAGCTGGACCACCCGCGCCCCGGTGTCCTGTCCGACCTTCTGTATCAGCCCCAGCAGATTCCGCTGGGCCTTCGGCGCATCGGGACCCACCACGAAATCAGGTGCGGCGAGGGCGTAGAAGTGGGTGGCGTGATCAGCGACGAAGAAAGAGGCGTACAGCAGCTCGCGCAGCTTCTTTGCCGCTGACGGAGGATCGACGTGATATACAGCGTCCCCTGCTTTGGCCGCTGCCACGTGATGCGCCAATGGGCACACTCCACAGATGCGTTGGGTGATGCGGGGCATCTCCTCCACAGGCCGGCCTTCACAGAACTTCTCGAACCCTCGCAGTTCCGGGACGATTAGGTAGGCGTTGGCCAGTTCTCCGTCCTCGTTGAGGAATAGGTCGATGCGGCCGTGACCCTCCAGGCGAGTAATCGGATCTATGCTGATCTTTTGGGTCATTGTTCACCCTCCTGAGAGTTTCCTCTGTACTTCAACTCGCTCAGCAGGGAGCTGGCCAATCCGAATCGATAGCTGAGCCCGGCCGGATCGACAATTGTGCCCATGATCCTTCCCACCGCCTCTGGATCGTCGGTGTCGATCAGTGCGCCGATGGCGCTGAGTAGTTTCGCCCCTTGATCGACGACGCCTGCCGGCGGACCGTAGCAGCCACGGCACGGCATATTGCCGCTGATGCAAGGTAGGCCGCATCCGGCTCGGGTGGCCGGCCCACAACAGATCACTCCCTGGGCCAGGAAGCAGAGCTCTGGATCGAGCTCCACCTCGTGGGGACGCTTCCATTCCTTCACTCGGAATCCACCTTCTCCCTTCTTGCGCGGGCAGACGTCGCAGTTGGTCTTCGGATCTACCCCAATCGTGGACCCTTTATCGGGTAGCTCCCCCTCCAGAATCGTCTGAAACACGTTCCATACCTGGTCGACGACTGGTGGACAGCCCGGCATGAAGTAGTCCACGTCCACCACCTGGGCTAACGTCAGGACCTGTTCGTAGAACGTGGGAATCTCGATCGTGCCCTCTGGCACGTCCACCAATGGGGTGGGGCGTGTACCCCGCGACTCATCCACCGACGGAGCAGTATCATAGACTCGTTCCAGGATCGACTCGGCGTCGTAGAAGTTGGCCAGGCCCGGGATGCCTCCGGTGTGGGAGCACGCGCCGAAGGAAACGAGGGTCTTCGACTTCTGTCGCAGCAGCCTGGCGATGTGCTCGTTCTCGCTGCACCGGATGGCTCCGTTGAAGAAGCACACGTCGATCTCGCCGTCCTGTAGCGCCTCGACGTCGCTGTACTTGAAATCCATCAGGCAGGGCCAGAACACGATGTCCACCTTCCCGCCCACCGCCACGAGTCGCATACCCAGCTCGGTGATTGTGATCTCACACCCGCCACAACTGGCCGCCCAGTAGAACGCCAGCTTGGGCTTTGCCTTCGCCATTACCGTGCCTCCTTCCCGGCTGCCAGATGCTCCAACATGCCATCCACCTCGGCGCGGATGCGCCCTTGGTCCTGTGTGCCGATCTGCACGAAGCGGACGCGACCATCTCCTATGTGCATCTGGTCCAACATCCGGTTCAGCAACCCAATCTTGCAGCTGCTCACGACAGTGCCGCGCTTGTAGTGGCACTCGTTGGGCGCACAGCCGCACACGAGCACGCCGTCGATCTTCGACCGCAGCGCCAGAAGCGCCATCTCTGGGTCGATGCGTCCAGTGCACGGGATGTGGATGACGCGTACGTTCTCGGGGTAGCTCTCCAGGAGCCTCACGTCCGCATCTGCCCGCAAGGACCAGTCACAGACGAAGACGACCAGACGCGGCACGCCACTAGACTGCGGAACGCCGATCTGTGCTCTGACCTCCTCGTTGCTCACGCCGGGTCGGGAGATCGCGCCCATCGGACACGCGGCCACGCAAATACCACACCCCATACAGGCGTTCGCGTCCACCTCCGAAAACCGGTCCATCTCACCCTCCACTTCTTTCTCCACCAAGTGGGGGGCCTCGTACGGGCAGGTCATAACACAGATGCCGCAGCCAGAGCACAGCGACTCGTCCACCGAGACAGTCTCTAGCGCCGACTCATAGCCGGCCTCGACTGCAAGCTCCTTGACCGCGCCGATGACGCCGGAGATGTGGATCTCCTGCGGGCAGGCCGGGTAACACAGGTCGCACGCAGAGCAGAGCCACGTCGTCGGGCTCTCAAACGCCTCCCGGCGCATATCCATCATGACCATGTGCAATAGGCGGCGCGGGTTATAGTCTGGCTCGACCTTCTGTTGGATCATGCACTTGCTGACGCACGTGCCGCATGAGTAGCACATCTCCAGGTGCTCCCCACCGGGGATGGCCCGAACCTGGTCAGCGAAGGTTTGAGCTTGGGGACTGTGAACTGCCATTAAGCATTCTCCTACTGTCGTCTAGTCGCGAAGAGAGAGAGATGTCCGGGCCGTCGCCGAGTCGTCGGTCCTACGCCGGCTCTGCCTCTCTCGTCCTCCGCGCGTCCGCGATGCTTTCTGCAAAATCAGATGCCTCCTCAATCTGCGGCACCTCGCGCATGCGGCGGGCTCTCTTTGCCATCTCGGGCCGGAATTCCTCAATCTCCTTGAGCAGTTCCTCTCTGGGGATCGAGTCCAGCACCTCCTGCATCTCATTGATCACCCGGGCGTACTTGTCGCCCTGAGCGGCGCTGATCCACTCGACGCGGAACCTCCCGGGCGTCATGCCCATCCTCTCAAATCGCTTCAACAACCGCTCGGCCCGATGCGCGCCAACACGCTGGCCCGTGATGTAGTGACAGTCCTGGGGATGGCAGCCCGAGAAGAGAACCGCCCCCGCTCCCAGGCGGAAGGCCTCGTAGATGAAGTCGGCATCCATCCGCGCGGAGCACATCACGCGTATGCCGCGCTCGTTGGATGAGTATTCGAAGTGACTGGTCCCTGCCATATCTGCGCCGCCATAAGAGCACCAGTGACAGCGGAAAGCCAGGATTTTCTCCTCCGGTTTGTCAGCCAGCAACGTCTGAAGCTGCGCCAGAATCTGAGCATCTGTGAAGTGCAACTGGGTGATCGCGTTGTGGGGACACTCCGCGACGCAAGCGCCGCAGCCGTGACATTTGGCCGTGATCACATTGGGCGCCTTGCCCTCTTCGTACTCTATGGCGCCGTAGGGGCACGCTCGGGAGCAGATACCACACTTCTTCCCCTGGGCGCTGATGCAGCGATCCTCCCACACGACGGCTATCGTCGGCTCGATCTCCCACTCCTCGGCGTGGACGACTCGTCCGGCTCGTGCAGCCGCACCTGATCCCTGGGCCACGCTGGCGGGAATGTCCTTCGGTCCCTGGCACGCCCCAGCCAGGAACACACCGTCGGTCGGGGTGTCCAGTGGCCGCAGCTTGGGGTGATACTCCATGAACCACCCTCCAGGACTCTGGGTGATATTGAGCACGGAACTGACCGTATCCACGTCGGGCTGGGGCACGGCAGCCTGGTTCAGCATTACCATCTCATATTCGTGTTCCGTGACATAACCCAGGTCCCTGTCCTCCGAGTGCACGATCAGGTTGTGCGTGTCGGGATCCTCGGTGATGAGGCCCGGTCGTCCCTGGATGAACCGGATGCCCATCTCGCGCGCCCGATTGTAGAACTCCTCATATCCTTTCGACGGCGTGCGGATGTCTATGTAGTAGACGCTGAGATCCATCTCGGGATAGGTCTGTTTGAGTAGGACCGCGTTCTTGATCGCGTACATACAGCAGAAGTTGGAGCATGAGGGGTTGAATCGCTTATCGCGCGATCCGACGCAGTTGATGATGGCCAGGTTCTCCGGGTTCTCTCCATCGCTGGGGCGCATCAAGTTGCCAGCCGTTGGACCGGCGGAGTTGTTCAGCCGTTCCATCTCGATGGCCGTGATCACGTTCGGGAAACGCCCGTAGCCGTACTCCGTCATCACCGAGGGATCGAAGTGGTCGAACCCCGTGGCGACGACTACGGAGCCCACGTCCTCCCAGACCAGCTTATCCTCCATGCTGAAGTCGATCGCATCTAGCTCGCCGCAGGCGTCAACGCACTTGTAGCATTCGATGCAGGACTCCATGTCAACATTGTACACCAGAGGCACCGCCTGGCTCATCGCCACATCGATTGCTCTCCGGGGGGCCAGGCACAGCTCGAAGGGGTTGGGCACCTCGATGGGGCAGACGTCTGCACATTCGCCGCAGCCGTTACAGCGGTCCTCGTAGACGTACCGCGACTTCTGGCGCAGCTGAACCTTGAAATTGCCGACGAATCCTTCTACTCGCTCGACTTCCGTGTACGTCCTTACGTCTATCTTCGGGTGACGCGCCGCGTCAACCATCTTGGGGGCGAGTATTCATATGCTACAGTCCATCGTCGGGAAGGTCTTGTTCAGCTGTGCCATCACCCCCCCAATCGTAGGTTCCCTCTCCACCAAGATCGTCTCGATGTTCTGATCTGCCAGATCCAACGCAGCGCTGATGCCCGCCACCCCGCCGCCGATGACCATCGCCCGCTTCGTAACCGGCACCTTGATCATATCGAGGGGGGTGAGAAACCTGGCCTTCGCCACAGCTGCCGCCGTCAGGCTCTTCGCCTTTTCCAAGGCCCCCTCTGGATCGTGGCCGTGGGCCCAGGTGCATTGCTCTCGGATGTTGGCCATCTCCATCAGGAAGGGGTTCAGGCCAGCCTCGGCCACCACTGCGCGGAAGGTTGGCTCGTGCATACGCACGGAGCACGCCGAGACCACGACCCGATTGAGATTGTGCTTCTCGATCTCCTCCCGGATCACAGTCTGACCGCTGTCCGCGCAGGCGTATGGGGTGTCGACCGCTCGAACTACGCCGGGAAGCGTTGCCGCGTATTCCACCACGGCCTTCGGGTCGATGACCCCGGCGATGTTGCTCCCGCAATGGCAGACGTATACGCCGGTCCGTACCTCTTCGTTTCCGTTATCTCCTACCATAATGCTCCTCCCAAAAAGAACGTGTTGTGCCCGGCGTCACACCGCCAGCACCCGTACGTTTTCTAAGTGTTCAAGCGGCCAGTATGCGAGGCAAAACCCGCGCTGTCAGGCGCGGACGTATCACCGGAACGCTCCACAGATCTGCGTTCGCAGTGACACTACCGCGCCTGATCGCGGGCTTCACCCTCTCCAGAGCGTCAGGGGTCTAGCCTGAACTCACCGTCTTAACACTTCCTCGATGGCGCGCTTGTGTCGAGTCCGCTGCGCTCTCTTATCGGGAGTCGTGAGTTCGAGCGCTTCCTTGGGACACCACTTGACGCATTGCGGGCCGTCCTCCTCATCCTCGCACAGATCGCAGATCTCGGCTAGCTTGGTGCGGGGGTTGATGGAGATCGCGCCAAAGTCGCAGGCCTCAATACACCAGGTACAACCATCACACCGCCCGGCGTCCACATGGATCACGCCGGTGTCGGGGTCCTGAGAGAGCGCGTCGCGGGGACACGCTATCACACACGGTGCGTTCTCGCACGTGCGACAGGCCACCGTCGTCATTAGGATCTTGTGCTCCCGCACCATGCGGATGCGGCTGCGGAAGGTGTTGAACTCGCCCGTCTTTGTGTACGAGCAGACGTATTCGCATATCTGACAACCGACACACTTCTCGGGGTCACACGTTATGTACTGATACTTCGAAGTTGAAGGAAGAGGCATTGTAGTCTCCTATACACCAATCTCTTCTGCGACGTCTTCCATCCCCAGTTCGACAAGCTTCTCCTTGGGGATCAGACCCTCCTCGGTCCAGCCCTTGGCCTCGTAGTAGATATCCTTGAGGTATTCCAATTCCTCGTCGGTCACGATGTGCCCGGCGGAGGGCCCCTTGGTCATCGGCTCGTGTTGCCAGCGGTAGGGCAGGTGATCGTCCTCTCGCGTCCAACCCTCGCGGACATTGAAGGCCTTCTTCATTGTGTGGGCCCGCTCGCCGATCAGATCCACGTCGTCGTAGTCGAACTCCCAGCCCGTTGTGGCGTTGATCAGCTTGGCGATGGCTGGCCAGGCCCCTTCCCGATCCGCTTTGCCCGTGAAGCAGCGCCGGATGAACTTGCACAGGGGCAATGTGTCGTACACAGCTGCGTACTCCTCTGTGCTCTTGGCCAGCTCCCCGCGGGTCTCGTCAACGCTGAAGCGATCCACCCAGCCCTTGATGTCAGGGTCATAGGCCGCTGTACGGTTGTGACACCCGCCGCGCGTTCCCACTGCTAGCCCGACTGCAAACGTCTTGAGCGCGCGGGCATCGTACCCCGGAGTCTCCAAACCCTTGATGTTCATCGCCCACTGGTAGCTCTCGGTGCCTCGCTCCTCGTCCAGCTTGACACTGGCGCGTCTCGTCCCTTCGGCCAGCAGGTCTCCCATGTACCCGTCGCGATGGGCGATCATCTCCGTCAGCCGCACCATTGCCATGCCGTCGCCGAAGCTGGCCTCGAAGCCCTCAGGGTACCGCTCGCACTTGAAGTCCTCCTGTGTGAAGATGCCCCGCTCGAAGCACTCCATCGCCCAGCTGATGGTCACGCCTGTGCTCATCGTATCGGTCCCCAGCTCGTTGCAGTTGGCGATGGCCTTGATCGAGGCCTCCATGTCGTTTACCCCGCAGTTCGACGAGAGGGCGAAGAGAGATTCGTACTCGACGTGTCCCATTGCCTCAGCGTACGGTCCCTCTTTCACGTGCCCGACCTGCTCGCAGGCGATGGGGCACTGCGCGCAGGCAATGGTCTTCGCCTTGTAGTGCTCGTGGAGATACTCTCCGCTGATCAGTTCGGCATCGTCAAACACGCCCTCCCGGTAGTTCTCCGTCGGTAGCAGTCCGAGCTTGTTCATGTTCAGGACGTTTGACGAAGTGCCCAGAATGCGGTACTTTTGAGTGTGAGGACCTTGAGCTGCCTCAAGGATGTCGTACGAAAGTTTGAGCAACTCCTCGGGATCGGCCACCTGGACGCCGTGGGTGCCCCGCACGGACAGAGCCTTGAGCTTCTTCGACCCCCACACCGCGCCGTGACCGGTACGCCCCGCCTTCCGACCGTCGTTACTCACGTTGGCGATGCGTACCAGATTCTCGCCAGCCGGCCCGATAACCGCCGAACGTATTTGGTCATCCCCAAATTCCTCGCGGATTGCCTCTTCTGCCTCTGTGGTGCTCAGGCCCACTAAATCAGAGGCGTCCCGGAAGTCAACCTTGTCATCGTCGATCAGGACGCTAACCCATTCTTCGCTAGCTCCATGGACGACGATTCCGTCCCACCGGGCCCGCTTGAGTGAAACCGTGAACCAGCTGCTTGATAGACTATCGCCGATGAAGCCGGTCAACGGGGACTTCGACGCCATGCCATACTTTCCCCCCACCGGCACCGGGGTACCGGCGAAGAGTCCATTGGCGATGCAGATAGGATTGCCCGGTGATAGCGGGTCGCAGCCTGTTTCGATGTTCTCCCAGCAGAGTCGGGTCGCCATCGAGACTCCGCCAATGTACGTCTTGTACCACTCCTCTGGTTTCGATTCGACCCACCTCTTGCGGTTGGTCAGATCGATGTGCAGAACTCTTCCGCTGTAGCCATGCATCACTTAACCTCCTGCTGACATAGACATCACGATGATTCGGTCACCGTCACCAAGGTTTTCATCCATCTGATGGGGCTGGATCATGCGCCTTCCGTCCAGGTTGAGGATGTTGGGGGCTTGCATCGTCTCGCCATCAGGCTGGACCACGTCCCCGATCATCTCGGGGTACTGCTTCGCCAGGGCCCGCACGACGTCTCGGAAGGTCGCACCTTCCTCGAGGGTCAACGTTATTTCTCTCTCTCCTGCTATGAGCCTGGAAAGCCCAAAGAGCTCTACCTGAACACGCACCTTGGTCCTGTCCGCCTCTGCAACGCTCACCGTGGTAGATAAGGAAGGAGTCCAGTCCTTGGAGCGAACTGCCAGCCTCGGATGGCTTGGCCGCCCTGACGCTGGTTCCTTACTCCCTGCAAATTGTAGCACAACTATCTGGCAAAAGCAAATGAAGTGTCGCCTCTGCCCGGTAGCTCGGTACCTGCTTTTACTTTGCACTGGCCCAACATTCTTGTGTTTGCAATTTACTCATACGAGTGGTAGAATGGGCGCAATCTGAAACCGGCGTTCACCGCTCCCTGGATCGCGCTGTGCGGCAGTTCTCGTGGAGATTGGAGGTACATATCCTTCGACGCGCGCGGTTAGAATGCGGGTAGTCCTTGGGCGCCATCTCGGGTTGATACTCTGTGGGGAGGTGCGACGATGTTTCGCCAGAAGATACAAGACAAGCACGATGATCTCACGCCTAGTTTCCGCAAACTCGCCGATTTCATCCAGAACAACGAGCTCGATGCCGCCTTCATGACGGCCACTGAGTTGGCCGATCGCCTGGGCGTCGATGCTGCCACGGTCGTGCGCTTCGCCCAGGAGCTTGGCTACAGCGGCTTCCGCGAGTTGAGTAAGGAGATACAGGAGGTCGTACGGGCCGATCTGAAGGCCTCGTACACCGCCGATCTGAATGCTCCACAGGATCTCCAGCTCTTCCGTGGTCTCTTGGTCAACGAGAAACACAACCTGGAGCTGGCTCAAGATCGATTGACGGAGCGAGTGGATTCCCTGCTGCCCACGCTCACTGAGGCAGCGCGGATCTGGGTCGTGGGACAAGGCCAGTGTGCGAACCTGGCAGCGCTCTGCGCCGATGCGCTGCGGGAGGTTGGATTGCCAGCCGTCGCCATACCATCTGATCCGCTGATGGCAGCGACAAACTTGAAGGGGATCGACGATACCGATGTGGTGATCGGGTTCTCCCTCGCTGGGATGGATCTTGACACTGCCAGCGTGGTCAGCTTCGCCCGCCGGCGTGGAGCCCCTACTTTCGTCTTCAGCGTCTCACCGGTTGCAGCTGCGGCCCTCGAGGCGGAAACGTCGATCGTCTGCCCCGGACAGACCGAGACGGGGGTCCCTTCTTTCACCGGGCTTGCGGCTATGATCGTCGTCCTTGTGTCAGCGTTCACCGTTCGCTATCCCGAAGAGGGTGAGGCGATGACGAGCGCGATGCGGGAGAGCTACCGCGAGCTGTTGGAGAAGCGCGACGAGATGGCATCAAGACTCGATATTGACGATCTTTGGCGGCACTCCTAGACTCTGGCTGGCATCGAGCGGCCGCTGATCGGTTGAGATAGAGTCAACACAGACCCGGTGAGAGCCGGGTCTGTGTGCTGAGAAGGGTCCTGTCCTCGTTCTGCTTCTCTCCGCGCCCGACTCTCACACCCGTTCCCTCAACCACGTCACCAGGAGGGTGAGATCCACGTCTACCTGGTCACCCGACGTCATGTCTCGGACGGTGGCCTTTCCGCTCTGCAACTCGTCTCCTCCCAGGATAACCGTATACCGAACCGCCCGCTTGTCCGCCTCCCGGAGCTGGCTCCTCAGCCCTCTCTCACGGCCCATCGCGAAATAGACGCCTACATCCGTCCGCCGAAGCTCGTCCATTAGATGCAGCGACTCCTTCCTCGGCTCCTCGCCCAGATAGGCCAGGAACACCTCGGGTGTTCGCGGGGCAGGTGGCTCCACCCCCAACTCCTTCATCATGATGATGATGCGCTCCAATCCCACCCCTACACCCACCCCGGGTGTCTCCGGTCCGCCGAGAAGCTCGGCCAGGCCATCATACCGGCCTCCACCGCACAACGCGCTCTGTGCCCCGATGCCAGACGCCCACACCTCGAAGACTGTTTTCGTATAGTAATCCAGCCCGCGCACTAGCCGATGGTTCAAAGTGTAACGCCGATTCAGCAACTCCAGATACTCCCGCAGACTGGCGAAGTGCTCGGCACACTCGTCACACAAGAAATCCACGATGTGCGGTGCCCTTTCGAGAATAGGCTGGCATGTCTCCTCCTTGCAGTCGAGCACCCGCAGCGGGCTCTGCTCCAATCGCCGCTGGCAGTCCTCACAGATCTGGGCCTCGTGTTCCTCGTAGTACGCTCTGAGGGCCTCAACGTACGGCGGTCGACAATGGGGACAGCCGGTGGAGTTCAACTGGAACTCCAGGTCCCGGAAACCGAGCCCCGCGTAGAGATCCCAGACCAATGTCATAATCTCCAGGTCCGCGGCAGGATCCTCTTCGCCCAGGATCTCGGCGTTGAACTGAGTGAACTGTCGGTACCGTCCTGCTTGTGGACGGTCGTACCGGAAGGTTGGACCGATCGAATAGAGCTTCTGCGGCTTCACCTCGACGTACAATCCGTTCTCGATGTACGCACGCACCACGCCTGCCGTAAACTCCGGGCGTAGTGTCAGGTCCCGTCCCCCCTTGTCGAGAAATGTGTACATCTCCTTGTCCACCACGTCGGTGCCCTGACCGATGCCTCGAGCGAATACTTCGGTCGCCTCAAACATAGGCGTGTCGAGGCGTTCGAAGCCCGCGAGTTCGGCGAGGTGCTTCGCATGGCGCCGCACCCGGCTCCAGTAGGGTTGATCCGCCGGGAGTATATCCAGGGTTCCGGGTGGTCTTTGATAGCTTGGCACGGGTTTCTCCTTCCAGGTCTGCACAAACAGGATATGCGCAAGATCGAGCAAGCGCTCTGTCAGAGCCAGGACGAAGGGATGATCCCTTCTCCAGACACACTCTGGCGGTCTATTATAGTCGGGCTGGCGGGACTCGCCAGTTTAGTGCTCCGATCAGGTCAAGGCGCAGTCAGCCCATTAGCCCTGACAACCGTCCAGATGCCCATCTGCCTCGCTAGGATCCACCGCAGGGCTCGCACTGCGGCAGTCGCCATCTCTGATGCCACGCCGTGGGCCACGGGGCCTCGCGCAGGATTCGGTCCCCGTTGATGGCCGCGGGCCGCGTGATTGACGAAGCGCAAAGGGAAGGTATAATCAATCCGCAATTCGATTCCGGACAGCCACTTGGGGGAACGCATGATCGACGTCAACGAGCTGCGAAAAGGTGTCACCTTCACCATGGACGGAGAGCTGTACCGTGTCATAGAGTACGAACACCATAAGCCTGGGCGGGGAAAAGCCTACATCCGTACCAAACTGCGGAATATCAACACCGGTGCAACGATTAAGCGTACGTTCATTTCCGGAGATAAGGTGGAGGATGTCTACGTTGAGCGGCGCGGGGTCCAGTATCACTACACCGACGGGGACCTCTACCATTTCATGGACACCCAGACGTACGAGCAACTGGCAGCGCCTGAATCCGTCCTGGGTGAGGACGCGAATTACCTCATTGAGGGTATGGAACTGGTCGTCTCGGTCTACCAGGGAAGGGTGATCGATGTCGATCTGCCCACCAAGGTCGATCTCGAAGTGGTTAAGTCCGAGGTCGCCGTCGCGGGCGACCGTGCAACCAGCGCGATGAAGACCGTGACCACTGAGACGGGATTGGAGGTAGAGGTCCCACTCTTCGTCGAGGTGGGAGACGTAGTCCGCGTCGACACTCGCACTGGTGAGTACGTGACGCGAGTGTAGCCCCTGCATCCCTAGAGACGTTAGCTCTATGAACCAAAGAGCGAGACGCATCCTTATTCTGGGAGCTGTCGCTCTCGGTGTCTTGGTCCTCCTTCCCATTCTCTCAGGGAGCGGGATCACCCTCTACACAGACTGGCTCTGGTTCGGCACACTCGGACAGCGGAGTACATTCACAAGGCGGTTGCTTTCACGCGGTCTGCTGTGGCTTGCCGGCGCTCTGCTTGCGTTGGCTTTCCTTGTGGTCAACTGGTTCTTCCTCCCCCGGCGTCTGCTCGGCCATCTTCGGCTTCATATCCGGGGTACGGGTGGTGCATCCATCACGATCGGCGCGCGGCTCCTGACGCGTCTTCTCAGCCTCCTCGGGGTCCTGGTGGCCTTGACAATGGCGTCGGCAGCCGCCGGCCAATGGATGACAGCCCTCAGGTTCATCCACCGGCGTCCCTTCGATCTGAACGATCCTATCTTCGGCTTCGATGTGAGCTTCTACGTCTTCGAGTTGCCCTTCTATCGCTTCCTCTTGAACTGGACGATGGGCTTGATTGCCGCTGCGCTAATTGGCAGCTTGCTCGTCTACCTCTTCGCTGGCCGTATCCGGCAGGTAGAGGCGGTTGGCCATCTCTCCGTGCTTGGTGCCCTTCTTCTCGTGGGGGTGGCGCTAGGGTATCAGCTACGACGGTGGGCGCTCCTTCAGTCCCCGTCCGGCGTTGTCCACGGCGCAGGCTACACGGATGTGCACGCTCGCACGCCGCTGCTGTATGTGCTGACTGGCGTGGTGCTCGTCGGTGCCGTCGTGCTGGTGTTCAACATTTGGATGCGCCGGTGGCGCCTCCTCATGGGTGTGGGGGGCGCATGGCTCCTTGTGAGCTTCGTCGGCCAGGTCTACCCAACGGTGATGCAGGGGTTTACGGTGGAGCCGAACGAGCTTGCACTGGAGCGGCCATTTATCGAGCACAACATCCGCTTCACCCGGCGTGCGTACGGACTTGATGACATCCAGGAGTTCGATTACAGGCTCACCGGCGAGCTCACATCTCAGACTCTGGACGATAACGCGGATACACTCCACAACGTGCGACTGTGGGACTGGAAGCCGTTGCGTGCGACGTACGAGCAGATCCAAGAGATCCGAACCTACTATGCTTTTGTCGACATCGACATCGACCGGTACATGCTTGACGGTCAACTCCGCCAGGTCAACCTGGCGGTGCGTGAGCTGGATATCGAGGAGATGCGTGAGGACGCGCGGACCTGGATCAACCAGCACTTGATCTACACCCACGGCTACGGGCTCTGCCTCAGTCCCGTCGCGGAGGTCAGCGACGAGGGTTTGCCCCGCCTGTTGGTGCGCAACATTCCACCGCAGAGTGACCACGCCGAACTTGAGATTACGCGACCTGAGATCTACTTCGGCGAGAGGACCACCAGTTACGTCATCGTCAACACCACCGAGGACGAGTTCGACTATCCGAGCGGCGATGAGAATGTCTACGCCCGCTACCAGGGTCCCGCTGGCGTCCCGGTCGGTGGTCCATTGCGCCGCGCGGCTTTTGCTCTCCGCTTCAACAGCTCGCCAATTCTTCTCTCCAGTGCCATTGGGCCGGACAGTCGTATTCTGTTCCGTCGCGCGCTCGCCGATCGTGTGGAGACGCTGGCACCTATGCTCTGGTTCGATCCCGACCCGTATCCCGTCATCGCCGATGGTCGGATCGTGTGGCTCCAAGATGCTTACACGTGGAGCAACCGCTTCCCCTATTCCCGACCCACCAGGGGACTCAACTACGTGCGTAACAGCGTCAAGGTCGCCATCGACGCCTATACCGGCGAGACGACGTTCTATGTCGTCGATCCGGATGACCCTCTGATCCAGACGTACCGCGCTATCTTCCCTGATCTATTCACCTCGGTCGATGAGATGGACCCGGTGCTGCGCGATCACTGGCGCTACCCGGAGCAGCTCTTCCTGATCCAGGCCGATCTGTACGGCTCCTATCACATGGACGACCCACGTGTCTTCTACAATCAGGAGGACCTGTGGGGGGCGCCGATGGAGATTCGAGGGGCCGAGACGGTCGAGGTAGCGCCCTACTACGTCACAATGCGGCTGCCCGGTTCTGAGCGGCTGGAGTTCATGCTGATTCGACCGTATGTGCCCGCTGGGAAGCAGAATATGATCGCGTGGCTCTACGCCGACTCCGACGGCTCTGACTACGGAGATCTGGGCGTCTACAAGTTCTCCAAGGAGGGGCTGGTCTACGGTCCTATGCAGGTCGAGTCACGCCTCGATCAGGACCCGGTGATCTCGCAGCAGCTGGCCCTCTGGAATCAGCGCGGTTCTTCAGTCAACCGGGGCAACCTGATCGTCATTCCCATCAACGGATCGCTCCTCTACCTGGAGCCGCTGTATCTCCAGGCCGAGGCGAGTCGTCTCCCGGAGCTCAGGCGTGTGGTCGTCGCATACGAGAACCGCGTAGCCATGGGGGAGAGCTTGTCGGCGGCCCTGGAGCAGGTGCTTAGGAAGTCCCCCGTTGCACAAGAGCCTGGGCAGGCGCTGGACGCGGGAGAGGAGGCGGTGGAGGTCCTGCCGACCGATGTCCGGGAGTTGGCGCGCTCGGCCCGCGACCACTATGAGGCGGCTCAGCAGTGCCTCGAGAATGGCGATTGGGCCTGCTACGGCGAGGAGTTGAGAGCGATGGAGCGCGATCTGGACGCCCTGATCGAGGCGACGGAGAAGTGAGGAATCCGGCACAGGCGATGCGCACCCCCGCTGGCACCCAGTGCCCTTACTATTACGAGGATTTCTACCGCGGTCGCTCCACCCAGGAGTGCCGCTTGATCGGGCGCAACCCAGGCTCTCGATCTTGGGAGCCCAAGCTGTGCGCCCGTTGCCCGGTGCCCGATATCTCGCGTGTCAACGCTTGCCCCCATATGGTGCTCGAGGCGCGAGTGGTTCGACGCTGGTTCGGGTTGGTACATCGTGTGGAGGTATACGCCGTCTGCACGAAATACGAGGTTGAGGTGGATGACCCCTACGTCGGCTGCGGGCACTGTCATCCAGAGGCGATCCGGCTCTTCGAGGCGCAGGAGGGGAGACGGGGAGATGCATAAGGCCATCCTCTTCGATCTCGACAACACCCTGCTGGGCAACTCGATGGAGATCTTCCTCCCCGCCTACTTCCAGGCGCTTACCGGCTATCTGGATCACCTGATTCCTCCGGAGCGCCTGATCGATCAGCTGATGCGTGCCACCGGAGTGATGGACGCCGACCACAACAGGCGGGTTACGAACGAGGAGGCCTTCTCATCGGTATTCTACCGGGCCTTGAAACCAGATCGAACGGTCCTAGAGCGGGCGTTTGACAGTTTCTACGTGGAGGAGTTCCCCAAGCTCCGGCCCCTGACGCGCAGCCGGCCCGAGGCCCGCCTGTTGGTGGAGTGGGCCCTCGAGCAAGACCAGCAGGTAGTTGTGGCTACCAATCCCCTGTTCCCCCGTGTCGCCGTCGAACAGCGACTGGCGTGGGCTGGGGTTCCTGTCGATGAGTTTGACTACGCGCTCGTGACCACTTACGAGAACATGCACGCGTCCAAGTCGCATCCTGCCTACTACCGGGAGATCTTGGAGCGGCTGCATCGCAGCCCCGGCGAGTGTCTGATGGTGGGCGATAGCTGGGAGATGGACGTCCTCCCGGCTTCGTCTGTGGGGATGGACGTCTACTGGGTGACCGAGGAAGATGAAGCGCCCTCGGACGAGATTCCGTTAGCTGGTCAGGGTACCCTGGCGGATCTGTGGGCGCTTGTTAAGTCACAGGCCGCGTTCCCAGCGAACCGCCGACAGTCTATGTGAGACCAGGTGTAGCCTGTACAACGAGAATGAGGAGAACGCAATGGCATCAAGCACCTTCACGGAGCAGCGGACGGTAGAACGGCTCCGCCTGTCCCTCTCGCGCGTGATGCACGTCGAGGGTTATGAGATCGCGAAGCCGCCTGATGAGTTGATCATCTTCCGAGGTCGCATAGTTGGTGATACAGGCGCTGCCTTCGATCGCATTTCAGAGGCCTTTGAAGAGCAGGGGTACACCGCTATGCTGCGGCAGGGCGATGAGGGCGGGCACCGGGTTCTTGCTGTTCGAGGTGTCCACGACAGTGAACCCTCGAACCCGTGGGTCAACGTCGCCTTGTTCCTCGCGACGCTGGCGACGGTGGTTTTCATCGGAGCCGCCTACGCGCTGCAGCACGCGGAGTTGGCTGAGGGAGTCGAGGTTTCTCTTGATCTTCCGACCATTCTTTCGCATCTGCACTGGGGGATTCCATTCGCGGCTACCCTGATGGGTATCCTCCTGGCCCACGAGCTGAGCCACTACTTCGTCGCGCGGCGGTACGGCTCCCCGGTCAGCTTGCCCTACTTCATCCCTATGCCCAACCTGCTGGGGACGATGGGTGCCGTCATCACGCAGAAAGCTCCCATGCGCGATCGAGAGACTCTCTTTGACATCGGGGTCGCTGGGCCCCTGGGGGGGCTGGTTGTGGCCATCCCGCTTCTGATCTTGGGGTTGTCCCTCTCTTCCGTCCAGCCGCCTCCGCCTCAACTGGATACCGCCCTGCAGGAGGGCAATTCCTTGCTCTACATGGGCCTCAAGTACCTCGTCTTCGGAGAGATCCTTCCGAGCAACGGGCGCGACGTCTGGATTCATCCCGTAGCGTTCGCGGGTTGGGCTGGACTGCTGGTCACCATGATCAACCTGATCCCGGTGGGACAGCTGGACGGGGGGCACGTCAGTTACGCCTTGCTGGGGCGCAAAGCATGGACACTTGGTCACGTGCTCATCGCGGCGATGTTCGGGTGGGGTGGGTACCTTCTGCTCATGGGAAACGAGGCTGGGGGATTCTGGGCGCTGTGGGGTCTCATCAACTTGCTTGTGAATCGGAAGCATCCCCCACCGCTGGATGACGTCACCCCCGTCAGCCCGGGGCGCATCGCGCTTGGGGTGTTCATGCTGGTGATCTTCATTCTGACGTTCATGCCCTCACCACTGCGTGAGGTCAGCCTCTAGAGGAGCGCCTGGAGACGGCGTCAGTCCTTCTGCCTCTACCACGCAAGCGAGGAGCGTTCTCATGATCCATGGAGTCGAGACCAAGAACCTGGTGACCCACGCGGATGACCGCGGATTCTTCCGCGAGGTGATCCGGAACAGCGATCCGATTTTCCCCGAGGGCTTCGGTCAATGGAGCCACACCAAATCATATCAGGGCGTGGTTAAGGCCTGGCACGTTCATCAGAAGCAGACCGATTGGTGGTACTGCCCAGTTGGAACCATCAAGGCTGCCCTTTATGATACACGGCCCAGCTCGCCGACGCACGGTGAGGTGCAGGAGCTGTTGATGGGTGAAGGTCAGCCGCCCATAGTGCTCAGGATCCCGCCGGGCGTGGCTCATGGATACCGCGTGCTGAGTGGGCCGGCTCACGTCTTCTATGTGGTCTCGCATGAGTACGACGGAACCGACGAAGGGCGCATCGCTCACGACGACCCAGAGATCGGCTACGATTGGACGTCGGGACCGGAGATCACCTGACTCGATCGATCCGACAAACCTCGTGCAGTCGGCAGCAGAGCCGGCCCTGTCCCTCCGTTGCTATAGCCTGGTATCTAGACGGCGGTCGCCTGTCCCGCCCTGCCTCCATCTAGTCGGCGAGTTCGGCGTCCACAGCGGTCTCACCTCTGCTTACAAGGTCGCCCCGCTCTTTGTGGACCTCCGGGGCGTCGACGTGCGTGTCCACCAACCTCACCGTGTCAACGGCATCTAGCTGTTCGAACAGGAAGGCGAACTTCTCCTCTAGCGCCTCTCGGATCTCCTCGCGAACGCCCGGCTCGATGTCCCAGACCTCCTTCTTGAACGGTCCGAACGCCCGCTTCCGGTTGTCGTAGATGAACTGCTCCTCCGTCTGACCGTCCTTCCAGCGGTGGGCGTGTTCCTCCTTCAGGTAGTCGTAGATCTCTTCCCGCAGATCGGCGGGGAACTCCGGGTGTTCATAGATGATGTTCTGGAAGCCGGTGGCCAGGTGAATCTCGAGACAACCCTCCGCCGGGAATCTGTGGAAGGCTTCCTCCGGCAGCGTGCTGGCTCCGTGCTGAACCGCCCCGCCCATGCCGTACTCCTCGCGGGCGATGTCCGACAACCGTCGCAAGACGTTGAAGTCGATCTTGACCTGGGCCAGCGAACCGTCCGGCAGCACCACACCGCCGTGAGACGTACCTGTCTGGATGCTGATCTTGCTCAGTCCCACCATTCCTTCCGGCAGCTGATCGTTGTACCCGTCCATAAAGGCGCGCAGTTCCTCGGGGGTGCTGTTCTTCCCCCCGACCTCGCCGATCTCGCCGCCGACTGAAATGGTGATGCCTTCTGGTTCCAACTCTCGTATCACCTTGGTGAACCGACCGCACAGCTCGAAATTCGTCCGCTGCTGCTCAGTCGTGGTCGGCTGGCTCAGATCGACCAGCGTCGAGGTATCAATATCGATGTTATAGAACCCAGCCTCGATGCTCTGTTGGATCAGGCTCTCCAGAGCGTCCAGCTCGGTCTCGATTCGCTCCGTGTATTTGCCCGGATTGACCTGGAAGTGGTCACCCTGGATGAAGAGAGGGCCGCGGTAGCCCTCTCGGATCGCGGCGGCCAGCACCACGCTCGCGTACTCGGCCGGCGGCTGACCGGTGTAGCCCATCTCCGACCGTGCGATCTCGAAGATCATCGCCCCAACGTCGCGCGGCAGCGTGGCCTGGAACACAGCTCTCGCCATATCGTACGCCATTCCGCGCAGATTCATCGCCGGGACCGTCCACTGCCCCTCCGTGTCGCCGCGGCCCCGCGCCAGGTACAGGGAGTTGATGCTTCCCGGCCGGATACCCAACTTCTGCCCCGTCTCCCAGATCAGCCAGCGAGCCAGGGCCTGTACCTCGTCATTGGCGAAGACCGCGTTGTATACGAGATCGTCCATCGCAGGTCCCTGCAGCCTTTCCTCATCCCCGACTTCGACCCCGCCGTTCTCCAATCGGATGATCCCGCCCATGCTGTCCAATAGTTCTTCCGCGCTCTGGCAGATCGTCATCGTTCCCTCCGTTTGTTGTCTCAAAGCCAAGAGAATGCCCCATCACCCAATCCCCGTCCGTCTCAGACGAGGCGACCTGGGTCATGCCGGTCACTCTATCAGATAGCCCGGAGGAGAAACCGGGGACAATACCCCTCTCCGGAGTTGGCATCGTCAGTCATTGTACAGGGCAATCTACCCTATGGCAAGAGTGACAAGGCCCGAGGCCGCCACTCTGTGCGCCAGTCAAGCGTCGGTCAGCCACCCCCCCGCCGGAGGGCCGTCGCGAGTCGCGGTTCGTCTCAAGCCCATCCAGAATCCCCGACACTGACCCTGCGCCCGCGCTGAACTTGACAAAGTGTGCCGGATGTGTAACAATATCCGCGGTTTATTGTGTCGCTAGCACTGCATTCCCGGTTTCGTTGATGCGTTA
>JAWLCP010000042.1:0-23209 GCA_041687115.1 Anaerolineae bacterium
CGTCTTGACCAGCTCCGCCGTCAGGCAATCGACCGGGTCGAGGTCGCCGGTGACGACGTGCCGGTAAAAACCAACCGCGAGGTCGGCCGCCTCCGGGCTGGAACCGCCCACCACCCGGTGCATATGGCGGATGTTGTGCAGCAGCTTGCCCGGCATCACCCGCTCCGGGCAGTGGACCAGGAAGAAGTCCTCGTTCACCCGCAAGCCGCAGTTCTCCTCCAAGAGCGGCTGCACGACGCCCGTCATCGTCCCTGGCGCGAGCGTCGATTCCACGATCACCATCGTGCCCCGGGAGAGGTGCTTCCCCAGGTCTTCCAGCGCGGCGCGCAGCGCGCGGTAGCGTGGCTTCTTCGTGTCCGAATCCACTGGCGTCTCCACGGCGATGAGCACGATCTCCGCTTCTCCGCACACACCGTAGTCCGTGGTCGCCTCCAGACTGCCCTCCGCGACCACACGGGCCACCAGCTCCCGCAGGCCAGGCTCGTTACCCTGGATGGGGCAATGGCCCTGGTTGATCTCGTCGACCCGAGCCTGGTCGACGTCGAGGCCCATCACGGGAAACCCGCTGTCGGCGAAGAGGCATGCCACCGGCAGGCCCACGTATCCCAGCCCGATCACGGTCAGCTGAGCTTGCCTCGATCGAATTTGGTCCTCCAGATTGGACCCCTTTATACTGTGCCTTTCCGGCTAACGTCCTACACAGAGTTGCGCAGAGAGTTCACAGAGCCACACAGAGATAGTACGTACACAAGAACCCCGCTCCCAGGCTTCTCTCTGTCCCTCTCCGCGCGTCCTCAGCGTCTCTCTGTGTCCCCGCCGTACCCATCACGCTTCCCCAATCTCGACGACCTGGTGTCTTTCTCCAGATTCTACCACCGCCAGGGCCAACCGCAACGCTGCCAGGCCGTCATCGCCGCTGACCGGCACCGGCTCGTTCTCCAGCACCGCCGTCGCAAACGCCTCTAGCTCCGCTTTCAGGGGCTCGTACCGTCGCAGCGGGTACCGCACCATCCGCCCCTCGCTGACCCCCTTCAGCACCTCCAAGGCGTCCCACATCTCAGTGTTAGCCTGCGCGTTCTCGTAGAAGAACAGGTCCTTCGTCAGGCTGTCCACGCGGAACATCCCCCGCTCGCCCAGTACCACCACCTCGCGCACCTTCGTCGGCGTCAGCCAGTTGATCTCCAACACGCCCGTCAGTCCCCCGCGGAAGTGGAGCAGGGCGGTGACCAGGTCCTCGTGCGCCGTATGGATCTCCTGCTGCGTCTCGGCATACACCCGCACCGGCTCGTCCCCGCTGATGAACCGCATAATGTCGAGATCGTGAGGGGCCAGGTCGATCACTACACCCACGTCTCGGATCCGCGCCGGAAACGGCCCCACCCGGCGGCACATGATCTGGAAGATGCGGCCCAGCTCCCCGTCGTCGAGATGCTTCTTAAGGGCCTGGATGGCTGGATCGAAGCGCACGATGTGTCCCACCATCATCTTCCGCTCCAGATCCTCGGCCCGCTCGATCAGCCGCTGCGCCTCGCCGATGGTCGCTGCGATCGGCTTCTCGATCAACACGTGGGCGCCGCTCTCCATCGCTCTCGTTGCCACTGCCTCGTGGAGAGACGTGGGAACGGCCACGGTCACCAGGTCCGGATCCTCCGTGTCCAGCATCCGACGGTAGTCGGCATACGCCCGCACCCCATACGTGCTTGCCAGCTGCTCTGCCCGGTCGGCATTGACGTCCGCAACGCCCACCAGCGTCGTGGTGGGCAGCGCGGTGTAGACCCGGGCGTGGTGCTGGCCCATCGACCCCACACCGATCACGGCGGCTTTCAACGGAGCAGCTAGGTGCACGTTGGATTTCCTCCCAATATCACAGGAACTGTGCGAAAACACGCCGGAGCGCTTCGAGGTCTTCAACATTCTCGCGTAGAACCGTGTGAACAATCTGCCGGTCAACATCCAGGTAGTCGTGAACCAGGATGTTGCGGAAGCCGATCATTCGAATCCACTTCTGCCTCAGGGTTTCGTCGAGGTATCCGTGCTCCGCCAACAAAGCAGGAATATCACGGTAGTGATCGACCGCGCCCAGCTGCAACTCGGCAATGACGTGATTGCCCATGTCCATGAGAGTCTCGATTGCCAATTGCAGAAAACGCTCAGCGGCTCCGTAACGCTCCGGCTGTTCCAGAAACGTGTCCAGATCGTACCGCTGCATTCTTCGCAGGATGGCCAGGTATTCGTCGAGTTTTTGAAGGCGCTTTCGGATCACCTCAGGTCTGACCATGCGATAGCCTCCGCCTGTACGCCCTCCGCTGCACCTCTAAGAACGGGAGAAAATCCAGGTACATACGCACCACCTTCGAATAGTAGGCTCCTCGATCGAACGCCGCGCTCTGATAGACCATCTGGTTCGGGCGGACTGCTTCAAATGACAGCACGAGATCGTTGCCATCGAGGACTATCAGGTCGACGTCGTCGAAGCCAGCTCGTGCTAGATCGGCAAGGATATTCAGACGCTCGGGTCCAGGAACCCCGTCGGCCGGCACGACGGCGAGGTCCAAGTCGCTCCCTGGGTGCGCCTGCCCAGTGGCCTGTGACCCAAACAGATAGACGGCCTCGACGCCAGGATACTGGCCGAAGACCTCCGCGAGCGCCTCGAGGTCTGGCACTGGTCACATCCCTCTCGTGAAGCTATTGACGGCCTGCACGATCGCCTCCAAGTCCTCTGGGCTCAGCGCCGGGTGAACGGGCAGCGAGAGCACCTCCGCGGCCGCCCGCTCCGCCTCGGGCAGGTGGACGTTGTAGCCCAGCGTCTCCCTGTAGAAGGTCTGACGGTGCACCGCCACCGGATAGTAGATCCCGTAGCCGATGTCGTTCGCCTTCAGGTGCTCCGTCAGGGCGTCGCGTCGGCCGCCGGGAACCCGCAACGTGTATTGGTGGAAGACGTGTCGCGTCCCCTCCGGCACCGTTGGCGTGACCACCCCTTCCAGATGCTCGCTCAGGAAGCGAGCGTTCGCCACGCGCGCGTCATTGAATCGCTCCAGCTTCCCCAGCTGGGCCAGGCCAATGGCCGCGTGGATATCGGTCATGCGGAAGTTGTAGCCCAGCTCATCGTGGTAGTACCGGCGGCGCATGCCGTGCTGACGGATCACGCGACACGCCTCGGCAATGGCTTCGTCATCCGTCGTGATCATCCCGCCCTCGCCCGTGGTCATATTCTTTGTCGGGTAGAAGGAGAAACAACCTGTCCCGAAGCCGCCTGCGCGCCTCCCGTTGTACTCCGCCCCGTGGGCCTGGCAGGCGTCCTCGATCACCACCAGGTCGTGCTCCTCCGCGAGGGCCATAATCCGATCCATGTCCGCCGGCAAACCGAACAGATGCACCGGCATGATCGCCCTCGTCCGCGGCGCGATCGCCGCCTCCACCAGGTCCGGGTCGAGGGTAAACGTCACCGGATCGATGTCCACGAACACCGGCCTGGCCCCGGTGAACAGGACGCTGTTGGCCGAGGCGATGAACGTGAAGGGTGACGTGATGACCTCGTCCCCTTCGCCAATGCCGTGAGCCAACAGCGCGACGTGGAGCGCCGTGGTGCCCGAGGACGTGGCCACGGCGTGCTCTACGCCGCAGTACTCGGCGAAGGCCGCCTCAAGCGCCGCCACCTTCGTCCCCTGCGCCAACATCCCCGAGTCCAGCACTTCCAGCACGCCCCGCTTCTCCTCCTCCCCGATGACGGGGTTCGCGATCGATATCATTCTATGCTCTCCCAGTCTGCCCTGTCCACCTGGATCTCGCTTCCGCACGCAGCGCACTGCAGGACGACGCGCTCCCCCTCCGTGCGTCCCTTTGCCTGCCCCGAGGCCATTGGTGAGCGTGTCGCCCGCCGTGAGCGTCGCCGAATGGAACCACCCGCCGAAGGATCTCCCGCGTCCGCCGTCAGCCGTTCCCCACAGGCACAGACAAACCCCATCAACCGCGCCGGGTTCCCACACACCAGCCCATGGTCCGGCACGTCGCGCGTGACCACAGACCCGGCGCCGATCATCGCCCAGGCGCCAACCGTCACGCCGCACACGATCACCGCGTTGGCACCGATGGCAGCGCCCTTCCCGATCAACGTCTCGCTCAGAGTCCAATCGTCCGCGCCCTTGAGCGTCCCGTCGGCGTTGATCGCTCGTGGTCGCTTATCGTTCGTGAACACGCAGTGGGGCCCGCAGAAGACCCCGTCCTCGAGCGTGACCCCGTGATAGATCGAGACGTAGTTCTGCACCTTGACGTTGTCGCCGATCACCACTCCGGCGTCCACGTAGCTCCCCTTGCCGATGATGCAGTTCCGCCCGATCCGTGCCCCTTTCCGCACCTGTGCCTGGTGCCAGATCGACGTTCCCTCGCCGATCTGAGCACCCTCCGAGGCCTCCGCTGTGGGGTGGATTCGAACGCTATCCCTCAAGGTCACCCCCGTCTCTCATGTATCCCAAATTCCCACCCCATTTCCCAAATTATATCGCAAACTTGCCCTATTGACATGAGCCGCCCCGTGATGTATCATGTCATCGCATACGAGCGGCTCCGTCGGCGCTCCACATCGGCCTGAGAACTCCTCTGCACAGCCGCCTGGGTCCGCGACCGGGAGACCGACCACCGAGAGATCGCTGTTACGGAACCTTAACAATTGATCTACTTCCCCGTCGCCGCTCGCGTGGGGTGCCTCCCTCTTCTGCACAGAAAAGCGCTGGCGGGACCGACGTCATCGCCTCCGCCGGAGACGTGCCTTTGTTCCCTACAGAAAAGTGCTGGCGCGATAGATTCTATCTCCTCCGGCCCGACCCAAACCGACTAAACCCCAACTTCCGCGGCGCGTCCAGTTGCCACAGCGGGCTGATCGACTCCCCGTGGTAAATCCCCCGAATCGCGTACGACAGCATCGGCGCCACGCTGACCATCTTCAGCTTCGGATGTCGCTTCGCCGGCGGCACCAGAATCGTATCCGTCACCACCAGCTCGGCGATCCAGTCCTTGTCCAGCTCCTGCAGCGCCGTGGGCAGCAGCACCGGATGCGTGATGGCCAGGTGGACCTTCGGGCGCGCCCCCTGCTCAAACAGCGCCGGCAGCTGGCGCAGCACGCTGCCGCTGGCGACGATGTCGTCGATCAGAATGGGGACCTTGCCCTTCACGTCTCCCACCACGTGCGTGGTCTCCACCTTCTCGAAGCTGGCCCGTCTCTTCTCCATGATGACCAGCGGCACGTCCAGCGCCTGGGCGTACTTGCCTGCCAGGCGCGCCCGTCCCACGTCCGGGGATACGATCACCGCGTCCTCCAGGAACGGCTTCCCCCGGAAATAGTCGGCCAGCGTGGGGTAGGCGGGCAGCTGATCCACGGGCACCGTGAAGAAGCCCTGGATCGACTCCGAGTGGATGTGCACGTAGATCACCCGGTCGGCGCCCAGCATCTCCAGCATCGAGGCCACGACCCGCGCGCTGATGGCCTCCCGCCCCCGCGCCATCCGTTCCTGGCGGCTGTAGGGGAAATAGGGAATCACGGCGGTCACGCGGCGGGCCGATCCCCGTCGGAACGCGTCCACCAGCAGCAGCAGCTCCACCAGGTGATCGTTCACTGGAGCCGTGCACGGTTGGATGACGAAGACGTCCTGTTTCCGCACCGTCTCATCGATCTGGACGTGCACCTCCGAGTCCGGCAGCGACGTGATCGACACCCCCGACAGCGGAAAGCCCAGCCGGTGCGCGATCGCCTGGGCCAGCGGGCGGTTGGCGCTCCCGGCGAAGATCCGCATCCGTTCCTCGGACGCGTCGTGCGGCTCGATGTGCTCCAGCCCCAGCACCCGCGCCTCTACCGCGTTTATGGCCGCGGAGAGAGGTTCCCCCCTCCCCTCATACGCGTGAATCTCGGCCGGAGCGCGGAAGCCGTCCGAGTACTTGGCCAGCGCCTCCTCCACCCGGCTCAATGGCAGATTTCGGCTGCGGAGACGATGGGTGATGTGATGGACGATCCAGTGCAGCTCGTCCATGTTATGATGGAAACGGACGCGTTGGGCCTCATCCCCATCGACGACCTGGTAGAAGAATCCCCAGTTCTGCCACCCGGTCCCGCCGGACCCAGGTGAACCTGCCGTCTCGGGCCAGCGGGCCTGCAAGACACGGTAGCGGAGTTTCATGAATCGATCTCCAATTCCGGTAACCACGTGGATGGATCTGAAGAAGATTGTATCACGCCCTGGGGTTTGGTCAACCGAAGTCGCGGTCGTGGCTTTGCAGAACGCCCCTCCCATGATAGACTCCGCCCCGAGTCTGCCAAAGGAGTTGACCAGTGAGCCTACCCGAGATCGTTCACATAGCCGACATCTGGGATGAGACCCGCACCATCCGCACGTTCGTGCTCGATGCCGAGCTTGACGATGCGGAGCCGGGTCAGTTCATCATGCTTTGGCTCCCGGGGATCGACGAGAAGCCCTTCGCGGTGGCCCGCCCGGCCCCCCTCACCGTGACCGTCGCCCGGGTGGGGCCCTTCAGCACGGCGTTGCATCGGCGTAAGGTGGGCGATCGGGTGGGGTGGCGGGGACCTTACGGAACCGGCTACCGGCTCCACGAAGACCGTCGCGCCCTGCTGGTCGCTGGCGGGTACGGAGCGGCGCCGCTCTACTTCCTCGCCACACGGGCGGTGCAGAAGGGCATCCCCACCTCGGTTGCCGTCGGGGCTCGAACGTCCCTCGACCTGCCCTACGTGGAGCGCTTCAACGAGCTCGGGGTCGATCTGGTGACCTGCACCGACGACGGGTCCGCCGGCCAGCGAGGCTACGTCACCGATGCGGTGTCATGCGTCGTCGCTGGCGATCCTGAGGTGGCTGTCTACGCATGCGGGCCGGAGCTCATGCTGGTTGCGCTCCATCGCCTCTGTCTGGAGCACGCCGTGCCCGGCCAGTTCAGCCTGGAGCGGTACATGAAGTGCGGTTTCGGGGTCTGCGGGCAGTGCGCGCTCGACGACCTGCTGGTCTGCCAGGACGGGCCGGTCTTCACCGTGGAGCAACTGGAGGGCGTGCGCGACTTCGGCCGTACCCACCGCAGTGCCACCGGGCGCGCCCTGCCCATCCGCTAAACACCTCTCCGTCCTCCGTTCGGCGAGCTCTCGATCTTCTTGGGCACGGTCTCCATCTACTTTGTTGGGCAAGGTGTCCCGTGTGTGTTGGGCGACGTCTCCCGACGGAGCCCACCCGAGCTCGTCGACCGAGCCCTACCCGTCGTCCAATCGCAGCACGGCCAGGAACGCTTCCTGCGGGATCGACACGTCTCCTAGCTGTTTCAGGCGCCTCCGCCCCTCCCTCTGGCGCTCCAGCAGCTTCCTCTTCCGCGTCACGTCGCCACCGTAACACTTCGACGTCACGTCCTTCCGCCGCGCCCTCACCGTCTCGCGTGCGATCACCCGGCTGCCGATAGCCGCCTGGATGGGAACCGGGAACAGCTGCTGCGGGATCAGGTCCTTCAGTCGGGTTACCAGCGTCGAGCCCTTCTCATACGCCTTGTCGCGGTGGACGATCAGCGAGAGGGCGTCCACGGGCTCCTTGTTGACCAGGATGTCCATGCGCACCAGGTTCTCGGCGCGGTAGCCCACGAACGAGTAGTCCATCGACGCGTAGCCGTGCGTGGCGGACTTCAGCTTGTCGTGCAGATCGACGATCATCTCCGCCAGCGGCATCTCAAACGTCAGGATGACCCGTTCGCTGTCCGGATACTCCGTCGTGATGTACTCGCCCCGCCTCTGCATGATCAGCTCCATCACTGGCCCGATGTGTTCTGAGGGGGTGAAGATCTGGATCCTCACCCATGGCTCCCGAATCTCCGCGATCCGGTGAGGCTCCGGAAGATCCGCGGGGCTGGAGAGCTCCACCACCTCCCCGTCATGAGTGATAGCCCGGTAGCCCACGCTCGGGGCGGTGGCGATCAGGTCCAAATCGTACTCTCGCTCCAGCCGCTCCTGCACGATCTCCATATGGAAGAGCCCCAGGAACCCGCATCGGAACCCGTACTGCAGCGCCTGGGAGGTCTCCGGCTCGAAGACCAGCGCGGCGTCGTTCAGCTGAAGCTTCTCCAGCCCGTTTCGCAGGGCGTGGAAGTCGTCGGCCTCGACCGGGTAGATGCCGGCGAAGACCATCGGCTTCACCCGCCGGTAGCCCGGGAGCGGGTTCTCCGCGGGCTCGGCCGCGTGGGTCACCGTATCGCCCACCTGGCACTCACGCACCGACTTCAGGCCCGTGGCGACGTAGCCCACCTCGCCTGTCTTCAGCTCGCCGGTCTCGATCATTCCCGGGGCGAAGACGCCGATCTCCATCGGCTCCGTGGTGGCGCCGCTGGCCATCAGTCGCAGGTGTGAGCCCATCTTGAGTGTGCCGTCGACCACGCGCACGTACGCCACGACGCCCTTATACGGGTCGTAGTGGGAGTCGAAGATCAGCGCGCGCAGCGGCGCCTCCTCGCGCCCTCTGGGGGCGGGGAGACGGTTGACCACCACGTCGAGGATCTGCTCCACGTCCCACCCTTCCTTCGCAGAGACGTGGAGCACCTCGTCCGGATCGACGCCGAGCAGGGCCGCCAGCTCCAGCGTCACGTCCACCGGCCGCGCCATCTCCAGGTCGATCTTGTTGACCACCGGGATGATCTCCAGGTCGGCCTCCAGCGCCAGGTAGAGGTTCGCCAGCGTCTGGGCCTCGATTCCCTGAGCGGCGTCGACGACGAGGAGCGCTCCCTCGCAGGCGGCCAGGGCGCGGCTCACCTCGTACGAGAAGTCGACGTGGCCGGGCGTGTCGACCAGGTTGAGCTCGTACTCCTGCCCGTCCGTGGCGACGTGATGCATGCGCACCGCGGACGCCTTGATGGTCACCCCTCGCTCCCGCTCCAGGTCCATCGAGTCGAGGACCTGATCCTTCATGTCCCGGTCGGCTACGGTCCCCGTCAGCTCCAGCAGGCGGTCGGCCAGCGTCGACTTGCCGTGGTCGATATGTGCCACGATGCAGAAATCGCGGATGTGCTCTTGATCCATACGTTCTCCCAGCTGCGAACGGGCACAATGCAAAACCGCCGGTGCACGCACCGACGGTTCGCAGAGCCCCTGCGGCGATTATGATGTCCGAAGCGGGTGACGGGACTCGAACCCGTGACATTCAGCTTGGGAAGCTGACGTTCTACCGCTGAACTACACCCGCCAATCGACCCCAATTATACTGAAAGCCAGCCAGATGTCAAATCGCCTTGATTGGACTGATGGAACTGCCCGGCGATTGGCCCTATGCAAGGAGCCCAATTGGACCTATAATGGAAGCGCACCCAAGATGAATATCCATCTACGACGGGACGCGACCGTCCCTCTCTATCTGCAGATCAAAGAGCAGTTGCAGGAACGCATCGAGCGCGGTGTCTTACTGCCCGGCACCAGGCTGCCGGCCACCCGGACGCTGGCGGACCAGCTGGGGGTCAGCCGCGTCACCGTGGTCAACGCCTACGGCGAGCTTGAGGCCGAGGGCTGGGTGCGCGCTCACGTGGGCCGGGGCACGTTCGTCTGCGACCCTCGCCGGCGCGACCAGGGGACCAGGGACACGCCCTACGACTGGGAGTCGACCCTCCTCGGGTCGGCCGGGGTGTCCGCCAGCGGCATGCTTGCCGACATGCTCCACCTGGCTCAGCATCCCGATCTCATCTCCTTCGCCATGGGCGCCCCTGCCACGGACCTGCTCCCCGTCCGGGATTTCCGTGAGGCGATCAATCAGGTGCTCCGCCGAGACGGCGGGGAGGCCCTCCAGTACGACGAAGCTGCCGGCTACGAGCCACTCCGCGCTGCCATCGCCCGGCTGCTCGCGGAGGAGGGCATCCACACCCGTGCCGCGGGTGTGCTGATCACCTCGGGCTCCCAGCAGGGACTCGACCTGGCAGCCCGGGTGTTCACCAGGCCCGGGGACGTCGTGATCACCGAGAGTCCCACCTACCTGGGTGCCCTGGACGTGTTCCGATCGCATGGCGTCACGGTGATGGGCGTGCCTGTGGATGAGGGAGGGCTGCGAGTAGGCGTCTTGGAGGAGCTGATTCCCTCTAGGAGGCCTCGGCTTATCTACACCATCCCCGAGTTCCACAATCCGACCGGCGTGACCCTGACTCTAGAGCGGCGCCGGCGCCTGCTGCAGCTGGCGAGCCGATACGATGTCCCCATTCTGGAGGATAGCGTCTGCTCCGAGTTGCGCTATGAAGGTTCGTCCATTCCGCCGCTGAAGGCACTGGAAGGAGGGGAGGGCGCACACCGCAGAAGACGCGCCAGCTTGGGCGAAGGACAGGTCGGCCCGGAGGCACGACAGGCCAGCATGGAGGGACGACAGGCCGTGATGCACCTCAACTCCTTCTCCAAGTTCCTGCTGCCCGGCATCCGCGTCGGCTACATGGTCCTGCCAGGGCAGTTCAGGGAGCGGATGATCAGGGGCAAGCAGGCGTCCGACCTGTTCACCTGCTCCCTCATGCAGCGCGCCCTCGCCCGGTACCTCGCCAGTGGGCGCCTCGGGCCGCACTTGCAGAAGGTACGGAGCGCGTATCGGGATCGGCGGGACGCGATGCTCGGCGGTCTCGCCCGCTACATGCCTCAAGGGACCGAGTGGACCCGCCCGGACGGAGGGCTCTGCCTCTGGGTGACCCTGCCGGAGCCCCTCTACGCCGGGCAGCTCTACCTTACGGCCATCGAACACGGCGTCGCCTTTGCGCTGGGCTCCGTCTTCTTCCCCCACGATGCCGGTCATTCGTCGCTCAGGCTCAACTTCGCCGCCCATCCTCCGGCCGTGATCGAAGAGGGTCTCCGCCGACTGGGGAGGGCGGTACGGGAGCAGCTGAGGGACTCGGCGCTCGGGGGCACCCACCGGTACTCACGGGTGAAGCGAGCTTCGCCCTCGTGACAGACTGTTCACCATTACAATCGGGAGGTTGGACCGCATGCGAGACCTGGAGATCAGACAGATTGTGTTGGCCGGGGTGATGATCGCTCTGGTGGCCGTGTTCACCCTCGCCGTGAGGGTCCCCTTCGCCCTCACGCGAGGTTACTTCAACTTCTCCGACGTGGGCGTCTTCCTGGCCGGCTTCGCCTTCGGGCCCTGGATCGGGCTGGTCGCCGGAGGCGTGGGAACCGCCCTGGCCGACGTCGTGGGAGGCTACCCTATGTATGCCCCCCTGACGTTGATTGCCCACGGACTCGAGGGCCTCATCGCCGGCGCTGTCGCCAGGCGCCTCCAGGGAGTCTGGGGTATGGTTCTGGGCTGGGCTTTGGGAGCCGCCGTGATGGTCGTTGGCTACTTCGTCGGCGAGGCCTTCGTCTTCCGGATGGGCGTGGCCGCCGCGGCCACAGAGGCGGCCACCATCAACCTTCCCCAGGTGGTGGTCGGCGGCATTGTGGGCATCCCCCTGGTGGTGGCCCTGCGACGGGCCTATCCCCCCATCCTCCACTGGGGTCGTCCGCCCGCCTGAGCGCGTACACGCGATATTCCTTGGCTCCCTTCATCACCATCGACAATCTGTACTACGCCTATCCTCCCCTGAATCCCACCGGGGAGCGCCCCGCTGTCCTGAACGGGGTCTCGCTGTCCGTGACCGAGGGTGAGTGCCTGGCGCTCCTCGGTCGCACCGGCGCGGGCAAGTCGACGCTGTGTCTCACGCTTAACGGAATCATCCCGCAACTGATGGGAGGGACGTTCCGTGGCCAGGTGCGTGTGGCGGGGCTCAACACGCAGGATGTCGCTCCCGGGGAGCTGAGTCAGATGGTAGGGCTGCTGTTCCAGGACCCGGAGAGTCAGCTCTTCAGCATGACCGTGGAGGACGAGGTGGCCTTTGGCCCGGAGAGCCTGGCTCTCCCCCCCGGCGAGATCGATCTGCGGATCACGCAGGCCCTTGAGTTGGCGGGCGTGGAGGGGCTCCGAAGCCGATCACCCCTCAACCTCTCCGGCGGTGAGAAGCAGCGCGTCGCCCTGGCGGCCGTCTTGGCTATGCGCCCAAAGGTGCTGGTCCTCGATGAGCCCACCGCCAGCCTGGATCCGGCGGGCAAGCGTTCCTTGCTGGAGGCCGCCAATCGTCTGCAGGCCGAGAGAGGGACAGCCGTTGTGTGGGTGACGCAGGATCTTGACCAGCTGCCCCTGCTGGCCGATCGGGTGGCGGTCCTGCACGACGGACGCATCGCGCTCCAGGGTGGGGTGCGGGACATCCTGACCCGAACCGAGGACTTGCGCAGGATGGGGCTCGGGCTCCCTCAGATGACGGAGCTGGCCGCCTGCTTCAACGCTGCCCGGGACACGCGCCATGCCTGGCTGACGGTGGAGGAGGCGGCGCGGGCGCTCCAGGAGGAGCTGAATGTCTGACCCGGCGATCGAGTTGAGGAGCTGTTCCTACACCTACGACGGCCTCGTGCCTGCCCTGCGGGACGTGAGTTGCTCCATCGAGGCGGGCAGTTGGGTGGCCCTCATCGGCGAGAACGGCTCTGGGAAGAGCACCCTGGGTAAGCTCTGCAACGGGCTGCTCCGTCCTCAGCACGGCCGGGTACGCATCATGGGCGAGAACATCCAGGACCGATCCGTGGGAGAGGTGGCCCGTCAGGTGGGGTACCTGTTTCAGAACCCCGACCATCAGATCTTCGCATCCGCCGTCCGGGACGAGATCACCTTCGACCTGCGCAAGCTGGGCTTGCCGCGCTCGGAGGTGGAGCGGCGGGTGGAAGAGGTGCTCGCTCAATTCGATCTCACCGCATACGCCGATCGGCCGCCGGCGGTGTTGGGCTATGGCCTGCGGCGTCAGGTGACCCTGGCGTCTGTCCTGGCCCGGCGTCCCTCCATTCTCATTCTCGACGAGCCCACGACCGGGCTGGATTGGGAGACGTCCCACGCGCTCCTGGATCACGTCTGCCGGCAGCACGGCTCCGGGTCCACCGTTCTCGTCATCACCCACGACATGCGCCTGGTCGCCGAGCGGACGACGCGAGTGCTCATGCTGCACCGGGGGACGCTCGTAGCGGACGGTCCCACACGGGAGTTACTCGCCCAGCCCGAGGTGCTCGCTTCGGCTTCCATCAGTCCACTACCCGTCACGCGGCTCTCCCAGGAGCTGCGCCCCTGGGGAATGAAGGGGCAGAGCCTGACCATCGACGAGTTCTACCGCGAGTACATGGCGCTCCTGGCAGAGCGACTGGCAGACGGACTGTCAGGCCGGGCGGGGCACGCACCGTCGGGCCCAGTGTCAGATGGAGGCAGCCTGGACTGATGCGCTCCCGCTTCGAGCTCTACGTCTCCCGAGACTCCTGGATTCACGCCCTCGATCCGCGCACCAAGATGGCCTTCGTCGGCGCCAGCTTCGCCGTGCTCCTGCCCACCAATCACCTGATCCTGGCGCTCGCCTATCTGGGGATGGTGCACCTTCTGCTATGGAGAGCGGGCATCCCTCGCCGACGCATCGTCTGGCTGTGGAGGCAGACCTGGCCCGTCAGCCTCCTCATCCTTCTCCTGTGGCCTCTCTCCAACCCTGCCGGCAGCCCTGTGCTGGTGGCGTGGTGGCGGGTGCGGATCACGCTTCCGGGGATCAGGCAGGGGCTGCTGGCTGCTCTCCGCCTCAACGCCCTCGCCTTCGCCGTCTTCGTACTCCTGCTCACCACCGCTCAGACGGCGATGGTCGAGGGGTTGGTACGTCTGGGGCTACCGTTCGAGTGGGGCCTGGCGCTGACCATCGGGTTACGGGCTCTCCCCTTGCTCCACGGGATGCACGGCACCATCATCGACGCCCAGCGGGCCCGGGGTTGGACGCCAGAGAAGGAGGGTCTGCTGCGAAGGCTGCGCGCGCACGGACCGAACCTGGTAGCCCTCGTCATCGGTGCTCTCCGTCTGACCGATACCTTGACCCTAACTCTGGCCGCTCGAGGCTTTCGTCCGGGTCACCGGCGCACGACACGCCGGCCCCTCCACCTGCGCCGGGTCGACTGGGCGTGCATTGTCTCGTTCGCCCTGCTGGCTGCGGTCCTGATTGTAATCGAGATCGGGTCAAGGAGTCTCGCGTTCCTCGGTGGCCTGTGAGTCCCACGCGGCGCGATGGTTTCTGCTCACCTGGAGCACCCTGCACGCGCAGACGGCCCGCGGGCGACCCTGAGGATCTCGATGGCCTAGGGCGCCTGCTCTTGGTAGAGTCGGTGTCCGATTTGCCACCGGTGAGAAACTCTGGTATAATGCCGTTCGTTCGGGGCGTGGCGCAGTCAGGCTAGCGCGCTACAATGGGGTTGTAGAGGTCCCGGGTTCAAATCCCGGCGCCCCGACTGCACACTGGACGGAGAGGATCGAAAGGACCGCCGAAAGGCGGTCCTTCTGCTTTCGGGCAGGAACACAGAGAGAGGCTGGTGACACTCGTCGCCAGCCCCTCCGATCCTCTGCTACTGACTTCGCCAGACCTCGCGTCCTACTCCTTGCGGTGTCGCAGCGTCGATCGCGCGGCCGACAGCCGCGCCACAGGCACGCGGAAGGGCGAGCAACTCACGTAATCAAGCCCCACGCGGTGGCAGAAGTCGATGGAGTGCGGCTCGCCGCCGTGCTCACCGCAGATGCCGATCTCCAGATCCGGCTTCGCCTCGCGGGCCTCGTCCACGCACATCTTCACCAGGCGGCCAACGCCCTCCTCATCCAGCCGCTGGAAGGGGTTGTACTCCAGAATCTGGGCCCGTATCGGGTTCCCCTCAGCATCGACCTCACCAGTCTCGATCCCCTCCACGTACTGGAGGAGGAACTTGCCCTCCGCGTCATCGCGGCTGTAGCCGAAGGCCATCTGGGTCAGGTCGTTCGTGCCGAACGAGAAGAAGTCCGCGTACTCGGCGATCTCCCCGGCGGTCAGGGCCGCACGCGGCACCTCGATCATCGTGCCGAACATGTGCTCGACCTCGGTGCCTTCCTCCTCCATGACTTCCTGGGCCACGCGTTCTAGCTTCTCGCGCTCCAGCTTCAGCTCGTTGACGTGGCCCACCAGGGGGATCATCACCTCGGGTATGACCTCGATGCCGCGCTTTGCGCAACGACACGCGGCCTGGAAGTAGGCCCGCGTCTGCATCTCCGTGAGGCCCCGATACATCAGCCCGGCGCGGCAGCCTCGGAGACCCATCATCGGGTTTGTCTCCCACAGGCTGTTGACCACCTGGAGCATCTTCTCCTTCTCGGCGAGCTCGTCCGAGTCTGGCTTCTCGCAGCGCAGGCGAGCGACTTCCTCGATCAGGAACTCGCGAGAGGGGAGGAACTCGTGCATGGGGGGGTCGATCAACCGCATGATCACGGGCAGACCGTCCATCGCCTCGAACACCTTCTCAAAATCCTGCTCCTGGATGGGGAGCATCTCCTCCAGCGCTGCCCGGCGTTCCTCGTCCGTCTCGGCCAAGATCATGCGCACCACCGCATCGCGAGCGCGCTCGTCGAAGAACATGTGCTCCGTCCGCGCGAGCCCAATGCCCTCGGCGCCAAAGCTGCGGGCCTGTCGGGCGTCCTTCCCGTAGTCGGCGTTCGTGCGCACGCCCAGCTCGCGGATCTCGTCGGCCCAGTCGAGCACCTCGATCAGATCTTCCTGCTCCTCGTACTCCACCTCCAGCGTCTGCAGATCGCCCCAGAACACCTCGCCTGTGCCGCCGTCGATGGAGATGACGTCGCCTTCCTGAACGACTCGGCCCGTCGCAGGCACTGTGAACTGGCGTCGGTCGACGTCGACGCGGATGTCCTCACAGCCAGCCACACACGGGAGGTTGCTCCCTCGGGCGACGACCGCCGCGTGGGAGGTCGCGCCTCCGTGCTGGGTCAACACCCCCTCGGAGGCCAGCATGCCGGGCACGTCGTCCGGTGCCGTCTCCGGCCGCACCAGGATGACCGCCTTCCCTTGCGAGGCCCACTCCATAGCGCGATCGGCGTCGAAAACGGCCACGCCGGTGCCGGCGCCGGGCGAGGCGTCAAGCCCGTCGGCCAGCAGCTTCCCCTCGTCCCGAGCCGTCGTCTTGGCCTCAGGGTCGAAGAAGGGATGCATCAACTGCTCCACATCGCCGGGCTCGACGCGCATCACGGCGATCTCTCTGTCGATCAATCCCTCGTTCGCCATGTCGACGGCGATCTTAACCGCCGCCTTTGCCGTCCGTTTGCCAGTCCGTGTCTGGAGCATCCAGAGTTTGCCCTGCTCGACGGTGAACTCAACGTCCTGCATGTCGCGATAGAACTGCTCCAGATGCTGAGTCACCTCGATGAACTGATCGTAGACCTCTGGCATAAGATCCTGCAGCTTCTGGATGTCCATCGGCGTGCGAGTGCCGGCGACGACGTCCTCACCCTGCGCGTTGTCCAGGAAGTCCCCGAAGAGCTTCTTCTCGCCGGTGGCCGGGTTGCGCGTGAAGGCCACCCCCGTGCCGCTGTTCTCACCCATGTTGCCGAAGACCATCGTCTGCACGTTGACCCCCGTGCCCCAGTCGTGGGGGATATCGTTGTACTCACGGTAGGCAACGGCACGCGGGATGTTCCAGGAGTTAAAGACAGCCTTGATGGACAGCTCTAGCTGCTTATGAGGGTCGACAGGGAATGGCTCGCCGATCTTCTCGCGGTAGAGCGCCTTGTACTTCTCGACCAGTTCCTTGAGCCCGTTCAAGCTGACCTCGAAGTCTCGCTTTACGCCCTCCTTCTCCTTGAGCTCGGTCAGCATCTCCTCGAAATAGTCGCGGTCGAGACCGATCACGACGTCCGAGAACATGGTGATGAAGCGACGGTAGGCGTCGTAGGCGAACCACTCGTCTTCCGTGAGCTCGGCCAGGCCTTCCAGCGTCTCCTCGTTCAGGCCCAGGTTGAGGACGGTATCCATCATCCCGGGCATAGAAACGCGAGCCCCGGACCGGACGGAGACCAGCAGTGGGTTCTCGGGGTTTCCGAATTCCTTGCCCGCCTGCTCCTCAACGTCCTCGAGAGCCTCCAGTGTCTGATCCCACATTCCGGGGGGGAACTCTCCTCTCTCCATATACTCAATGCAGGCCTCCGTGGTGATGGTGAAGGCCGGGGGAACAGGGATGTCGGCAGCCATCATCGTCGCCAATCCCGCGCCCTTGCCGCCGAGAATCTCCTTCATCTCGCTCATATCTGGCTCGTGGCCCAGCGTCTGTGCGAGCTCCTCTTTGGCGGATCGAGATAGATAGACCCACTTCTTAGTCACAATGTTTCCTCCTATGGCTTGGAAATAGCTGGTGAGACACGTCAGAAGGAAGCATGAAGACCGTTCATGCTTCCTCTTCGCTCGTCCCATTGGGCATGATTCGCTTCAAAATCACGATTATACTGGGTGGGGCGCGAAAGTCAAATTTGACAGCCCTTTGGATTGGAATACAATATGCGGTAGCTACGGAGGGGAGCAGACCGCCGCGCTCGCGCATCGATTGATTGAACTCCCGTGACACGTGTCAGGTTGAGTGACGTGAGGGATGTCACAATAATCCTGACACGGCGGGTAAGGCTTCCCGGGCATTGTCCCCTCTGGTGGCAACGGGCTTGACAAGAGCGTGTTCCGATGCTATAAGTGCATGCTTAGGATAACGGTTTTGCCCGTCTGCTTCAGATCGCGTCAGGCACCTGGCTCCGCGAGGAGGTCTAACCAGTGCATCTTAAAGGAGAACCGCTTATGAAGCGATCCCGTCCTGCCGTTGTGACCTACGTAGCCATCTTCCAGTTCATCCCTGCGTTCCTGCTGCCCCCCGAGATCCTGCTTTCGGCCCCTCCACTGCTGCTCCTTATTCCAGCGGCCCTATTCGTCTTCATGGGTTGGGGGCTGTTGACCCTCAAGCCTTGGGCCACCACGCTCTGCATCTTCATCCAGGGGTTCAACACGATCACTCGGTTCCTCATTCTCTGGCCGCAGGCCTCGCCGGGCGAGACGACGAACTGGGCCTTTGTCCTCACAAGTCTGGTCAGCATCGCGCTTTCCAGCGTCATCCTGCACCTCATCGACAGGCCGAGCGTCCAGGTCGCCTTCCAGGCCTAGACCGCTCCGGCGCGGGCCATGCGCGAGTTCACAGCAAGGAGGTGATGTCACGAGAAGCATTGTCCAGAGGTTTGTTCGAGACGTGGCCAAGCGTTTCGGCGTAAGCATTCAGCTCTTAGGAGGAGTGGAAGAATGAAACTGATGAGAGTCTTAAGTCTATTCGTCGTACTGTCCCTGCTGGTCGGTGTTGTGACCACGGGTTGTGCACCGGCCACCGAAGCCCCCACCGAGGCTCCCGCAGAGGAGGAGCCTGCTGAGGAAGAGCCCGCTGAGGAAGAGCCCGCCGAGGAGGCAGAGCCGCTCAAGATCGCCATGCTGGCCGCGATGAGCGGTGACGTGAAGACGTTCGGCGAGGGCACCAAGCGGGGCGTCGATATGGCCGTCGCCGAGTGGAACGCCAAGGGCGGCGTGCTGGGTCGCGAGATCGATGTCATCGTGGGCGACACGAAGTGCGACGCCCAGGAGGCGGCCAACGTCGCCAACAAGGTCATCAACCAGGACCAGGTCAATTATATCGTCGGTGCGGTCTGCTCCAGCGCTTCCATCCCGATCTCGGAGATCGCGAACGCCGCTGGCGTCGTGCAGATCAGCCCGCCTTCGACCAACCCGCAGGTGACCATCAACGAGGATGGCTCCAACAAGGAGTACATCTTCCGCGCCTGCTTCCTCGACCCCTTCCAGGGCGAGGTGGATGCCGCGTTCGCCATGGATGAGTTGGGAGCGCAGACCGCTGCCTCCCTCTACGACGTCGGCAACGACTACGTGAAGGGGTTGGCTGAGTACTTCAAGCAGTCTTTCGAGGAGCTGGGCGGCGAGGTGCCGGTCTTCGAAGCCTACACCAAGGAGGACACCGACTTCTCCGCGTTGCTGACCAAGGTCGCGGATGCCGACGTCGACGTCCTCTTCCTCCCTGACTACTACAACAAGGCCAACGTCATTGCCAAGCAGGCCAAGGAGAGGGGCGTCGAGGCGATCATGCTCGGCGCTGACGGGTGGGACTCCCCGGACCTCGATCTTGAGGCCACAGACGGGGCCTACTTCAGCAACCACTACTCACCCTATGACCCGCGTCCTGTCGTGCAGGACTTCATCGCCAGCTTCGAGGACGAGTACGGCATGACGCCTGACTTCACAGCGGTGCTGGCCTACGACGCGACGCACGTTCTCCTGCAGGCCATTGAGAACGCCGGGGTCGACGACCCCGCCGTGGTGAAGGACGAGCTGGCCGCGATCGAGTTCGAAGGTGTGGCTGGCGACATTCGCTTCGACGAGTACGGCGATCCCATCAAGAAGGCCGCCATCAGCTACATCTCCGACGGCGAGATCGAGTTCGTGAAGTTCGTCGCCCCGCCTGGTGAGGAGGCCATGGAAGAAGAGGAGGAAGGAGTGGCCGTGGCGGTTCCGGAGGCCCCGGGGGTCCCCATCAAGGTTGGCATGCTCTTCCCCATGAGCGGCGACGTCAAGACCTACGGCGAGTCGAGCGTCAACGCGGTCGAGATGGCCTTCGACGAGGCCCGAGCAGCTGGTTGGGAGATCGAGACCACCCTGGGCGACACCAAGTGCGATGCCCAGGAGGCGGCGAACGTAGGTAACAAGGCCATCACCCAGGACAACGTGAAGTACATCCTGGGCGCGGTCTGCTCCAGCGCCTCCATCCCCATCTCGGAGATCGCGAATGCGGCCGGCGTCGTGCAGATCAGCCCTACGTCGACCAACCCCCAGGTGACGATCAACGAGGACGGCTCCAACAAGGAGTACGTCTTCCGCGCCTGCTTCCTCGACCCCTTCCAGGGCGAGGTCAACGCGGCCTTTGCCATCAACGATCTGGGTGCGGAGACTGCTGCCGTCCTCTATGACGTCGGCAACGACTACGTCAAGGGCCTGGCCGAGTACTACCAGGCCTCCTTCGAGGAGATGGGCGGCGAGGTGCTCGTCTTCGAGGCCTACACCAAGGACGACACCGACTTCTCGGCCTTGTTGACGAAGGTGGCCGACGCCGACGTCGACGTGCTCTTCCTCCCCGACTACTACAACAAGGTCAACGTCATCGCCAAGCAGGCGAAGGAGAAGGACGTCGAGGCCATTATGCAGGGCGGTGACGGATGGGATTCGCCGCTTCTCGACACCGAGGCCGTCGAAGGCGGGTACCACAGCAACCACTACTCGCCGGCTGACCCGCGACCGATCGTTAAGAGCTTTGTGGCGACGTACGAGGAGCTCTACGGTGCGCCGCCCGACGCGCTTGCCGCCTTGGCGTACGACGCGGCCCGCGTGTTGCTACAGGCCATCTCCGAGGCTGGGGTGGATGACCCCGCTGCGGTCAAGGATGCGCTGCAGAACATCCAGTACGAGGGCGTCGCCGGCTCCATCGTCTACAACGAGGTCGGCGACCCGCAGAAGACGGCAGCCATCAACCACGTCGTTGGCGGCGAGATCGAGTTCGTGAAGTTCGTGGCGCCTTAGTCCGCTATGTGGCAAGAGGGGAGGGGGCGCTGATCCCCTCCCCTTCTGTAGGGTATGACTTCGGGAGTCCGCTCCCGAAGTCATGGTGTTTAAGGAGAGCCTGACGTGAGAGACAACTCTATCAAGTGGTTTCTGAAGGCGCTGGCGTGGGGCATCGTGGCGGCTATTGCCGGATTGATTGTGACCGTCGTTGGCAATCTGATCGCTGAGGACCCGGTGACGTTCACACAGCAGATGCTCAATGGGCTGCAGCTAGGTTTCATGTACGCGATGATCGCGGTCGGCTATACGCTGGTGTACGGGGTGGTCAAGCTGATCAACTTCGCCTACGGGGACATCTTTATGGTCGGCGCATTCGTCTCCTTTTTTGGCATCACGCAGTACGGCCTGAGCTTCGTGCCCGCACTCCTGCTGGCGACCGTGGCCTGTGTCTTCTTGGCGGTGACCATTGACCGGGTGGCGTATAAGCCGCTGCGCGACGCGCCGCGTATTGCCGCACTGATCACGGCGCTGGGTATGTCGATCTTCCTGGAGTATTTCACGGCGCTGAAGTTCGTCTTCAGCCCGGACTACATCGCCTTCGAGCGGCCGTTCGAACTGGTGACGTGGAAGGTTGCCGGCGTCACATTCACCAACATTCAGGTGATTGTGGCTGGCGTCTCCATCCTCTACTTCCTCGGTGTGCAGTACATCGTGGGCCGGACGAAGATCGGCAAGGCGATGCGCGCCAGCGCATTCGACAAGCCGACGGCCCGGCTGATGGGCATCAATGTGAACGCCGTTATCGCCGCCACGTTCGCCCTGACCGGAGCCCTGGCCGGTACGGCCGCGATGCTCTACGCCACCGCCTATCCGCAGATCTTCACCTTCATGGGTCTCCAGCCTGGCCTGAAGGCCTTCGTGGCGGCGGTGATCGGCGGCATCGGGAGCATCCCAGGGGCATTCGTCGGCTCGCTCATTATGGGCTTCACAGAGGCGATGACGGTTGGCTTTGCGCCCATGGGATCGACCCTCAAGGACGGCGTGGCGTTCACCTTGCTGATCGCCATGCTCCTCATCAAGCCGACGGGCATATTCGGCGATCCGTTCGAGGAAATCAAGTAGGGGGAACTGGCTATGAATATGCGCTCCATGCCCACCTGGGTTCAGGCTGTCGTCTTCTTCGTGGTCGTCGCTATCGTGGTCTACGTCAGTTTCTCGCAAGGGCTGCTCACTGAGTACTGGCAGCAGGTGATCTTGACGGGCGCCATTATGGGTATCTCGGCCTTGGGGTTGAACCTGAAGTACGGGTATACAGGGTTGTTCGCCCTCGGTCAAGCAGCTTTCTACGGGATTGGTGCCTACTCCTCCGCTTTGGTGACGAAGGATTGGCTGACGCAGTGGAGCGGGAGCCCCGTCGGTGGGCTGGCGGGCCTGCTGGGCATCGAGGCCGGGTTCATCGCGGCGGTCGTCGTGCTCTCGCTGCTTGACATCGGCCACCGCCGGCGCGCACTCCGCGAGAGACTGAATAGGCTGATCTCGCCTTTTGAGGCCACGGTCCTGACCACAGTTGCCACCATCTTGGTTGGGGCGCTGGTCCTGGTGGTGGCGGGAGGCGGCGTGGGATGGCTGGTGCGTAAGGCAGTGCTCGTCATCGCCCCACCCGTGCTGGGCGCGCTGCCCGCGGCCCTGAGTCAGCAACTCGTCTTCTTGATCGCCCTGATCGCCGGGACGGTGCTGGCCGCCCTGGTCGGTTTCTTGGTCAGCTTGCCGCTTCTGAACCTGACCTATGACTATCTGTGTATCGCCACGCTGGGCTTCGGCATCATCGCCTACGTCTTCTTCAACAACGCGGACGTGCTGATCCCGACGATGAAGGGCGCGCGAGGGATGGTGGCCATTCCCCGCCTGACGACGTGGCCCTGGGTCTTGGGCGTCTTCGCCATCGCGCTCGTGGTGATGCGTAACCTGATCTACTCCAGCACCGGACGGGCCATTCAGGCCACGCGGGACGACCTGATCGCAGCCGACACGATGGGCATCGATACCTACCAGCATAAGATCCTGGCCTACACCATTGGCTGCGCGTACGCAGGCTTGGCCGGGGGACTCTACGCTCACCTGTATGCCTTCCTCCACCCTTCCAACTTCACCTGGTTGAAGTCGGTGGATCCGTTTGTGATGGTGGTTTTCGGCGGGGTGGGGAGCATGACGGGAACGGTTCTTGGCGCCTTCAGCTTCGTAACGCTGCTTGAGGGGCTCCGTGTCCTCCCGGCTGAAATGATCGACTGGCGGTACGTCATCTACCCGGTCATCCTGCTGCTGGTGATGCTGTTCAGGCCGCAGGGCATCATGGGTACCGGCGAGTGGGGCTTCTTGAGGCGGCCGAAGGTCGGAGGCAAGGACGCCGCGGAGGAGCCGGTAAGCGCTCCGCACGTGGCTGCGCCGGGGACACAATCGTCGGTGTCGGATGAATAGGGGAGGCGAGGAACACATGCCGCAGTCAAACGGAAACTCGACGGTAATCAAGATTGACGGGTTGACGAAGTTCTTCGGCGGTCTCCGGGCGGTCCACGAGTTCGACGTGGAGATCAAGGAAGGGGAGCTGGTCGGCCTCATCGGCCCCAACGGTGCGGGCAAGACGACCATCTTCAATATGATCACCGGCATCTATCCCGTCAGTTCCGGGACGGTGGTCTTCAAGGATAGGAACATCACCAGCCTGCCCGCC
>JAWLCP010000043.1:0-22817 GCA_041687115.1 Anaerolineae bacterium
CACAATCAGGCGCGTTCGCTTGCTTAGGGCCTTGTCGAACGCATCCAGGTCGAAAGCGAAACCCGTCTCTTCCCGCAGCCGAATCGGCACCGGAACCCCACCCGCCACACCGATCATCGCCGCGTACGTCGGGAAACCCGGATCTGGGTAGATCACCTCGTCGCCTGGTTCGACCAGCGCCAGCGTGGGGAAGAACAGCATTGGCTTGACGCCCGGCGTGACCACCACCTCCGAGGGCTTCACCTCGATCCCCCGCCGCCGCCCCACGTCCTCGGCGATCACCTCACGTAGCACCTCCACCCCCGCCGGCGGGTTGTACCGCGTGCGCCCCTCCTCGATGGCCCGCATCCCGGCATGCGCCACGTTGTCAAACGTCTGCACGTCCGGCTGGCCAATCTCCAGATGGATGATGTCCCGCCCCTTCGCCTCGAGCGCCTGAGCCTTCGCCAGCACCGCGTAGGCCCCCTCGGGCACCAGCTGTCCCACCCGTTCAGCAAACACCATCTGTTGCTCTCCTCTGTGATCTTCCACGGCTGGCCGTCTCCAGGATTCCCCCCACCTGCCCCTTCTTCTCCCGAGGCAGCGGATCCGGTCGGTGTTCCTGGGAGATCCTCTGGACCTTCTCCGTCAGCCACTCCCCCGGCGAGTGGCCGCCAGCTCCACCCACATCTCTCGAATCTCACGGCTGAGCAGATCGGGGTGCCAGATCGTCCGTCCCGAGCTTCCGCTGCTCCTCGGTCCCCGCCCCAAGCAGATTCAGACAGTCCGATCCGGTCCCGAAGCAGACGTTTGGTGAAACCGCACCCCTACCAGTCTACCCGCGGAGCGCCTGATCCAGATCTGCGACCAGATCCTCCGCGTTCTCCAGACCCACCGACAGGCGGATCAGCCCGTCATCGATGCCCGCTTCAGCGCGCTCCTCCACACTCATGTGCTCGTGCGTGATCGTTGGCGGGTGCATGCAGATCGTCCGGCTCGTGCCGAACGTCACCGCATGGGTGATCAACTCGAAGTTGTCGATCACCGCAGCCGCACCTTCCACTCCCCCGGGCACCACAAACGACAGCATACCACCGGCTCCGTCCATCTGGCGCCGCGCTAGCGCATACTGGGGATGGTCGACCAACCCGGGGTAGTTGACGTGCAGGACCTGCGGATGCCCGTCCAGATACTCCGCCACCCGCTGGGCGTTCGCGCTGTGCCGGGCCATGCGCAGCGAGAGCGTCTCCAGAAACTGGAGCGTCAGCCAGGCCTCGAAGGGCTGTAGCACGGCCCCCACGAACTCGGTCGTGTTCCAGCGGACGTCCTCCACCAGCGGCTCCGGCCCGACCACCGCCCCGCCCAGGACGCTGGCGTTCCCACACAGGAACTTCGTCACCGACAGCAGCACCATGTCCGCCCCCAGCTCCATCGGCCTCTGGAGCGCCGCCGTGGCCGCCGTGTTGTCCACCAGCAGGGGCACCCCCCTTCCGTGCGCGACGTCCGCCACGCCGGCGATGTCCGTCACGAACAGACAGGGGTTGCTCGGTGTCTCAACCCACACCAGCACCGTCCGATCATCGATGGCTCCGTCCCAGGAATCCAGATCGGCCGGATCGTCCGCAAAGCGAAACTCCACGTTGCACCGCTCCGGGAAGATCGTGGCCGCTTGCTTGTACCCTTCCCCGTAGATATTCAGACTGGTCACCACGTTGTCACCCGGGCGGGCCAGCGTGAACACCAGGTTGAACAGCGCCTGGGATCCCGACGCCGCTGTCACACATGCCTCCCCACCCTCCAGAGAGGCCAGCCGTTCCTCCAGGACCGCCGTCGTCGGCGTCTTCGTCCGTCCGTAGACCGGGTACGGAATCTCGTCGAACCGCTCGTACGGATACGTCACGGACTGGACGATCGGCGGCACGAAGGAGCGGAAATCCTCCACGCTCTCCAGCGGGTCAAACCCGGCGTGCAGCGCTCGCGTGTCGAAACCCATCGCCGCGTCCGCACCGGCCCCCGCCGCAGCCTCCGGGTCGTACCGCCAGCGGCCTCGCATGAAGAAACGCTCGTCGTCGTGCATCGTCAACTCCTCCCTCGCTGATGGTCTCCGTTTCTCATCCGCTCACCCGGCGCTCTTCCCGCTCCACAATCTCGCGCAGCACAGCCTGTACCTCCTCTGGCAGGGGTTCCGGCTGATGGGTCTTCAGGATCTTCTCCACCTCCGCGCTCGCCCGCTCCTCCATCGTCGTCCCCCCTTGCTCCAACCAGCTATCGTACTGACGCTTATCCGCCAGCTCGGAGTAGTGAGCGTCCCGGAAGTGCCGATACGTATGGTCGTGGGAAAGGTAGTTGCCCGTGGGTCCGAGCTCCTCCACCACGTCCAGCGCCAGCGTCTCCTCATTGACCTCCACCGACGCGGTGGCCGCTCGGATCCAGGCGATCAAGTCGTTGTCGATCGCCATCAACTGGAGCGAGCCCTGCATCCCGGCGTCCATGAACCCGCAGTCGTGAACGATGTTCGCTCCGTTGAGGTGCGCGGTGAAGAGGCTCAGCGCTGCCTCCGCCGCGCACTGCTGATCCAGCACCTTCGAGTCCGTGGCGCCACCCAGCCCGAACACAGGGAGATCGTAGAACTTCCCCATCGACGCCGCCACCCCCTGCTCGTCGGCAAGCACGTAGTTGCCCACCATCGACTTCAGATTGTAGGGGCCGCCGTTCCAACCCGGAACTGCAACCGGCGTACCCTCCCGCACCAGTTGGGCCAGCACGATTCCCAGCAGCGTGCCGGCGTTGAGCGTCGCCATGCAGCCGGCCGTCGTCGACGGCGAGTTGACCCCGGCAGCGTTGATGGGGATGTAGAGCATCGGCAGACCTTTCTCCGCCAGATACATGCACTTCCGCACCGCCTCCTGGTTCGCTACCAGCCCGGAGGTAACGTTGATGTAGCACGTCGCAAACGGCTTCTGGCGGAACGCATCCTCGCCTCCCGCGACCACCTCGCACATCTCGACCGCTGTCACACACCCGTCATAATCCGGGGTCACGAATACGATCGGCTTGCTCGTGTGATTGAGCATCACCTCCATCTGGTATACGTCGTACACCTGTTGGTCCACGTCCGAGGGCAGGAACCCGGACATCACGAACTCAAACTCGGGCAGACCGTCCATCACCGTGATCGCCTGTTGCACATCCTCAAGCACCGCCTTCCGCCGCTCGCGGGTTCGATGATCGAGCACGTACAAGCAGTCAGATCCACCACCGAAAGCAGTCTCGTACCCCCAGGCCCGGATCGCCACATCGCCCCCCCGGTCGCACAGCGTCATGCGCGCCGGAGCCACGTCGAGGGCCCCTTCTACCATGTACGCCGGCATACGGACCCGCAGATCGTCCACCCACGCGCCATGATCACCCAGGATCGTCCGGGCTTTCTCGTCGTGCACGTCGATCCCCACCCGCTCCAGAATCTCGAGGCTCGCCATGTGAATCCGCTCGCACGTCTCAGCCATCATCCGTCCGTATCTGGCGCTGGTTTGCCGCCAACCACGTGGTCTAGGCATGGTCTGCTTCTCTCCTGTTCCTATTCATCGTTTGCCGGTCGTCGCTCCGGCAACTTGTCAACGTAGGCGATGGATCTCGGAGCCGCCCCATTCTATCCCCACACACTATCGTGTCAAGCACCACCTTCTGGGGCCTCCAGGGGGATCCCGAGTCCCGTTTGACACCTCGTCCCGTACGAGTATAATCGACTTCCACTGACCTGTTCGTCAGCAATCCGGTGAACTCCCTCAAGCTTGGTGTTCATCCAACAACATACGGCGCACGTAGCCAGAGCCATGACTTCATTTTGCTCCCCGTCTTCTTCGGGACGGTGGAAAACCGTCGGCCTACACGTACATCTACTCACAACCCGGTCGTGCTGGGTCGCTGCAGGAACCGGGCTCTGTCAGGGATGCGACCAGAGGAGGTGATGCCGACAGACCCTCTGACGCAGGGACCAGAAGGGCAGAGCAGCCCTTAACATAGGACTCAGATCAGCCTTAGGAGGAGTAACTGATGGAGATCATCAAGAAAGAAGACAGGAACGAGGCACACCCCTACATCCCCGAGTTGAAGGAGCTCTATCGAGTCGGAAGGATCACCCGTCGTGAGTTCCTCCGTAATGCCACGCTGCTCGGTATGTCCGCCGCGGCTGCCGGGACCTTCCTCGCCGGCTGTGCTCAACCCACGCCGGAGCCCACCGAGGAACCCCCCGAGGAGCCGGCCGAACCGGAGGAACCCGCCGAAGAGCCGGCCGCAGGACCACAGCGCGGGGGCCGGCTTCGCGTCGCATCGCAGGTGCAGAAGGTCACACACCCAGCCCAGTTCTCCTGGGTATCGCCGTCGAACCAGCTGCGCCAGGTGGCGGAGTACTTGACCTACACCGACGGCGACAACGTCACCCATCCCTGGCTGCTCAAGGACTGGGAGGTCGGTGAGGACCTGACGGAATGGACGCTGAATCTACGCCAGGGCGTCATGCACAACAACGGCGACGAGTTCAACGCCGACGACGTGGTCTTCACCCTGAACGAATGGCTGGATGAGGATGTCGGCTCGTCCATTCTCGGCCTGATGGGCGGCTACCTGAGCGCAAGCGGCATCGAGAAGGTCGACGAATATACCGTCAAGCTGCACCTCGACACACCGGAGATCGCTGTCCCGGAGCACCTCTTCCACTATCCGGCGCTCGTGCTCAACCACCGAACCTTCGAGGGAGACTTCCTCAAGGCACCGCACGGCACAGGGCCCTACACCCTGGAGGAATACAGCGAGGGCGAGCGCGTGTTGCTCAAGCGCCGAGACGATTACTGGCAGGACGGGGACGACGGACAGCCCCTCCCCTACCTTGACGAGATGGAGTTCATCGACATGGGCGCCGAGACGTCGGCCTGGATCGCGGCCATGCAGGGCGGCGAGGTCGATCTTCTCGACCTGGGCGACATCGGGGGCACCGACATCTTCCTCGCCCTCCAGGACTCCGACGACGTCGTCGTCGAGGGCCTCCCCACAGCCCAGACGCGTCTGCTCCGTATGCGCGTGGATATGGAACCGTGGACGGACAATGATGTGCGCATGGCCCTCAAGCTGTGCCAGAATCACGAGAAGATCCTCAACTTGGCCTACTTCGGCGAGGGTCTCCCCGGAGAGGACTTCCACGTGGCTCCCGTTCATCCGGAGTACTGCGATATGCCCGTGCCCGAGTATGACCCCGAGAGGGCCAAGCAGTTGCTCGCAGACGCGGGCTACCCTGACGGCGTGGACGTAGAGCTGGCTGTGGGCAGTGGCTGGGGAGACGTCGTCTCGTACGCCGAGATCCTCAAGGAGGACGCGGCAGCGGGGGGGTTCAACATCACCCTCAACACCATGCCCAACACCCAGTACTGGGAGCAGTGGACCGAGGTGGCACTGGGCATCACCCCGTGGACCCATCGCCCCCTGGGCACCATGGTGCTGAATCTCGCCTACGTCTTCGACGAAGAGGGCAACCCCGCTTCGTGGAACGAGTCGCGTTGGCAGGACGACGAGTTCTCCGAGCTCCTCAAGGAAGCCAACGGCACCCTCGACGTCGAGAAGCGTCGCGAGATCTTCTGCGACCTGGAGCGCATCCAGTACGAGCGCGGATCGGTGGGCGTTCCCTTCTGGCGCAACATCTGGTACGTCTACGGCAAGGATCTCAACAACGTTCCACTCCACCCGACCTACTACATGATGTTCAACGAGGTCTGGAAGGAACAAGCATAAGTCGCTGAAACCCGTCGCGCCAACGGCTGCTGACGGGCTCCAGCGTAAGCGGGTGACCCTACCGTCGGCCGCTGACCGAGGGATGACCGCCATCCCCGCACGGCGGTGGTCAAGCGGTCGACGGTACAGGCTACAGTCCACGTCTACGCCGGTCCCGCCCCGGGTGGTTCTCTCCCGGGCGATGACCGCATCTGAAAGGACCATCGCCTATGGCCAAGTTCATCCTACGGCGGCTGTTGCTCATGCTGCTGACCATGCTTCTGGTCTCCATCGCCGTCTTTCTCATCACTGAGGCCGCCCCGGGCAATGTGGCGCGAAACGTGCTGGGTATCCACATCACGCCTGAGCAAGAGGCCTCCTTTCTCAAACAACAGGGCTTGGACAAGCCCTTCTACGTCCGCTATCTCAACTGGCTGATCGGGAGCGACTGGCGGGCGGAGCGCCGCATCGGCATGCCCGTCAAGCAGATCACCACCGAGGACGGCTTCAGGGAGTGGTGGGCCGTGGACGCGGATGGGAGTCTGATACGCTGGGACATGGAGGGAGAAGACCTCATCGCTAACCGCCGCCAGCCCGACGGCAGCGTGACGAAGACGGTTGACAATGACCGCTGGCGTGTGGAGGACCCATCTCGAGAGATGGAGCTCCTCACCCAGTACCGTGCAGAGATAGCCCAGGACGACCAGCTTGACGATGCAGACCGCGAGGCGATTCTCCGGGAGACTGACCAGATCATCGCCATACTGGACCGGGAGCATCCATCTGAGGAGGCCCTCGAAGCCGCATTGTCCGAACCGGAGGCGGCTCTTGAGGCCATGATCGACCCGGACGCCCTACGAAAGCAGACCACCCTTCAGCAGCTCGCAAGTCGGGTCGGCGGGAAGAACCGCGTCTTGCAGGCTCTTGTGATCCATCAGCAGCTGTCCGATATCCCGGCGGCCCAGCTCGGCCGGTCCGATATCGAGTCCATGGCTCGTCAGCTCCGTGGAGCTGCCCAGGACCTGCAGGAAGCGGACCCACGTCTCGCGGATCAGCTGGAGCAGACGGCTCAAAGCCTTGACGATGGAGACATGGCCGCAGCTCTTGCCACCCTCGAGGACGTAGCCCCCCGCCTGGATGAACTGACGGGTTCGCTCGGCACGTTCATCTACGCGCTGGAGGCGGAGGACTATCGCCAGGCTGTCGTGGCCTTGCGGCGCCTCTCCGATCCCTCTCAGGGAACGCTGGAGGCCGCAGACCAGACGCTCATCGCCGACCTCCTGGCAGCCATGGGAAACCAGTTGGAGGACGACCTGCCCGAGCTAGGGGAATCCCTGACGCAGGCTGCTGACGATCTCCAGAGTGAAGACGCAGAGACAGCACGCCAGAGCCTTGCAGCCGCCGCGAATCGGCTCGACGAGACCGCCTCCACCATCGTTCGCAGCCAGAGGGCCCAGGGGGCCCGGGTTGCCCGCACCTTCTGGGGCGTCGATACCGGAAACCGCGCCGTCAAGTGGCAGAAGGGCACCGGCGAGGTCGTCTGGCGCCTGGTCCCTGGGTCGGGTTGGCTCGCGTCCATAGGCGGCCCGGCTGAGTACGTGCCCTTGCAGAAAGGGCTCGTCCGAGGTGACCCCGGACTCTCCCTCCGGACTGGCCGGCCTGTCGCGGATCTGCTCTTCAGAAGACTGCGCAACTCTCTGGTGCTGGCCGGCATCGCCTTCGTCATCGTCATGCCCCTCGCTCTGCTGCTGGGCCTCATCGCCGGTCTGAACCAGGGAAAGACCATCGATCGCGTGCTCTCCGTCGGTGGCATGATGTTCTCGGTGACCCCGCAGTTCGTCACCGGCATCTTCTTGATCCTGATCTTCGCCTTCTGGCTGGATCTGGTACCTGGTGCCACCGTATTCGGGGAGAAGGCACCCTGGGAGAGGCCGAGAATGCTCATCTTGCCGGTCGCCACGCTGACCCTGATCGAGCTCGGCTACGTGTTGCGCATCACCCGCGCCAGTATGGCCGAGGTCATGCGGGAACCCTACATACGCACGGCCTTTCTGAAAGGGTTACCGTACCGGCGCATCGTGTTCAAGCACGCGGTGCGCAATGCCTTGATGGCCCCGATCACGGTCATTATGCTGCACGTTAACTGGCTCTTGGGGGGAATCGTCGTCGTTGAGGTCATCTTTGGCTACCCAGGCCTCGGCAGCTACATCCTGGACTCTACTCTGTTCAAGGACTTCAACGCCATTGAGGGCGGGGCCATGGTCCTGGTCGCGGTCGCAGTGACCACTCAGCTCCTCGCCGACATCCTGTATACATTCCTGAACCCGCGCATCCGCTTCACCTAGAGGACCGACTTCGTTGGCCCAAGGGTACCAGGATTCCGACTTGTGGGAGCCATAAGGAGAGGATTATGGCAGGTACCGAACAGACCATGCCCAAGACAAGCGCTCAACCGTCAGGGTTGGCGCGCCTGTGGGAGGGCATTTCGATCCTTTTCGAGTCCAAGATAGCCGTCGTCGGGCTGCTCATCATCCTGTTCTGGATCTTCGTGGCTATCTTCGCTCCACTCCTCACCCCGTACACCCCGACCGAGCAGGACTACACCGCACAGAACGAGGCTCCCTCGGCCAGGCATCCTCTGGGGACTGACAGCCTCGGCAGGGATATCTGGACTCGGCTGATCTACGGGGCCCGCGTCGTGCTCGTGGTGCTACCCGTCACGGAGACCTTCTGGCTGCCTCTGGGAACCGCCCTCTGGGGCGTGCTGCTGGGGCTGCTCGTTGGTTCAACGCTCGGCCTGATGGGTGGCTACCTGGGAGGCTGGGTCGACGAGGTGGTGATGCGCCTGCTGGACGCCATGATGGCTTTTCCCGTCGTCCTGCTTTACATGATCATCATCGCCGCGGTCGGAGCATCGGCGACGAACGTCGTGCTGGCCATCGCCATCGTCGGGACACCTGGCATCGCCCGCCTCGTGCGCAGTCTCACACTCGACATCCGCACGCGAGACTACGTCCGCGCTGCCGAGGTGCGGGGCGAGAGCCCCTGGTACATCATGTTTGTGGAGATTCTCCCCAACGCCCGGGGGCCGATCATCGTGGATGCCATGCTGCGCGTCGGGTACGCCATCTTCGCCATGGGCACCCTCGGTTTCCTCGGTCTGGGGCTGCCGCCCCCCTCACCAGACTGGGGCAGCATGGTTGCCAAGGGACGACAGTATATTCTGTCAGGTAGCCCGTGGGCGGCCCTATGGCCATCCGTGGCTATCGGCTCTTTGGTCGTAGGGCTCAACCTCTTCGCCGATGGCCTGAGCGAGGAGTCTACCCGGTACCAATAGGGAGAGGAAGCAACCATGACGATGAAGAGACACGGCCATGCGCCGATCCTGAAACTCCGGAACGCGGCAATCTCCTATGAGACGCGGTACGGCGACATCGAGGCGGTACGCAACGTCTCGTTCCAGGTCGATCGTGCCGAGACGTTTGGCGTGGTGGGCGAATCGGGCTGCGGTAAGTCCACGGTGGCCTTCGGCATCGTCGACTTTCTGGGGCCAAACGGCAAGATCGTCGGGGGCAGCATCAAGTTCCAGGGACGGGAGCTGATCGGGCGGTCTCAGGAGGAGCTCCGCAAGCTCCGCGGCGATCAGATCTCGATGGTCTATCAGGACCCTATGCAGGCCCTCAACCCCTCGGTCACTATTGGCGATCAGTTGACCGAGGTACTGACCGTCCACAGAGGCATTGCCAAGAAGGAGGCACGAGGGAAGTCCATCCGTATGCTGGAGCGCGTATACATGCCGGACCCGGCAAACGTGATGGAACGCTATCCCCATCAGATCTCGGGTGGTCAGCAGCAGCGTGTGGTGATCGCTATGGCCCTGCTCAACAACCCAGCCCTGCTGATCATGGACGAGCCGACCACGGCCCTGGACGTGACGGTGGAGGCAGTCGTTCTGGATCTGATTGAAGATCTGAAGCACGATTTCGACACCGCCATCGTGTACATCACCCACGATCTGGGGGTGGTCGCTCGAGTGTGCAATCGCGTAGGGGTCATGTACGCCGGCGAAATGGTAGAGGTAGGATCAGTCGAGGCGATTTACGACGCTCCACAGCATCCCTACACGCAGGGCTTGATGCGCTGCGTGCCCAAGCTCGGCTCCACCAAAGAGAGCAGCATCCTCTACCCCATCCGTGGACGTGTGCCGGCGCCCAAGGACAGGCCCGAGGGAGCGTGCATCTTCGCCCCTCGCTGCGACTACAGCACGGATCGCTGTCACAATGAGAAGCCCCAGCTGCGAGAGCTTTCACCTGGCCACAGCGCCCGCTGCTTCTACTCGGAGACGATAGATCCCAGCACCTGGAGGCCTCCCGACGGCTTGGTGCCCGAGTTCGCCTCGAGAGCAGGAGGCAATGGTCAGGAACCGATCATCCGGCTGAAAGACCTCAAGACGTACTATGAGCAGGAGTCGAGGTCCGTCCTCAGCCTCGTGGGCCTCGGTGAGAAGCTGTACGTCAAGGCAGTCGATGACGTGAGCCTGCAGGTGCCGCCAGGGAAGACCTTGGGAGTTGTGGGTGAGTCGGGCTGCGGGAAGAGCACCCTGGCCAAGACCATCATCGGCCTGGAGACACCCAGAGCGGGGGAGGCGCAGTTCCTTGGGTTTGACATCACAGTTCCCGTCTCAGAGCGCGACGTCAAATTGATCGAGGAACTGCAGATGGTCTTCCAGAATCCCGATTCGACGATGAACCCCTCGTACAACGTCGGGCATCAGATCGGTCGTCCCTTGCGCCGATTCAACGTGGTGCCGTCGGATCAAGTCCGCGACGAGGTCGTGCGCCTGCTTCGCGCCGTACGGCTCGATGCCAGCTACTGCGATCGTCTGCCACGGCAGCTCAGCGGTGGAGAGAAACAGCGTGTCGGAATCGCCCGCGCCTTCGCCAGCCGACCAGACCTGGTGTTGTGCGATGAGCCGGTCTCCGCACTGGACGTATCCGTCCAGGCAGCAGTGCTCAACTTGCTCATGGAGATCCAGCAGGAATATGGCACGACCATGATGTTCATCGCCCACGACCTGAGCGTGGTGCGCTTCTTCTCCGACTACGTCGCCGTGATGTACCTCGGACACATCGTCGAGATCGGGCCGGCCGAGGACATCTACGCGCCGCCCTACCAGCCTTACACGGAGGCACTGCTTTCGGCGGTGCCCATACCCGACCCCACCGCGGAGCAGAAGCACATCAGGCTCCACGGTACAGTGCCCAGCGCGCTCAACCCACCCAGCGGGTGCGTCTTCCACACCCGTTGTCCTCGTAGGGATCTGCTGCCCGATGGCGGTAAGATCTGCGAGCAGGATGTGCCGCCGTGGCAGCACAACAGCGACGAACACCGCATCATGTGCCACATCCCTTTGGAGGAGCTCCGCAAAATGGACCCGGTCGTCACATCACGGTAGAGGGAAGGAGACTGCCAAATGTTCGTGAGAGATTACATGACCCGACACCCCGTCATGGGCGATCCGACGATGTCCATTGTCGAGGCCCAAGGCATCATGGCCGAGACCAGCGTCCGACACCTGCCGGTCGTGGAGACAGGGAAACAGCTGGTCGGCCTGGTCACGCGACAGAGAATGCGAATCCCACCGACCGACCTGGCCAGTCTCAACGTCTGGGAGATCACCCGCTTCTTGTCTAACCTGACGCTCCAGGACGTCATGGTGAAGCGGGACGCCGTGATCACCATTGAACCCGACGTCGCCCTTGAGGAAGCCGCCCAGGTGATGACCCGCCACAGAATCGGCTGTCTACCGGTGATGGACGGCAATACCGTAATCGGCATCATCACCGAAATCGACATGATGGCCCAGCTAACTGACTTGTTAGGGGGGCGTACCCCAGGGATCCGCGCCACGGTCCGTATGCCCAACCGCAAAGGCGAGCTTGCCAAGCTCATCGGTGCCATTGCCGACAACGGGTGGGGCATCTATGCCAGTGGAGGCGTGCAGACACCCAAGGACCCCAGTCACTGGGACTGCGTGATTAAGGTTCGGAATGTGCCCCAGGCAGAGCTGGTAGCCGTCCTGGAGAGGATCGAGGGACAGAAGCTGATCGACGTGCGCCAGCAGCACTAGAGATGAGCGAGATCGTAGGTGTCCTCGCCGTGCCGGCCACCGGTGCCTACTACTACACCGATCTGGCCGCGCTGCAGGACACCCCAGTCCCCCTGGCGGAGCAGTACACGGCCGAGCCAACGACGCCCGGGTTCCGTCGGATCCGGGAGGTCGCGGACGCGGTCTCCGTGGGGCTTATCCTCAACGTGTCTGCCTCAACTGCACCACACCCAGATGCCTTCCGCATCGTCTGGGGAGACTGTGTATCCGTGGCGTACGCTGGGATCGGAGGACGGGAACCGGTCTTTCGCGCCGCCGACGGACTGAGCACGATCCGCCGCCAGATAGCGCCCTTCCTCGAAGGCCGAAAGATTAGCTCCTTCCGCGACCTGGCGGTCCGAATTGACTCACTTACTGAGACAGTCGAGATGGTCGTGCCGGAGCAGAGGGCCCGCGGCGAGCACGAACAAGCACCGAGCCCAGAGCCCTCCCGCCGCGACCTGCTGACTGCCCCGTTCCGTCTCCTTGGCGCCAGTGCCCCCCACGCCCAGTCAGGTCAGACTGAGGAGGCCTCGCCGGCGGAGACCCCGCCTGCAGAGACCGTCACGACGGAACGTTTGCTCCATCCAGCCGTCCGATACGGCGTCAGCCAGGCACTGCTCAAGGCGGCGGCCGTCACGAAGGGCCGGACCATGGCCGAGGTCATCGCCGATGAATGGGATCTCGCACAGCCTGCGGATCCCGTCCCGATCCATGCCCAGGCGGGCGCCGACCGTCGGAAGAATGCGGACAAGATGATCATTCGACGGGTCGAGTCGCTGCCCCACGGCCTGGTCGAGGATCTCCCAACCCAGCTCGGGGAGGATGGAGACGCGCTGATCCGGTACCTGCGCTGGTTACGTACCCGACTGGAAGAGCTCGGTGGCCTCCATTACAACCCGACCATTCATCTCGATGTCCACGGCGCGGTGGGACGCATGGTCGACGCCAATCTTGGGCGCATACTCGGCTACCTCTATCGATTGGAGTCGTCTGTCCAGCCGTCTACCCTGCGGCTGGAGAGCCCGCTTATCATGGATAGCCGGACTGCTCAGATCGAGACCATGAGAACCCTCCGGGAGTACCTTCAGTTCCGCAAGATGAAGCTCCAGATCGTCGCCGACGAGTGGGCAAACACCCTCGACGACATCCAGGCTTTCGTCGCGGCGCAGGCCGCCGACATGATCCACATCAAGATGCCGGACTTGGGGAGCGTCCACAACTCAATCGAAGCGGTGCTCGCCTGTAGAGAAGGTAACATCGGTGCGTTGCTGGGCGGAAGCTGCACCGAGACAGATTTGTCGGCGCGGGTAACGGTACACGTCGCTCTGGCAACCCAGCCCGACGTCGTTATGGCGAAGCCGGGCATGGGCGTCGACGAGGGTATCACTATCCTTCAGAACGAGATGGCCCGCACCCTTGCTGCCATCAAGGCGCGAAACGTGCAACTCAGTTGATTCGACACCCGCTGCTCAGCCAAGCTACCCGGAGTATGGATTGCAAGTGAACACCAACCACGGCTGTACCCATCAGACACCACAGTTCCGCGTGCTATCCGACCATCAGATTCAGAGACTCTATCAGGCCACCCTAGAGTCTTTGGAGGTCACTGGCGTCAACGTACGAAACGAGGAAGCACGCAGTCTGCTTTCTCAAGCGGGTGCCTCGGTGGACGGGGTCAGAGTCCGCATCCCCCCCGGGGTTATCGAAGACGCCGTCGCGGTCACGCCGCGCTCCTTCACACTGTGGGGACGGCCGGTGGGCGACGCCAGGCGGCAGGACGAGCGGTACAGGATCGAAGTGTGCGCTCCCGAGCTCGACAAGCAGGTCGTGGACTGCGTTCGCTTCGGCCCCGGCCCGACGTGCACGTACTTCATCGATCCCGAAACCGGAGAACGGCGCAAGTCCCAGCGTGGTGATCCGGCCTTGGCTGCCCTCGTGTGCGATGCGCTCGATAACCTCGACTACGTGATGGGTCTGGCCCTCATCGACGACGTCGCCCCTGAGCTGTCCCCCGTCCACGAGTTCGCCGAGCTGGCCGTCCACACGGCAAAACCCATCCTTCCCTGGGCCTATTCTGTCGCCAACGTGGCTGATATCTACGATATCGCCGTCGCCATTGCCGGAGACGAGGAGTCGCTTCTACAGCGTCCTTTCCTCGCCCTCTTCGCCACCTTCCAATCGCCGCTTCAGCACACAGACGAAGATCTGGCCAATGTACTCTGGGCCGTAAGCCGGGGTTTACCTGTGGTCTACCTGGGCGGCGGCTCTGCGGGGAGCACTTCGCCGATCACCGGGGCAGGCACCCTGGTGGTCTCTCTAGCCGGGATGTTGAGCGGGCTGTCAATCCTTCAGCTGAAGCAGCCCGGCGCCGCGGTCTGCGTCGGGAGCGCGCCCCAGCCGATGGACTTGCGAACGGCCAGACCTTCCTATGGAGCACCAGAGATGAGTCTCTACTGTGCGGCGCTCTCAGACACCTGCCGCCACTTGGGCATCCCCTTCATGGGCACCGCGGGCGCCTCGGAGGCGAAGGTGATCGATCTTCAGGCAGCGACAGAGAGCGCTGTACAGGTGCTGCTCTCCGCCCTGAGTGGGGCCACACTCATCCACGACGTAGGTTTCCTGGACTGCGCTGATATCGGTTCGCTCGAGATGCTCGTGCTGAACGATGAGATTATCGGGATGGCACGGCGCATCGTCAAAGGGATTGAGATCACCGACGAGACGCTGATGCTTGACGTGATAGACAGAGTCGGCCCGGGAGGACACTTCCTGACCGAGAAAGACACCGCCGATCGTTGTCGCGAGGAGATCTGGATACCGTCCCTCATGGACCGCGCTTCGTGGGAGATCTGGGCTGCCTGCGGTGCTGAGACGACCCTCGAGCGGGTGAACCGGCGCCTGCGCACGATTCTCGCCACCCATGAACATCCCCCCTTGCCAAGCGGCGTCGCAGAGGAGATCGCAGCGATCTTGCAGACCGCCGAGGACAGACTGGATGCTGCCCCTCGATGAAGAAAGACGCTGCCAGGGCCGGACCCAGGCAACGTCTCCCATCCTACTCTGCCGCAGCGCCGTCGATTACTCTTCCTCGGCCGGCGCCTTCTCTAGGATCTGATCCACAAGCCCATAATCGACCGCTTCTTGGGCCGTCATGAAGCGATCGCGCTCGAAGTCGGCGGCAATCTGCTCCACTGTCTGCCCGGTGTGCTCAGCCAGAAGTCGATGAAGCAGATCCTCAACCCGCTTGAGCTCCTTGTACTGGATCTCGACATCCGGGGCGTATCCCTGAGCGCTCCCTCCGGCGGGATGCATGTGGACGGTAGCGTGGGGCAACGCGTACCGATGCCCCGCATCACCCGACGCCAGAAGCACGGTACCCATGCTTGCGGTCACCCCTACGGCATAGGTGTGCACCGGCGCATCAACGTGGCGCATCGTGTCGTAAATCGCCAGCCCGTGATAGATGACGCCCCCCGGGCAATTGATGTACAGCGAGATCGGCCTCTCGGGATCCTCGCTCTGAAGATAAAGCATCTGCGCCACCACCAGGTTGGCTACCTGATCGCTGATTGGGGTGCCTATGAAGATGATGCGGTCCCTCAACAATCTGGAGTAGATATCATAGGCACGCTCACCGCGCCCCGTCGACTCGACCACCATTGGAACTAACGGCATCGTCTCCCCCTTTCAGGAAACTCTACGCTCCAGCGTCATCGTTCTCTTCGGAGCCCTCACGCTCCTTCGTCTCGCCCGATCCTTCCTCACCGACACCACTCTCAGCGGCGTCTCCTTTGGCGATAGTCACAAGTCGCTCTATCGCCTTGTTGGCGAGCATACGGTTCCGTATGTTGCGCTGTCGCCCCGGTGTGCTGAGCGCGGCCCGTACCTCCTCAGCACGCTCTCCGTACTTCTCGCTCGACTCTGCGATCTCGACGTCCAGCTCTTCCTCACTCACCTCGAGACCTTCCCGCTCCACGATCTCGCCCAGGACGAGGGAGCGCTTGAGGGATTTCTGCACTTCAGGCGCCAGTTCCTCCCGCACATCGTCCATCGTCCTGCCCTGAATGCGCAGGTAGTCCTTCAGCATCATGTGCTCGCGTCGCTCCACCTCCGCCTCGTAGCTCTCGACCGCCTCATCCAGCGCCTCCTCTAGCAGGATCGGCGGGTACGAGACCTCGGCCTCCTCGATAACCTCACCCAGCACCTGCTCGGCGTACTCGCCCTCCGCCTGGGCTTGCTGGCGCTCGCGCAGCCGGTTCCGCACATCTTCCTCCAGCTCCTCGTAACTGTCGTACTTCCCCACTGTACGGGCCAGGTCGTCATCGAGCTCAGGAAGGATGCGCTCATAGACGTTCTCCACCTCGACGCTGAACTCCGCCTCCTCTCCCTGCAGCTCCTCCACTGCGAAGTCCGTGGGCAGAGTCAGCTTGAATGTACTCTCTTCTCCCGCCTCCAGACCGACCAGCGATTCAACCAGGCCTGGGATGGGCTCATCCTCGCCGGGCTCCAGCAGGATGCGAGCCTCTTCCTCATCCAGGAAGACGGCTCCGCCGCTCGCTCGTCCCACAAGAGATCCTACCAGCAGATCGCCTTCCGCTGCCGTTCGATCGACCGGATTGAGGATGGCGTTCTGTTCCTGGATTCTCTCCAGCGCGCGCTCCACCATCTCACGCGAGACCTCCGGTTCGGGGAACTCACGCCGGTAGCTCCGATAGTCCCCCAACTCAACCTCGGGAGTCAGGGGGACGACGAACTGCAACCTGAGGGGCTCGAACTCCACTTGCTCCAGCGTCCCGGGCGCGTACGGGACGATATCCTCTTCCTCCAGAGCCTCGCGATAGACGTCTTCCGCCAGGACGTTCACCAGCTCCTGGCGCACGGCATCCGGCCCGAGCCTCTGCACAACAACCTCGTAAGGTGCCTTTCCCTTGCGGAATCCAGCGATGTCGACCTCCCTGGAGATCTCCCGGGCAGTTTGTTGTTTGGCCCGTCCCAAGCGCTCTTCATCCACCTCAATGGTCATCGCCACCTGACGCTCGCCGATGGATTCGGTAGTGATCTTCAACTGACTGTGCCTCCTGTCAATGTCAAGTCTAACGAAGCGTTCAAAGACTCGTTCGCCCTCGTGATAGCCAGAGCCGGGGACCAACTCCCAGACCTACCACCTGACCCGTGAACGCAGCCCAGGCCCTCCACACCAGTAGGCGCGTATTCTACGCGCCTACTCACGGAGTCCGACCATGGGGAAGGCGGGATTCGAACCCGCACGGGTTTCCCCACGTGATCCTAAGTCACGCTCGTCTGCCCATTCCGACACTTCCCCGATTGCCAAACAGGATTATAATGCTTTGTGGCCTTTCATGCAAGGTTGACAAGCGATCACCACCTTGGTATCATCGCTTGCCGGACGGCAACCAGCTAACAGCGCTCAAGTCCTCGCGCATCCAGGGAGAGGAACCCGAATGAACCTAGATGACCGCCAGCCGATCAGATGCCTTGATTCGAGCAACATGCTCGGACGTATCGCCGAATTGCCGCGGCAGTGCACAGCAGCCTGGGAACAGTCCATGCGGCTTGCCCTTCCGTCGGGATACGGCTCCGTCGACCACGTCACCATCGCTGGAATGGGAGGTTCGGCTATCGGAGGTGCGCTCCTTAAGGGTCTCGTGGTCGACGAGTGTCTTCTGCCAATCACTGTCGTACGCGGCTACACGCTGCCGGCCTTCGTCGAGGGTCCCCGCAGTCTGGTTGTAGCTTGCAGCTACTCCGGTAACACGGAGGAGACCTTGTCGTGCTTTGAGCAGGCGCGGGCCCGGGGGGCGCGAGCAGCCGCAGTCACCACTGGCGGCAAGCTGGCCGACCTGGCTGATGAGGCAGGTGTGCCCGTCGCACGCTTTGATTACGAGTCTCAGCCTAGGGCGGCCATCGGCTATTCCTTTGTCTTGCTCCTCGGCCTGATGCATCAACTGGGGCTCATCCACGACTACTCAGACGAGGTGACCGAGTCAGCCCAGGTCATGGAAGCCTGGCAGGAACAGATTGGCGTCCAGGTGCCAATCCCTCGCAACCCGGCCAAGCAGATGGCCAGCCAGTTAGCGGGCAGCCTGCCCGTCATCTACGGGGCTGGGTTCCTCGCTGCCGTCGCAAACCGCTGGAAGACCCAATTCAACGAGAACGCCGAGCATTGGGCATTCTTCGAGGTTCTCCCGGAGTTGAATCACAACGCCGTTGTAGGTCTTGGAATCCCGGCCGTGATCCGCGACAACAGCGTGGTTCTGATGCTTCGTTCGCCATTGGATCATCAGCGCGTTCAAGAGCGATGGGACGTGACGCGGGACCTGCTAACGCGGGAGGGCGTGGCGGCTGAGGAGGTACACGGGCGTGGCGACAGCGCTCTTGCACAGATGCTTTCCTTGATACACTTGGGAGATTACGTCAGCTTCTATACCGCGATGCTCAACGAGGTCGACCCTACGCCCGTCGACGCTATCGCATTCTTGAAGCAGCGGCTGGCTGAGCTCGGCAGCGCCCTGGAATGATTGTCACTGCGCGGACGGCAACACACCTACGGAGAACTCAATGTCATCCACGACCAACGACGGAAACGGCAGACCCTTCGACCCGCTGATATTCTGGGTCTCGGCCTCTCTGACCATCCTGTTCATTCTGTGGTCCATCCTGCTGCCCGACAACATGGAACAGGTGGTGAATTCCATATTCAACTGGACCACTCAGGGCTGGGGCTGGCTCTACCTGCTCACGGCCTTTGCTCTAGTAGCCGCCTGCTTCGTACGGATGCTCACCAAGTTCGGCAGGATGAAGCTGGGGCTCCCTTCTGATTCTGCCCAACCGCGTCCATCAGCGTGCACTATGTTCATCAATTCCTTGACAACTTATTGACATTGGGCTACAATACCTCTTGAGCAGAGACCGACAGGAGGAGCGAGATACCCTGATGACAAGAGAGACCTACCGGGAGCCGATTTTCAATCTGAAGGCAGTGGTGGAGGCAACCGGTGTTACTGTCGATGCCCTGCGTGCTTGGGAGCGGCGCTACGGCCTGCCCCAACCGGCGCGGACGGACGCCGGTCACCGCATCTACTCCCGACACGACGTCGACATCGTGAACTGGCTGGTCGCTCGCCAGGAAGAAGGGCTCAGGATCGGTAGAGCCGTAGAGCTGTGGCGCAGCCTCGAAGAAGAAGGCCAGGATCCTCTTATCACAATGCCACCGGCCTCCGAGACACGCAGGACGCCAAGCGGCGAGAAGACGGTTGACCTGCGTGAGGAGTGGCTGTCGGCCTGTCTGGCCTTTGACGAGGAGCGGGCAGAGCAGATTCTCGCCCGATCGTTTGCTCTCTTCCCTCCCGAGATGGTGGTCCTGGAGATCATTCAGCAGGGAGTCGCGGAGATGGGTCGGAAGTGGTACGCGGGCGACGCCACCGTGCAGCAAGAGCACTTCGCATCTCAGCTGGCTCGGCGTCGTCTGAAAGCGTTGATGGGCAGCGCACCACGGCCGACCCGCCGCGGTCGCGTCTTGATCGCGTGCCCGCCGAAGGAGCAGCATACCATCGGCCCGCTCATCCTCGCGCTGCTGTTGCGTAGAGCCGGCTGGGACGTGGTCTACCTGGGCGCTGACGTCCCGCCCGGGTGGATGGAACAGACAGTCGACACCACTGAGCCCGACCTCGTCATCCTCGCAGCGCAGCAACTTCAGACAGCAGGCACCCTCCTCCAGATGGCTGGGCAATTGGGCGGCAACGGCGTACCCATAGGCTTCGGTGGCGGTATCTTCAGTCGGCTGCCAGGACTGCGCACGCGAATCCCGGGGCACTTCCTGGGCGCCACGTTGAAGGAGGCAGTCGAGGAGACAGAACGGCTCCTGGTGAGGAATCCAGAGCCCACGGCGGTTGAGCCTCGATCGCAGCGCTATGAACAGGCCCTGTCCCACTATCTCGACCGCCAGCTGTCGGTGGAAGCGCAGGTGTGGAAGACACTGGGAGGCGCGGATCTGGAGCCCGAGAAGCTGCACGAAGTCAGTGTCGATTTCTCCGCAGCGCTTCTAGCCGCCTTGAGGTTGGGCGAGATTGATCTGCTGAGCGACTACACCAACTGGATGGAAGGCACAGATAGCGATGATCGTATCTCAGTCCAGGCGCTCCACAGTGTGGTTCAGGCCTACCATGGGGCGGTCAGAGACCGCCTGGATGAACGAGGGGCTCTCATTGTCGACTGGTTAGGCGCGCATGTGGACCGAGGACAGTCAGCGATAGAGTCGGTGCCTTCGGAGGGCCCGGCGTGACCGGGGCTGCAATAAGCAGGTCGCGGTGCCGGATGACCGACGGGGCGCAGGGCCGGAACCGCCACAAGCAGGCCACGCCAGGAGCGACCCTGGGAGGTAAGCCTTGAGCCGCCTGCAACCGGAGAAGCTGCACGTTACGCTGAGCTCGCGCATCAGAGCTGACGGTCCGATGGCGCCCCGCTGCTACACGCTCACGCACTCCGACCTCACGGGTGAGCTGTTCCTGACCATCGACTCGGCATACGACAAGAAGCAGATCTCGGGCCTCTACACGCGCCTGATGCGCGACGAGGTACTGGCGGAGTGGCGTACGGACGAGGGCGCTGCCATGCTCCATGTGCATTGCCACGTCAGTGGCGGGGTCGCCCTTGGACCACCGGGCATGCGCCTCGCTATCTTTCACCGGGAGATGCCGTTGGTCCTGGAGGCATTTCGCTTCGGCGATCGCAGCCTCTTCGAAGCGCATCCACGCCTGGACGATGCTCCCATCCTCGTCCACTTCCACGCCAAGCAACCCCGCCACAATCGCGTGGAGAAGTGGGGGACGCCAGCTGATTACGACCATCCGGTGCGACACCCATCCCTCCTCCACAGCGCCCGCGACGGCCATCCCCAGAGAGGGACGTGACATGCGCAGGCTCCGGCGCTGGTGGTGGGGGCTGCTTCTCGCCCCCGTTCTCCTCGTGAGTGGCTTCGTGATCTGGGCCCAATCGACGCCCACCCCGATGACGGAAGCGGACGCCGCCCTTCAGGCATCGACGGAGATGGACGGCGTGTTGGTGACGACAGGGGATTGGCTCACGTTCCGTCCTGTATCCCACGAGCCTTCGACGGGCCTTATCCTCTATCCTGGAGGACGCGTCGAACCCGACGCCTACGCGCCAGCAGCCCGGGAGGTCGCCGCCCAAGGCTATCTCGTGGTCCTGGTGCCGATGCCGCTGAACCTGGCCTTCTTCGCGCCGGATCGCGCGGCGGCAGTGATCGACTCGTTTCCGCAAGTAACGCAGTGGGTCGTCGGGGGACACTCGTTGGGCGGAGCGATGGCGGCCCGTTTTGCTCACAGGCATCCGGGGACGGTGGAGGGGCTCCTGCTCTGGGCCTCCTACCCGGCACAGAGTGACGACCTCTCCGAGCAGGATCTTTCTGTCACCGCCGTATACGCCACCAACGACGGGCTGGCTACCCCCGAGGAGATCGCTGCCTCGCGGCACCTCCTCCCTTCGGGGACCCAATGGATCGAGATTGAGGGCGGCAATCACGCACAATTCGGCTGGTACGGCTCGCAGGCCGGGGACGTGCCAGCCACGATCAGCCGCGAAGCACAGCAGCACCAGGTGACGGCTGCAACCCTGGCCCTGCTCCAAGAGGTGGAGAGATGAGACGCGGAGCCGAGGCCGGCCACCAGCGCGATACGTCCGGGGTTCACCAGCCGGGCGGCATCCCTGCTCGTCACGAAGAGGCCTGGGAATCCAGAGGGGCCGGGCCACGTCAACCGACGACGTCCCGGGGCAGAGAGCGCGGCAGGAGCGAGAGGTGCCCGTGAGAGAGCGACGGCGCGCGGTCTTAATCTTGGTTGCACTTCTCTTGGGCGCCCTCCTGATCGGACCCTTCTTGGTTCCGGTCCCACCCATTGAGAATACGGTCCCACCCGAGCAGCTGGCCGACCGCGACAGCCGATTCGTCGAGGTGAACGGTCTCCAGGTGCACTACAAGGCAGCGGGTGCGGGGGATCCAACCTTCATCCTTCTCCACGGCTTCGGCGCCAGCGTCTTCTCCTGGCGCGAGGTGATGGATCCATTGAGTGAGCTGGGCAGTGTGATTGCCTTCGACCGACCTGCCTTTGGCCTCACCGAGCGCCCTATGGCTTGGGATGAAGGCGCCCATCCGTACGCACCGGAGGCCCAGGTGGCCTTGGTCGTGGGGCTGATGGACACGTTGGACATCGATGAAGCCATTCTTGTCGGCAACTCCGCCGGTGGCACGGTCGCCGTCCAGGCCGCCCTCGCACATTTTGAACGGGTGAAGGCGCTCATCCTCGTCGACGCAGCCATCTACGAGGGAGGAGGCGCGCCCAACTGGATCCGGCCGCTCCTCAGCACCCCCCAGCTGGACCACCTCGGCCCACTTCTCGCCCGGCAGATCTCGCAGCGGGGCGACGCTTTTCTCGAGAGCGCGTGGCACGAGCCGGCGAAGATCACGCCCCAGATCCGTGCAAGCTACCGAAAGCCGCTCCGGGCAGAGAACTGGGATCGCGCACTATGGGAACTCACGAAGGCCTCACAACGGCGGGACTTGACCAGCCGGATCCCACAGCTGACCGTACCTTCGCTGGTCATCAGCGGCGATGACGACCGTATCGTCCCCGTCGAGTCCAGCATCCAGCTGGCGGAGCAGCTCCCCAACGCCGATCTGGTCGTGATTCCACAGTGCGGTCACGTACCGCACGAGGAATGTCCTGGACCGTTTCTGGAAGCAGTCACTAGTTTCGTGGAGGGCCTACCCTGATGAAGAGGAACTATGTCAATCAAGATTGTCACCGATAGCACCTGCGACCTGCCCGAGGAGATCACGGCCGATCTCGGAGTCACCGTCGTGCCGCTGTACATCAACGTGGGCCAGAAGAGC
>JAWLCP010000044.1:0-22449 GCA_041687115.1 Anaerolineae bacterium
GCACTTGTCACCATCCACGACGACGATGTCCATGTCCCGGTCGCGGCTGATGGCCCCGGTGGGACAGACCGCGATACAGGGCGCAGGATCACAATGGCGGCACTTATTGGGGAACGAGGTATCCAGATAGATCCCCGGTGCGACGAGGACGCGCGGGCGTGGTTTACGCTCCTCGCCCAGGGCTTGATAGAGGTTCTTGCTCTGTGAGTGTTCTACGGCGCAGGCGATCTGGCACTGCTTGCAGCCAATGCATCGCTCGGGATTGACAAACACTGTCTTCATACCATTCACTCCCTCACACTCTGCCGGGCCGCAGCCAGAGGCGCCAGGTACCTTCTCAGACGCTCTGCTGCGGAAGAGGACGGAATCTACAGATCACGTGACGCTTCTTCCAGCCTCACCTCCTTCAGATCCGGACGCGCTCCATGCCCGGCACCGGGACTCCTGCAAAGAGTGCTCGACCGCCCTGTTCCCTCATCCCGGTCCCTACGGGCGCGCCGCCTCCACCGGTCGAGCGGTTTGTGCCCATCCCGTCTCAATGCCCATTGTATACCCGCTTCGCTCGATTTTCAAGCATTCGCCGATGGTCGGAGCCCAGATGAGTGAAACCATGCACGGGCCCCCAGGGCCTCGACATCGCCTTTCGTCGTGCTCAGGGCCGCCGTTTCGATCTGTCTTTCCTCCCTAATTCGTTGTGGTATAATGCCGTCGCACTTGAGCTTCCGGAGGTGAGCGTGTCACTCCTGCGAGACGCCCTTCAACTGATCAGCACGCAGTCCGGTGCCCTGATCTACTACCTGGTGACGCTGTTCGCGATCCAATTGATCCTGGGGGTGGCGATAGGACACTGGGAGCGCCAGCGCGATGAAGCCTCCGCCCGCCTGCTGGCGATGGGGGCGGGTCTCTTTCTGGCGCGTACCCTGCTTATGCTGGCAGCGGTGCTCGACCGCGTTGGGCTGGCCTCTGCGGACGTCGTGCTGCCTCCCCTGGAGCGCTTTCTCCACCTCACAACCGTCGTCCTAGCCATCTGGGCGTTTCTCCCCATCCTGGAACGTCTGCCGCGTCGAAGCGACGGCATGGTGCTTGTCACCCTCGTCATCGCAGCCGGAACGTATGCAGCCTTCGCCACCCTCTGGCCCGGTGCGGAGGCCGTGGGGGCCACATATAACGGATACTGGCAGGAGCGAGTGTGGGAGGTATCGACGACGGTCATCCTGGCGCTGGCCCTCGTGGGCAGCCTGAGCTGGAAGGGAAGCCGCTGGGGATGGCTGTCCTGCCTGCTGACCGTGTGGCTCGCGGGTCATGGACTGCAACTCGTCACGCCCCTGGTGGGCGCAAACACCCCCGGATGGGTACGATTGGGCGACCTGGCCGCGCTGCCCCTTCTGGCCGGCCTCGTCTACGGTCGTGCGCTGAGCTCGACCCGCCGCCCGGAGGCGAAGAGGGAGGAGAGCACCCTCGGCACGATTGGCATTCTCAGGGCCGTCCAGAGTATCGACACTGACGGGAGCCTCGAGCCGGCGATGGAGCTGGCCGCCTCCTCGATGGCGCGGATGGTCGATGCCGACATGGCGGCGATCGGGCTATCCGTGCCCGGCCCGGTCGACGTCTTGCGCATCGTCGCTCTTCATCCCCCAACAGGCGTCATGCTGGGAGATCAGGAACCAACCCTGATCGTATCGAAACACCCCCTGCTGGCGACGGCACTTGAGAGCCGGCGGCCTGTTCCAGCCGCTGGAGAGGGCCAGATTTCCAGGACAGCCCGGCTGTACCACCGACTGGGGTTCGATGCTCCAGGACCGTTGTTGATCCAGGCTCTCATCGCAGGAGAAGAGGTTCTGGGCGCCATGTTGGTGGGGAATCCAGAGTCTCAGCGGGAATGGAGCCCGCGCGATGAGGAGATCGTGCAAGTGGTAGCTGCCGCCCTCGCCCTCGCCATCGCCGGTGAGGAGGAGCGGGAGGGGATAGCCGCCGCAGATTTGGGGCAGGCACGGCGCATGGCCGAGCGCGCTCAGCGACTTGAGGCCGAGCTGGAGCAGCAGCGTCAGCGGACCGAGGAACTCGCGGCGGCGCTCCGCCAGCGAGAGCAGGAGGCCGACAAGAACGCAGAGGCCTCCGCCGCGCTGGCCTTCTGGCAGGAGGAGGTGCGCGAGTTGGCCGAGGCCCGCGAGCAGCTGCAGTCCCAGCTCTCCCATTGGCAGCAGAAGGCCCGGAGGCTCGCTGAAGCCAAGGCGGACCTGGAAGGACAGCGGAAGCGGACGAGACCGGTCACGGGCGAGTCCGACCATGGGCGTTTCAGCGGCATCCTGGTGGGCGATGAGGACGGACGGGTCATCATGGCCAGTCAGGCCACCCAACAGCTCCTGGGACGCTCGCAGGGCGAGTTGATGGACACCCCACTTGAGGCGATGTTCGACGAGCTGCTGTGGAAGAAGGCGGTCAGGCAATTGCTCAGCGAAGGGGAGGCGCCGGGGAGCGTCAGCGCCGTGAGTTTGAACGTGGGGGGGCGCGTGGTGCAGGCGGAGGTGGCCCGCCTCCCGGAGAATGAGAGCTGGCCGGGTCGGGTCGCAGCTGCGTTCTACCTCACGGAGGGAGATGCGGTCCAGAGCGAGATGGTGGCTTCCCTGGTCCAGGAACTGCGCACCCCGATGACGTCGGTCACGGGCTATACGGACCTGCTGCTGGGCGAGAAGGTGGGCATCCTGGGCGAGTCTCAGCGTCAGTTCCTGCTGCGCATCGAGGCCAACATCAAGCGCATGGAAGCGCTGCTCAACGATCTCATCAAGGCTACCGATGTAGACGCAGGGCAGGTCGAGCTCGCGCCGGAGCCGGTCGACGTGGGCGACGTGGTCGAGGATGCCCTGGGCTCGTTCGCCGCGCGGTTCGATGAGAAGGACCTCGGCGTGCGCGTCGATGTAGACGAGGATCTACCCCCTCTATACACCGATCGTGACAGCCTGCGTCAGATCGTGCACAACCTGGTCTCCAACGCCGCTCTCGCATCGAGGCCCGGCACAGAGATCGGCGTCCAGGCACGGGTCGAGGAACAGGCCGACGAGCTGGAGGGGCTGCCGGGCTACGTACTCGTGTCCGTCACCGATACCGGGGGCGGCATCGCCCCGGAGGATCAGCAGCACGTCTTCCAACGCTTCTACCGGGCGAAGAATCCGCTCATCGAGGGGCTCGGCGAGACCGGGGTGGGCCTCTCGGTGGCCAAAGCCCTGGTGGAGGCGAACGGTGGACGCATCTGGGTGGAGAGTGACATGGGGGTTGGGAGTACGTTCCACTTCATTCTGCCCCTAACGCCCCCAGAGGAAGATCCGAGACGTGAGGGCATCCCGGAAGGATTTGACGGGCGGCGGTGAGTGACCGACACCGCTTCAGGGCAGACCAGGCAGCACGGCTGAAGCAACTGGTGCGGGCGCTTCTGGTCACGATCGTCAGTGTGGGCATGCTGCTGGGCAGTTTCCTGCTCAGTCAACTCGAGATGCCCGACGAAGCTGCGCCGCCCACGGACTCGTTCGCCCAGGAGTCGACGCTCACCCCCTTCCTGCCCACGTTCACGCCTCAGCCCACGCTCACCGCGTCTCCCACAGAGGCCGAGCCGACGAGGACTCCGACCGAAGAGCCGACGGTTCCCCCCACGGAGGAGCCCACGGCGTCACCAACGCCGGCTCCCACGCCGACGTCCCCTCCCACAAAGACACCCGTTCCCCCAGCGCCCACGCCGTGCAACCCCCCTTCAGATTGGGTCTCGTACACCGTGCAACCCGACGATACCCTCTACTCCATCGCCCGCCGCTTCGACGTGGAAAGGGGGACGATTCAGAGAGCGAACTGTATGCGCAGCTACACGGTCTACGCGGGGCAGGCGCTCTACGTCCCGCCTGGAGCCCCTGCCTCGCCGCCCGGGGGGTACCCAGCCCCGGTCCTCCTCTCCCCGGACGACGGGGCCCGGTTCCCGGCAGGCGCGCAGGTTCCGGTGCACTGGACCTGGGAGGGCGAGCTGGGCGAGGATGAACACTTCGACGTGCGGCTTTGGAGAGAGGGAGCCCCCCACTACGGCGTGGGATGGTCAAAGGAGGGCACCTACGCGCTGGTCGGCGACCCAGGTGTCACGTACTACTGGTCGGTGGCCGTCATCCGAGGCCAGGACGGGAAGATGATGGAGCAGCTCAGCCCGGAAAGCCCGCCCCGGAAGCTGTTGTGGGGGGCGGCGGAGTAGCCCCCTATACCTCCAGCGGCTGCCGACGCCCCGAACACCCCCTGGCGTGCCAGCGGCGTATCCTCCTGCGCCACAGGCGTCTCCGATCCATGATGCTCGTCCACGTGATGCGCGGGCCATTGCTCGTCAGCGGGGATGGTGGTAGAATCTGAAGGAGAACTCGCCTGATCGAAGGCCGAGTCGGTCCAGTCCGCTCAGCGGGGGTCGCCGGATGGAGGCCGAAGGCAGGGCTGTACGATTGGCCCGAGGGCGATTGTGGACCGACCCGGGAGCTTCGATTCGATGACGTCACGCTCGAGGGGGGCACGGCTCTTCTGGGCGGAGTGACCACGGAATGCCCATGAAACTACCGACAAATCGATGGCTACAAGCGCTGACGTTGGTGATGGTGGTGGCGCTGATCGGCGTGACCGCCTACTCGCTGCTGACCGCTCCCGCATCGCCTCCCCCGGCGGCAACGGCCGACCCTCCTACGTTGACGCCGAGCCCGACCCTGGAGACACCCACGCTGACGCCGAGCGTCACCCCATCCCGGACAGCTACCCCAACGCCCACCCCGACGCGGCCGAAGCCCACGGCCACCCCGACAGAGCCGCCAACGCCATCTCCCACCCCCGTTGAAGAGGCGATAGCTCCTCCCCCGACGTTCCCGCCCTCAGGCCCGATGCCAGCGCCGGTGGTGGTGACGGGGACGAACGGCATAAGCATGACACTGACCGTCCCCGAACCGATGCCTGTGGTGATTCAGCCCGATAACGTGACCAACATCCTCTTGCTCGGTTCGGACCAGCGGGGCATGGAGAAGATAGGCCGCACGGACGTGATCGTCATCGCCACCATCCATCCGGAGACCCCCTCGGTCTCACTTCTGTCCATCCCGCGCGACTTCTACGCCTGGATTCCGGGACATGGCTTCGACAAGATCAACATGGCCTTCAGCCACGGTGGGCCCGAACTGGCGAAGGCCACCATCAGGTACAATCTCGGCGTCGACGTCGACTACTACGCTCGCATCGGGTTCGATAGCTTCATCAGGATCGTAGATACGTTGGGCGGGGTCACGGTAGCAGTCGAGTGTCCCCTCCACGACACGTTCATCCAGCCCGAGCTGCATCTCGAGCCAGGCATGCATCAGCTCGACGGTCAGCAGGCGCTCCGCCACTCTCGCTCCCGCCGATCCACGAGCGACTTCGATCGTCATCGTCGCCAGCAGCAGGTGCTGCGGGGGCTCTACCGCCAGGCGTTGAAACTGGGCGTCATCCCGAAGATTCCCTCATTGTGGGGCGAACTGCGGGGGAACGTCTCCACAGATCTGGATCTGCAGGGCGTGATCCGCCTGGGCGCCATCGGCATGCGGATGGATACGTCCAACGTGAAGAGTCGTTTCGTCGGTGGGGGGGCCGTGGAGTACTGGACAGGCCCAGGGGGGCTCTACATCCTGCTCCCGAACGTTGAGACGCTCCAGTCCGTGGTCAGCGAGGCGCTGGCACCGGCGCCAGCTCAACAGCAACAGGGGCAGAGATGGCGCGTCGAGGTCGTAGATGGGACGCCGAACGAGGGATGGGAGCAGGTCGCCGCGGAGAGACTGCGCTGGGAGGGGTTCAAGGTGGTGGGTATTCAGCCGGCGGAGGAGGACCTGCCCCGCACGCAGATCGTCGATCTGAGACCGACATCGGGCGACTGGACCCTGACTCGCCTGATGCGCCTCTACGCGCGGGAGAGCAACGACGTGATCTTGCGGCCGACCGAGGAGAGAGACGTCGATTTCCAGGTGTTGCTGGGCGCCGACTACGATCCTTGCGTGGCGGTGCGGGGGCCCTGACGTTCGCCGTCCAGGGCGGGGAGGACGAAGGTGAAGCGACTCCCCGCGCCTGGGGTGCCCTCAACCCAGACGTCCGCTGCTGGCTCTCGACCGCTTTCCTGACGATGGCGAGCCCCGGGCCGGTGCCCTCTCGACAATTCCCTGACCACAGACGTGTATTGGTGTAGACTGAGAATGTAGATCGACTCCCCAAGGACACACTGCACCTGTTGAACCACCGGCAGACGAAGGAAAGGAGGGGTTCTCGGGAGTTCGAGTCGACGTGGTGCTTGCCCAGCGGCGCGATTCCTGAAGCCAAGGACGATCGGTCCTGTCGAAGGGTAATCCACTGCCGGACCCGGTGACGCTCAACGATCTGCCGAACGAGTCGATGGTGGACGGCAGAGACTTCTGGGAGGCGCTGGAGGGTATGCTGGTCTCGGTGCGCGACGCGCCGGTCGTGGCGCCTACCTCGCCGCAGGGTGAGTTCGCCGTGCTGGCGAAGGACGATGCGGGGAGCACACCCACGCCCGAGGCGCTGGAGACCCAGCTGACCAAGCTGGCGCTGGCGATCGAGATCGAGCTGGAGCTGCCCGAGGTCCTCGTGGCGCAGGAGGTGGAGAACACCGCGATCCTGCAGGAGCTGGGCGATCGGGTGAACGCGGCGACCGGCACGAACTACCGGGCGGTCTCGTTCGAGACGAGCGACGTGCGCGGGATCGAGGTGGGGTTCCTGTGGGACGACGACCGGGTGGATCTGCTTGACGCATACCAGATGTCCGGCCCGGAGGTGGAGGCCGCCTTCGGTCCCAGCAGCCCCAGCCCGGGCCGCGAGCCGCTGGTGGGCGTCTTCGAGATCGAGGGCCGCGAGATCACGATCGTCGGCAACCACTTCAAGAGCAAGGGCGGCGACGATCCGCTGTACGGGGCGACCTGGCCGCCGCTCCGCGTTACCGAGGCGCAGCGGAAGATGCAGGCGCGGGTGGTGCGCGATTTCGTGAGCGCCATCCTGGACACCGACCCTGGTGCGCTGGTGATGGTGGCCGGCGACCTGAATGACTTCCAGTTCGGCGAGCCAGGCGAGGGGGATGACCACCCGGTGGCGATCCTGGAGGGTGGCACCGGCGAGGTACCACTCACGAACCTGCTGAACCTGGAGAAGGACGCCGAGAGGTTCACCTACGTATACGACGGGAACAGCCAGGTGCTGGACCACATGCTGGTGAGCCCGGCGCTGTACGAGCTGTTCGCGGCGGTCGACATTCTGCACTTCAACGCGAGCTGCCCCGACGCACTGGGCGAGGACGCGAGCACGCCGGCCGCTCAGGGCGTCCGACCACGATCCGCTGGAGGGGCGGTTTACGTTCCTGCAGGGCGGTCGTGCCCGGGGGCGTGGTCAGTAGGCTGGTTTAACCAGCATACGCGTATGTGCGGGGGACGCAGATGGCTCTGCGTCCCTCGCACGTCTTGCTCCCGTCACGCCTAAACCACCCAGCGCCGAGGGCGCTAACGCAGCCTTACCCCATGGGACGAAGGGGTTCACGCGCGAGATGCAAGCACGATGCACGCTCGAGGGGCCAGTGGCCCCACCGCGGACGTGGTAGAATCGTCTGAGTCGCGGGCGGCACGCCCGCGGTGAGCCAAGGGAGGGCCGGTAGAAAAGGGTACCACATCCGAGCGATGGTGAGGCGGTGTCCCGGTGATGCTGCTCAGGCTTCGAGGGATTCGGGCAATCAGATCGGCAAGGAGAAGCGCACGGTGAGGCCACCGCCGGGCGTCTCCTCGGCCCACATGCGCCCGCCGTGCGCCTCCACGATGTAGCGGGCGATGGAGAGGCCCAGCCCGCTCCCGCCGGTGGCCCGTCGGCGGGCCGGGTCCGCCCGCCAGAAGCGCTGAAACATGCGGGGTAAGTCCTCCCCTGAGACGCCAGCCCCATCGTCCTTCACCGCCACGACCACCTCTTGGTCGCCTGGCTCGGCTTCCACCCTGACGTGACCGCCCTGGGGAACGTATTGGAGGGAGTTGGTCAGGAGGTTCCCCATCACCTGAGTGAGCCGGTCCCGGTCGGCCCGGACGCGGGGGAGCCCGATGGGCGTCTCCAGCGCCAGGGCGATGCCCTGCTCGCTGGCTGAGGGCCGGTACGCCTCCACGACTCCCTCGAGAAACGGTTCAAGGTCCACCGCATCCTTCTCGAGATGGAGCTTCCCCGCGTCGGCGAGGGCGAGCAGGCGGAGGTCCTCGATCAGCCGGGCGAGCGTCCCCGTCTGACTCAGCGCCGCCCGCAGGTTTTCCCGATCCGTGGGGTAGACCTCGTCCAGCATCGCCTCCAGCGTGCCCTGGAGGACGGTGAGGGGCGTGCGCAGCTCGTGGGCGATGTCGGCCGTCTGGTTGCGGCGCGCCTCCTCCATCCGGTGCAGGCTTTCCGCCATGTAGTTGAAGGCGTCCGCCAGCTGCGCCACCTCATCCTGCCCTCGAACGTCGGCGCGGACCGAGAGATCCCCCTGGGCGATGGCCTCGCTGGCGGCGGTCAGCTCCCGCAGGGGCGCGGTGATGGAACGGAATAGGAATCCGCCGATGAGCAAGGCCACGGCCAGGGCGGCCAAGGCACCGATCCACAGCGTCCTGCGCACCTGGGCTAGAAACGCGGTCTGAGCTGCATCCAAAGGCCAGGTGGGGGGATTCCTCAAGGCGGGAAGGAGATAGCCAACCACTTCATCGTCCAGCTCGACAGGAACGGCGTCGTTGAGAGCCGCTTGCGAGACGGTTCCCCTCGGGGCACCCGCAGTATTCGCCACCACGCGCCCTTCGGCGTCAACGATGCGGAAGTCGATCGACCCCGGGGGACCACCCGGACCGCCCATCTCCCTCCCCCACATCCGATGCCCTCGATCCGGCCATTGCGTCAGCACGTCCTGAAGGCCGGCCCAGGAGCCCTGGGCGTCGTAGTACTCGGCGAGGGGGGCGGTCAGCCCCTGCCACGTCCCGCTGCGGGTCAACGTGTAGCGGCGGAAGGCGGTCTCGGTGGCGCGCCCCGTCAGCACGGCGACGGTGCCGACCGCCACGACGATGACGACCAAGAAAGCCAGCATTCCCTTCCAGAAGAGGGTACTCATGGTCGCCCTCTATCACGGGCCCAGCTTCTCCCCCCGGGCACGGCCCCCGTCCCTGCAGGGCGAGCCTCGTCAGGAAAAGGGATCATGAACCCTCCAGCTCCGGACTCAGACGGTATCCCGCGCCGCGCACGGTCAGAATGGTGCGCGGGTCGGCAGGATCCGGCTCGATCTTCTGGCGCAGGTTCTTGATGTGCGCGTCGACGGTTCGCTCGTAGGCCTCGAAGGCGACGCCGTGCACCGCCTCCAGGATCTCCCCCCGAGAGAAGACGCGACCCGGATCTCTCATCAGCGTCTCCAGAATGTCGAACTCGGTGGGCGTCAGATCGACCGGCTCCTCGGCGATGGTCACCGTGTGCTCGGAACGATCCAACACGATGGGACCGACGCGGAGGATGGGGGGCGCCTCGGGCCTGGGCTGAGCGCGGCGGAGGACCGCCCGCACGCGCGCCACAACCTCCCGCGGGCTGAACGGCTTGGTGACGTAGTCGTCAGCCCCCATCTCCAGCCCTACGATGCGGTCGGTCTCCTCGGCGCGGGCGGTGAGCATGATGATGGGCACGTCCTGTTCGCGCCGCACCCGCCGGGTGAACTCCAACCCATCCATCTTCGGCATGAGGATGTCCAACACCACCAGGTCCGGCTTCTCGTGGCGCGCGGTGTAGAGCGCATCCTCGCCGTTGTAGGCCGTCACCACACGGTAGCCGTCCTTCTCCAAGTAGGAGCGCAGTAGACGGACGATCTCGGGTTCGTCATCGACAACCAGAATAGTCTGACTCACGGCCTGCGCCTCCCACACTCGATGGTTTCCACAGTCAAGCCCTCGTGAAAACGCCACCACCTGGATCTCACAGCGCGCCAGACGCCATCAGCGCTCCGATGACCGTGAATGCGGCAGCTGAGGCCCAAAGCATCGTCCGTTGAGGAACAAGACGGCACAACGCCTCGCCCCCAAGGACGCCCAGGGCCGTCACCGCCGTGAGGGCCAATGCCCCGCCTAGGAAGACGGCCCAGGCAGATCCATACTGGCCCGCCAGACTCAACACGGACAGCTGGGTCTTGTCCCCCAGCTCCGCCACGAACAGGAGCGCCAGCGTCGAGCCAAAGACGTGCCAGCTCCAGCACCCGTCCTCACATCCAGCAGTATGGTCCGCTGGATTCCGGCACGCCTCCAGTGACCGTCCGTCCCGCTCAGTGCTCAAGGCCCCCCTCACCATCAACACACCCATCACCACAAAGGCTCCAGCCGCGACGGCACGGACGACGTCATGAGGCACCAGCCGGCCGAGTGCCTGACCGCCCATTGCGCCCAGGGCTGTGACCAGGGTCAGGCCCAGGCTCGCTCCTCCGAAGACGGCCCAGGGACGCCGGTGAGTACACACCTGCGTCACGACGGCCAGCTGGGTCTTATCCGCCAACTCGGCCACGAAGACCAACCCCAACGTGGTAAGAAATGCGCTCCAATTCACCCCTCGTCTGCCTCCCGACTATCCAGTCGCCAAACTGAGAATCCCGCTGGAAAAGAGTATACCGCCAACGGGGCAGATAGGGAAGCTCAGGCATTCTTGGCGTAAGCCGGGTGCCGCCGACCAGGGCGGACGCTATTGCCACCCGAACCGCTCAGCGGCACCCACAGAGCGTGCCCGTGGTGGTTGAACACTGGGTGAAAGGAGGACCAAGATCGCCGGCAGATGGCGCCTCACGGGCCGTCGCGCCTCTCCGGCGCGCGCCTCCAGCAGCGTGATCAGAGGGCGGAGCAAGGCACGAAGCTGGCCCCCAGTGCCGGCGACTGCGCCCGTACCGGCGTCCGCGCCACCGCGGAAACCGCCTCCCATGCCCCCGGCTCGGGCGGTCGCCATCATCGCCTCCCGCTCCTCCTCGCTCACGCTACCGAACTCGGCCACGCGGGTGGCCATCTCGGGTGGCATGTCTTCGCCGGATAGCAGCTGACCACCCCGCTGACCGCTGCCCTCCGCCTGCCGCGTCGCGCGGGCGTCAGGATCCTCGTCTGCACCGCGGAAATCGCCACGCGCCCCCATCCCCTGCTCCTCGATCCACGCCTCCACGTCCTCCTGGGTGAGCCGCATGTCGGCGATGGCCGTCAGCTGCTCCTCAGTCATCCCTCCCTCGATCCCCTTCAGAACGGCCCTGACCTCGCCCTCTGCCGTCACACCTCCCTGGAGCGCCTGCCACAGGGGAAGCAGGGTCTTCGACTGCTCAGCCGTCACGGCGTGCTCCGTGCCCTCCAGTTGGAGCGAGCCCAGCGCCAGTTGTGCGCTCACGCCCAGCGCGCCCTCGTACCTTGTGTCGAGAGCGTCGCTCTGGTAGTCGACGGGAGCAGCCTCGTTCGCCTCGGTCGCCTGCTCTGCTCCACACGCCGTCAAGGCTGCCGCGACCAGGACCAGGCGTATCAGAGTGTGCCAGCTTCTCATTCAGTTCCTCCTGATTGTCTGCGATCCATACGAAACGGCTGCTATTCATGGCGCAACGCGTCGATGGGGTCGAGCTGGGCCGCCTGCGTCGCCGGATAGTAGCCGAAGAAGATGCCCACCGCCGCCGCGGCCACAAAGGCCAGCGGGACGGACATGGGCACCACCGCGGTGCGCATGGTCCCCAACTCACCGAACAGATAGGAGCCCCCGACGCCGGCCAGCACGCCCACCACCCCGCCGATGAGACTGAGGATGATCGCCTCCAGCAGGAACTGGAGCCGCACATCCCGGGGGCGGGCACCCAATGCCTGCCGCAGACCGATCTCCCGGGTCCGCTCGGTGACGCTGACCAGCATGATGTTCATAATCCCGATGCCGCCCACCACCAGCGAGACGCCGGCCACCCAGCCCAGCAGGCTGCGGAACGCCTCGGTCGTCGACGCCTGGGCCTCAATCACACTATCCTGCGTCATCAGGTTGAAGTCGGGCTCCGTGGGCGACACCTCGCGCTCCCTGGCCAGCACCGTGGTGATCTGATCCATCACCTCGTCCATCACGTTCTTGCTCTCGGCCGAGACGAGGACGGTGTTCAGGGTATCGCCCCCGAATCGCCTGACCTCGTACCGTTTGAAGATCACGGTGAGGGGGACGTAGACTCGGGCATCGTAGTCCTCATTGCCCACCACGCCCTTCTTCTCCATCACACCGATCACCACGAAGTTCACGGAGCCGATCTTGATCTTCTGGCCAACAGGGCTTCGTTCGCCAAGGAGTTCCTGGGCCACGGTGTAGCCCAGCACGGCCACCTCGTTCTTCCGCTCGTTATCCTCGTCGGCGATGAAACGGCCGATCATCACCTGATAGTCACGCACGGCAGGGAAGTCGGCCGTCGTGCCCACGATGGAGACGTCCGAGAGCGTGTTCCCGTCGCCTTTGACCTCCTGCCTGGTCGACTGCTCAGCCGAGACGCCGTTGATGCCATCCACATCCCGACGGATGGCCTCCAGATCATCCGGATACTCGAGGCCGACTGAGCCTCGACCTCCGCCCGCCACGCCGCCGCGCTGGAACGCAGGCATCACGACGATCAGGTTGGCCCCCAGGGCGTTGATCTGATCCGCGATCTCCGCCTCCGCCCCGGCACTGACGGCCATCATCACGATCACCGCCGCCACGCCGATGATCACGCCCAGGGTGGTGAGGAACGAGCGGGCCTTGTTGAGCGTCAGGCCCTCCCACGCGACTTTCAGCGTCCGCCAGAAGCTCACCGTCCCCCTCCTTCCCTCGCTGTGACCGACTCGAGCGGTCCGGCCGCTTCCACGTCGAAATCGCCGTCGATCACCCGTCCGTCCCGAAGGGCGATGATCCGCTCCGCGTTCGACGCATCGTGAGCGGAGTGGGTTACCATCACGATCGTCGCACCGTCCTGGTGCAGCTGCCGCAAGAGCGCCATGATCTCATCGCCAGACCTGCTGTCCAGATTGCCGGTCGGCTCGTCGGCCAGGACGAGGGATGGACCGTTGACCAGGGCCCGAGCGATGGCCACCCGCTGCTGCTGCCCGCCGGAGAGCTCGCTGGGCCGATGGCCGATGCGATCCCCCAACCCCACCGACTCCAGCGCGGCGACAGCGCGCTCAAGCATCTCTTCCTCCGATAGGTTCTGATGACCGTTGTACATGAGGGGCAGCATCACGTTCTTGGCTGCCGCCAGGCGCGGCAACAGGTTGTACGACTGGAAGATAAAGCCGATGCGCCGGTTGCGGATGCCGGCCAGTTTCTCTTTGTTCAGCCGGCTCACGTCCTCGCCCTCCAGCAGGTAGGTGCCGTCCGTGGGCCGATCCAGACACCCGAGGAGGTTCATCAGCGTCGACTTGCCGGAGCCGGACGGCCCCATGATGGCCACGAACTCAACCCGGTCCACCGTAATGCTCACCCCGCGGAGGGCGCGAACAGCGTAGGACTGTCGTCGGTTCCCATCGCCCTTGCCATAGACCTTGGTCAGATCCGTCGTCTCGATAACGTGATCTGGGACCCCTGGTGCGGCTCGGCTTTCGCGTGTCCGCGTCATGGGCGACCTCCTGCTCCTCCGCCGCCCGGACCGCCACCACCGAACATCCCCCCACCGGGGACCATCCCCCCTGGAACGCCCGGCATCTGCTGGTCTTCCCCTTCGGATGCAGCTGAGGACGCGGAGCGCTGCCCCAGGCTGACGACGGGCATAGACGACGTGCCTTGGCCCACCTCAAGACCGGAGATGATCTCGGCGTTGGCGGCGTCCTTCAAGCCCACGTCGACGGGGCGCATGGCTAACTCCCCATCAGGCTGGACCACGAAGACAACGTACTGTCCATCGCCGATCGTACGCAGCGCCTGGACCGGTGCCAGGACCACGTCCCGGGCCTCGGCGCTGATCACCTCGACATCGGCGTTCATGTCACCAAGCAAGGTGACCTGCTGCATGGAGAGGTCGAGGCTGGCCCAGGCCTGCACGGCCAGCGCGTTCTGCACCGTCACCAGCGCCGGGTCGATGCGGATGACCTCCCCGTCGAAGATGTGATCGGGCAGGGCCTCGAACTCGATCTCCACTCGGTTGCCCACCGCCACCCCGCCCATATCCGACTCGGCCACCCAGAACTGGACCAGGGGCTCCTCCAGGTTGGCGAGGGTGATGATGGCCTTGTTGCCGACGCGCTCACCCCCCACCACGGCGACGTCCACCACGGTGCCGTCGAAGGGAGCGCGGAGCTCCGCTGCCTCGAGCTGGTCGCGCGCCTCCTCCAGCGCCAGCTCGGCGCGATCGACCCTCAGCTCAGTCTGAAGCACGGTCCTCTCATCGGGCCCGCGTTCAAGCGACGCCAGCCTCTCCCGGGCCTGAGAGACGTCGTTCCGAGCCTGGTCCACCCCGTTCCAGGCTTCCAGCTTCTCCAGCTCGGCGCTCTTAATAGCCTGGTTGAAGGCATATTCGGCCGAGGCCCAGTCGCTCCAGGCCTTCTCGAGGCCGCCCTGGTCGGCCCCACTCTCCTCGGCCTGCCAGTACCGATCGACGGCGTAGTCAAAGGCGATCTGGCGAGCACGGACATCGGCGACGCGATCGGAGATCTGCGCGTTCTCGTAGTTCACTTGAGCGAGGGTCAGCGCCGCCCGCGCGCTCTCCAGGGCGGTTCTGGCATCCGCCCGCTCGGCGTCCGTCGCGGCCTCGGTCGCATCGGCCAAGTCGAGCTGCGCCTGGCGCAGGTCGAACCCCGCCTGGACCACGGCCCGCTCCAGGTCGTCGGTATCCAGTCGGGCCAGCACGTCAGCCTCATGCACCTGATCTCCGACCTCCACCAGGATCTCTGCGACGGTGCCAGCCACCTCGTCCCCGCTCTTGGTCTCGAAGCCAAGCTCTCGCTCCACGAGCGGGCACAGCATACCCGACCCGCTCACGGAGATGATCAGGTCGCCGCGGGTTACCTCTGCCGTCATCAGAACCTCCTCTGGCTCCTGGCCCGGCAGGTAGACAGCCCGATAATAGGCATATCCTCCGCCCGCCAGGGCGAGCACGATAAGCAACCCGATCCAGAAGACTCTCTTGCGAAACATGCCTTATCTCCTCAAACTAAACGCCTGGCCTCAGTCCTCAACCCTCACGACCTCTCCGAGCTCCAGGCCCGACAGGACCTCGGCGTTGACGGCGTCCCTGAGCCCCACCTCGACCTCACGCTGCTCCAGCCCTCCGTCCGCCCTGACGAGACAGACGACATACCGACCATCCGGCGTCTCCTCCAGCGCCCCCAGCGGCACGAGCAGCGCGTCCCTGGTCTCCGCCGAGACCACCTCCACGTCGGCCGTCATGCCAGCCAGGAGTGTGGCGTCGTGATCCCCCACGTTCAACCGCGCCTGCGACTGAACCGCCGTCGTCCCGCTGACCGTCACCAACACCGGATCCACGCGCAAGACCTGTCCGGTAAACGTATAGTTGGGCAACCCCTCGAAGGTGACGATCACCTGGTTGCCCACCGCGACGCGGGTCATGTCCGACTCCTCCAACCAGAAGCGGAGCAGCGGCTCCTCCATCTGTGCCAGGGTGAGGATGGTCGTGTCCATGCCAACTTGATCCCCGGGCCCCACCACCACGTCCATCACCGTGCCACGGAAAGGGGCATAGAGTTGGGCCGCCTCCAGATTGGCCTGTGCTTCCTCGCGGGCGAGGAGCGCCTCGTCCACGTTCATCCCCGCCTCCAGCAGAGTGTCCGTCAGTGGCTGGCTCCTGAGAAACGCCAGACTCTCCTCCGCCTGGGCGACCGCGCTCCTCGCCTGCTGCAGGCTGTTCGACGCGCGAGTCCGCTCGGCCTGCGCGTCGTTGATCGCCCGCTGCCGCTTCTCCTGGGCCTGAATCATGGCGGCCATCGCCCAGTCATGATCGGTCTTGCTGATCTTCCCTTCCTCGTACCTGGCCTTTTGTGATTGATAATAGCCCACCCACCAGTCGTAGCTCTCCCTGGCGGCCTTCACGGCGTCGCTTTCCGTGGCATCCGCCACATCTTGGTAGGCGTCGCACGCCAGCGTCAAGCGGGTCTGAGCATCTCGCAGGGCGGCCTCGGCGTCGGCGATCTCAGCCTCGCCAGGCCCCTCCCGGACGTCCGCCAGCTCGAGTTGGGCAATCTGGAGTTCGACATCGGCCTCGGCCACGGCCCGCCCCAGCGCAAGAGTGTCCAGCCGGGCCAGCAGATCCCCTTCTGCTACCTGATCGGCGACCCCCACCAGCACCTCGGCGAGCCTCCCGGTAGTGCGGAAAGACAGCTCGAGCTCGTGGGCGGGGATCAACTCGCCGCTGCCGTCGGCCGCCAGGACGATATCGCCCTGGGTCACCGTCGCCGTCTCCGGCGTTGGCTCCTCCGGCTCCTGGGCCTGGGCGCCGTAGGTGCGGGTGTAGGCGAAGTAGCCGGCTCCGATGGTCAGAAGTAACACAAGCATGCCAATGATCCAGATTCTAGGGTTCTTCATTCTTCGTCTCCTCGGATCCTTCAGGGGTCGCTTTGCTGACCCTCCGGAGCGCCTCCCGTACACCAGGCAGTACTTCGCAGGGGTCGACGGGCTTCACGACGTGATCGATCGCCTCAGACTCCGTAAGGGGAGCGAGGCATCTGCCTCGCTCCCCTCCCTAATGCGGTCGATCCTGCTCAACCGACCGCGGAGCGGATGACGCTACCCTGCTGCTACAGCGATGATGAACGCGGCAAGGCAGGCGTCCGCGTGTCTGATGACTCCGACCGGGGGGCGAGTCCGCCCGGTGCGAATCTGTCGAAGCCACCTTTCATACCGGGGCCGCGCCCGCCACGCCTGAAGGCGCCGCCGAAGCCTCGCCCGGGCATGTAGCCCTTCTCGAGCCCCTCGAGCAGCCAATCGGCCTGCTCCTGGCTCATCTCGCCGTCGTCGACAGCCTCCTCGATGGCGTCGCGCATGGCCTGGTTTCGAGCTGCTTCCAGGGTCTCCTGAATCGCGTCCAGATCGACCCTCTGGTCCTCGGCGATCTCCTCCAGGCTCTTGCCGTCGTGCATCTCGGAGAAGAGCTCCTCAGCCGTCAGCCCCAGCTCGTCCGCCACGGTGTCGAACATGGTCCAGTCACCGCCGCGCCCAAAGCCGAACAAGCCCCGGCCCCATAACCAGCAACCGGGGCCATCGTCGGACTCGTCCGTCTCCTGAGCGGAGACGACGGCTACGCCGCTCAGGCCGGCGAACAACAGGGCCAGCATACCGACGGTTGCCAGCACTACGTACAGTTTCTTCCGCTTCAACGTGGTCCACCTCCTTGGATATGGGGCCCATTCGACGAGGGGACTAAAAGGGTCGGCGATCGGTTATCCCTCCTCAGATGGGCCATCTCACGTTACACGCGCAGTATACCCCGCGTATGTGAAGAATCCGTGAATGGAGTATGCACGTTGTGTGCAGACCCGATGAATTCCTTCCGCGAAGATGGTCACCGCTTGCGGGATCCGGCTGAACACGCGCGAATCTCCGCGCGCCTCGACGAATGGACTACAGAGCCCAAACGACCGAACCCGCAGGTGAATCTGGCCAAAATCCCGGAATGTGCTATACGATTCCTGGGCACTCCCTTGACAAAAAGTATAGCCTGTGGTACAATAATCGAAAGCGGAGGGAATGAGACTTTCCGGGAGGTGTAGACGACAACAGAAAGCTCGTCAGGGGGATCCAGAAAAGGCAACGCGTGTGGCTATAGAAGCCAAATTCGACTGGCATAGAAACTACAAAGAAAAGGAGAGTAACAATCATGTTTAAGAGAATAGCAAGTCTAGTGTTGGTGGTTGGTCTATTTGCAGCGGCGGTGCCGTTCGCCGCAGCTGCTGAGCAACCGACAATCGTAGAGATCGCGGTGGAAGACGGCCGCTTCGACACATTGGTGGCCGCGGTCAAGGCCGCAGGCCTGGCCGATGCCCTCTCTGGCGGTGAGTGGACGGTCTTCGCCCCCACCGATGAGGCCTTCGCCAAGCTGGATCTGAACCCCAGCAACGTGGCCAGCGCCTTCACCAAGGACGAGCTCACCGACATCCTGCTGTACCACGCTCTTGAAGGTGCAGTCACCGCGGACGAGGCGCTGACGCTGTTGGGCGACGTCACCATGGCCAACGGCCAGCGCGCCGGGCTCAAGTACTTCGCCGGCGACATCTACGTCAACGATGACTCAAAGGTCATCATCCCAGACATCGTCGCCTCGAACGGCGTCATCCACGTCGTCGACACCGTCATCCTGGGGCCCTGGCCCAAGACGGACGAAGCCAAGATGGGAGAGGCCCCCGTGATCCCCGCCGGCGGTTCCATCGTCGACATCGCGGTCAGTGACGGCCGCTTCGACACGCTGGTGGCCGCGGTGAAGGCCGCAGGCCTGGCCGATGCCCTCTCTGGCGGCGAGTGGACGGTCTTCGCCCCCACCGACGAGGCCTTCGCCAAGCTGGATCTGAACCCCAGCAACGTCGCCAGCGCCTTCACGAAGGACGAGCTGACCGACATCCTGCTGTACCACGCTCTTGAAGGTGCGGTCACCGCGGACGAGGCGCTGACGCTGTTGGGCGACGTCACCATGGCGAACGGCCAGCGCGCCGGGCTCAAGTACTTCGCCGGCGACATCTACGTCAACGACGATTCGAAGGTCATCATCCCCGACGTCGTCGCTTCGAACGGCGTGATCCACGTGGTCGACACCGTGATCCTCGGGCCGTGGCCGAAGACTGGTGAGTAGATAGAACTGGCCGATTGATGGGATAACGCTGCAGAGGGACTGAGTATGACGGGGCCTCACGGCTCCGTCACACCACACCGCCGTGTGCAAGGTGCGCACGGCGGTTCTTCTTGCGCCTGTGATGGACGGTCAGGGCTGAGCTGGCGAGGTCGTCAATGGAATGCCTTCAGCGGTGACGTCTGAGGGGCAAGGAAAGAGGGAGCGCTGATGGCGCCCCCTCGTCGAAACCGGTCATCTGTGGTCCTCTCACACGGGACCAAGCGTCACATGCTGTTAACCCATCCCTGGCCACGGCTGCGTCAGCTCCAACCAGAAGCTCCCGTAGCCGTCGATGTAGAAACGCAGCCTGCGCGTGCCGGGCTTCTGTCTGGCGAGGAGCTCCCGCGACACGTAAACGGTGACGTCGTCCGCGTCAAAGCGGACGAAATCCTCAAGATCGTCAGGCCTGCCCATCCGACCGGATGGTCCCTTGAAGAACGTTCATCACCCCATGCAGACGGTTCGGCAGGCGACGTTCAACACCCCGCCCCGCCTGCGGATGAAGTTCTCGATGCGTTTCGACTCCAGTTCAGCCGTTCTCTGGTTCATATTGGCAGATGATCGCTCCTTCCCCGCAGCTCTCACATTCGAACTGAATCGTGGTATGCTCGATACCAAACCGCTCGGCGAGCACCCTCTTGAGCTCACTCATCACAGACTGGGCCTCGCTAAGCTCCTGATCATCGAGCACGACGTGGGCACTGAGGGAGACATACCCGGGGCTGACCGTCCAGACGTGGAGGTCGTGCACCTCGGAGACCGCCGGCAGCTCCTGCATCGCCGCCCCCACCGCCGTGGCCGTCAGTCCTCTCGGCACACCCTCGACCAGGATGTGCACTGCGCTCCGCAGCACGTTCCCGGATCCCACCAACACGATGACGCCAATCACCATGCTGACCAGCGGGTCGACGACGCTCCAGTCGGTCAGAACGATGATCACGCCGGCGACGATGACGCCCACTGAAGCAAGCGCATCCCCGAGGACGTGGAGAAACGCGCTGCGCACGTTCAGATTCTCGTGATCGTGGCCCCGCAGCACGAATGCCACGACCAGATTCACCACCAACCCCACCACGGCGACGACGAGCATCGGCCCGGCGAGCACCGGCCGGGGGTTCGAGAGGCGATGGATGGCCTCGCGGAAGATCTCGAAGGCAACTGCGAGAAGCAATGCCCCGTTCACCAGAGCGGCCAGGACCTGCAGACGGTGGTACCCGTACGTGTGACGATCGTTCGCCGGCAGGGAGGACAGCCGAAGGGCCCCGTAGCTCAACCCCAGGGCGAAGACGTCCATGAAGACGTGAGCCGCATCCGAGAGAAGTGCCAGGCTACCGGTCAGAAGCCCACCGACCAGCTCGGCGAAGAAGATGATCGCCGTCAGCGCCAGAGAAAGAACAAGACGTCTCTCGATGCTGCCGCGCGGGCGATTGTGAGTGTGATCGCGACTCATTTTGCTCTCCCCCGCGGACGCAGCCTGGTGGAGAAGGTCGCCCCGGGGACGCGACCGCCTACTGACTCGGTCTCTCGGCCTCGATGATGGCGGAGACCACGAAATCCTCTACGTTCATGCCCGGTGCCCACTCCCGGATGAAGTCCTTGCTCTCGTCCTTGGGCGTTATGCTGATGTTGACAAATCCAGCCTGCTCGAGCATCGCTTCCAGATCGTCGATCAGGGATGCCCCGGCTATGCACCCGGTGTAGAGCCTCAGATCGTTCCGCATCTCGTCCGGCAGCTCCGCAGTGGCGACGACGTCTGAGATGGCGACGCGTCCTCCCGGCTTCAAGACTCGAAACGCCTCCGCGAAGACACGCTGTTTCTCCGGCGAGAGATTGATGACACAATTGGAGATGATCACGTCCACGGAGCTATCCGCCACCGGTGGATTCTCGATCTCCCCGAGACGAAACTCGACATTCTTGAACCCGTTCTGGGCAGCGAGACTGCGCGCTTTCCGCACCATCTGCGGCGTGGTGTCCACCCCGATCACACGTCCCGCCTCTCCAACCGCTCGCGCAGCCAGAAAACAGTCGAAGCCGCCGCCACTCCCCAGGTCGAGCACGGTTTCTCCGACCTTCAAAGACGCGATGGCAAGAGGGTTTCCGCAGCCCAGCCCCATGTCTGCACCCTGGGGCGCTGAGGATAACGCCTCGACTGAGTATCCAATGGCGACGGACAGATCGCCTGACGGCGAGACTGCGCCCTCGCCGCAGCACGATTGCGTGCTGCACCCGCATCCGCCAGACGAGGACTGCGCAATTCCCCCGTAGTTCCTGCGGATGGCCTCACGGATCTCTTCAGGGCTCAACTTCGACATCGTTGCCTCCTAGCGTGGACGCTCCAGCCCGGTCTCGGACGTAAGCGGGCGAATCCGCTCCTCACCCAGTGGAGAAGCATGACGCTGTGACGGCTCTGCAGTGCCCCCGGTTCTCACTCCGCCTGGCAGCGCGGACATGGACATCCCGCTGGCTCCCGACGCTCTCCTGCCGGTCCCAGCGTCTCCCCCAGCAGTCGCTCCACCTCCTCGTCGACGAGATGGTAGTAGACGAACAGGCCGTCTCGCTCATCGCTCACCACACCTGCCTCGCGCAGCACCCGCAGCTGCTGGGAGACGTAGGCTTGAGGGCGATCGAGGACCGCCTCCAGGTGGCAGACGCACGCGGAGTCCCGGCGCAGTTCGTCAAGAATCTGCAACCGCGCTGGATGTGAGAGCAGATGAAAGACCTCAGATGCTTGTTCGTATCTATCTCCCATAGTCGTTCCGCCACAGACGTGATGTGAAGCCGATGAGATATGCACTCATACGCATATACTACCCTGATATGCAGTACACGTCAAGAAGGCTCAAGGCTCTCGAAGTGACGCGCGTCTAGACAGCCCCGTCGACCGGTCGGCAGGTCGCGTGGAAGTAGGCCAGACCGTCATGTGGGGGGAGAAGCTCGATCACCTCGAAGACCTCAAATTGCTCGCCTTCCAGCTCGATCTGCTCACCGACCGCCGGCGGCGTGTCCTGGTTGATGATCGCACCAGGATGGGAGCCGCCGACCACCACATAGCTGACTTTGTAGATCACGGCGCCCTCCCCTTCCCCTCCAGCCGCACCCGCAGGTTTCGGTGACGAAGCTTGAACGAGAGATCCGACGCGACGTTGCGCATCAGGAGGTATCCAATGCGAGGCTCGCTGTCGCACAGAGCCAGCAGCTCCTTGCGCGGCAGGACGGTGAGGCGGGTCCCATCCTTGACACAGCGGATGGTCGCCGAGCGAGTGCCACGATCCACCAGCGCCATCTCTCCGAACGTCTGACCCGGGCCCAGGTGGACGATGGACCTCATCTCCGGAGGCCCCGTTACGTCCGGTATGGTGCCTTCAGAGACCAGAACCTCAACCATGCCTTCCCGCACGACGTAGACCTCATGGGTGGCTTCCCCCTCGCGGACGATCTCCTCGCCGCTCTGATACTCGACCTCCCTCCCCAAAGCGGCGATCCGCTCGATCTGATCCGCGGTCAGCCCGGCGAACAGCTCGCTCCGTTCCAGCAACTCTCCAGTTACCATGTCCCTGCTCCTTCTGCACGGGTTCGAAACGCCTCTGCACGGGCGA
>JAWLCP010000045.1:0-5155 GCA_041687115.1 Anaerolineae bacterium
GCCAGCAGTTACCGGCTTCGGCATGGAGATGTCGAAGGATGGCGATGGGGCAGCGGCGATTCTCCTCCGGTGATACCGTTCGATCAGATCTGCGCCCCGCCCACGAACACCCCCGCCCCCCCAACCAGCACGCCGAAACCCACCGACACGCCTGAGCCCGAACCGGAGCTTGTGGTCTGGTTCCGGCTCGACGACAACCCCGTCCCGGTTGGCTCGTGCACCATGCTCCGTTGGGACACGACGAACGCGCAGAAAGTCTATCTCGACGGCGAGGAGGTCAGCCCCATCGGCGACCGGGAGGTCTGCCCCACCGAACCGCAGGAGTACGACCTCCGCGTGGTCGGTCCCGAGGATGAGGAGATCCACACCCTCATGCTTGGCGTAAGTGGAGACTCACCCGCCTCGCCCACGGCCGAACCTACCGCCGTGCCACCGTCGCCCACGCCGTCCACCCCGGCCACCGCGACCGCGACACCGTCCCCGACCCCGTCGCCGACACAGCTGCCCACCGCCACTCCATCCCCGTCCCCCACCCCGGAGGCAACCGCCAGCCCGTCGTCCACGCCCTCGCAGCCAACTGAGACGTCGCCGGCGCCGACGGCCACCGAGCTTGCCCAGTCGGACCCGGCCGATGCACCATCGGAGGACGGTGAGGAATCGGCATCGTTCTATCGCCCCGCCAGCTACGCGGCCTTCGCCCTTATCATCGGCGGGCTGGTGGGGTGGCTCATCTTCCTGACCAAGGTCCGCAGATGACGCTGCGACGACTCATCGGGGGGGCGATCTACGCGCTGAGCGCTGCCATCGGCATCCTCGCTTTCATCTACCCCTTCTTCGCGCCGCTGGCCTCTCAGGCCGCCGGCACCTATGCCCATGGCCAGGACGCGCCTCTGCTGACCGCTGCCCTGGTCGCGCTCTCGGTCGTGGCCCTGCTGGTGGAGCTGCAGGGTCACGCCATCAACGCCAAGACTGTGGCGATCCTGGGGGTGCTCGTCGCGGTGACCAGCGTCCTTCGTTTTCTCGAGGTCGCCTTCCCGATGCCCGGCGGCTTCTCCCCCGTCTTCGCCCCCATCATTATCTCCGGCTACGTGTTCGGCGGCCGTTTTGGCTATCTGATGGGCACGTTCACCCTCCTCACCTCGGCACTCATCACCGGGGGCGTGGGGCCCTGGCTTCCCTACCAGATGTTCACCGCCGGGTGGGCGGGTCTCACTGCCGGCTGGCTGAGGCGTGTAACTGACTGGGCGGGCGAATGGATAGACAAACTGCGCCCTGCGTCTCACGTTTCACGTCTCACGCCTTCCGTCTCGCGCTCTCCATCCCTTGACGTGCTCATCCTCTCCGCCTTCGGCTTCATCTGGGGCCTGTTGTACGGCCTGGTCGTCAACGTCTACTTCTGGCCCTTCGCCGCGGGTCCACCCGACCAGAGCTGGGCACCCGGCATCGGTCTGCGGGAGACGTTGGGCCGCTACGCGGTCTTCTACGCCGTGACCTCCCTCACCTGGGATCTGTTCCGCGCCGGGGGGAACGTCCTCCTGATCCTTTTCCTGGGCGCCCCGATGGTCAAGACCCTCACCCGCTTCCGCCAGCGGTTCCACTTCCAGGCAGGCTCCCATGCTTGACCCCCGGGTGTGGCTCCTGTGGGCCCTGACGACGCTGGTGACGGCCTCGTCCGCCAGAAACCCTTTGTACGTCGCCATCCTGCTGCTGGCAGCGATGGTGGTGGGTGCGACCTGCGCCGCGGCCGACAGACAGCGGGCCCCGCTCTCCCCCCTCTCCTTTGGGATGATCGCGGTCCCTCTGTCCACGCTTTTCAACGGTCTGACCGTCCACTTCGGAGAGACGGCGCTGTTTGCCCTGCCTGAGTGGCTCCCTCTCCTGGGAGGCACCGTGACCTTGGAGGCACTCGTGTTCGGCGCGGTGAACGGCTTGACCCTCACGGTGATCTTCAGCAGCTTCGCCATCTTTAACGCCGTCACCCCGGTGCGCGACCTGGTCAAGCTGACACCCCGTGCCTTTCACGAGGCCGGCGTCGTCCTCTCCATCGCGCTGACCTTCGTCCCCCAGACCGCCCGCAGCCTGCAGCGCATCCGCGAGGCTCAGGCAGTGCGAGGTCACCGTATCCGCGGGCTGCGTGATTGGCTGCCCATCGTGGTGCCCCTTCTCACCAGCGGACTGGAGCGCTCGATGGGGCTGGCCGAGGCCATGGTCGCCCGAGGGTATGGAGCCGTCTCCGACGAGAGTCAGCCGCTTCGCAGTCAGGGCTTGCTGGCTCTCGGGCTGCTCGTGCTCCTTGCCGGGTGGCTGGCCTACCTGTTCTGGCCTGCCCAGCAGCTGATCACCGCCGCGGCCATGCTGCTCGGCGCCGCACTCATTGGCACCGTGATCTGGCTGACCGGACGCTCCATATCGCACACCGTCTACCGCACGCGGCGCTGGACCCATGGCGATACCGCCACCCTGCTCGGATGTGGACTGACGCTCGCCGTGGCCCTCACACAGCGGGACGCACTCTACTATACACCCTACCCGCAACTGACCGCGCCATCGTTCGATCCCCTCATCGGACTTGCTTTGCTGGGGCTGATCGCGCCGGCGCTGATCGGTATGCGCAAGGAGGGAGCACAACAATGATCCACCTCCATCGTCTAACCTACACCTACCCCGGATCGCCGGATCGGGCGCTTTCCAGCATCTCGCTCGACGTCGACGAGGCGGAGTTCGTCTTGGTGGCGGGCCCCTCTGGGTCGGGGAAATCGACCCTCCTGCGCTCCCTCAACGGGCTGGTGCCCCACTTCACCGGAGGCAGCATCACCGGATCCGCCATCGTGGCAGGGCACGACCCCATCGCCGAGGGCCCGCAGACACTCAGCCGCGTCGTGGGCTTCGTCTTCCAGGACCCCGAGTCCCAGTTTGTCATGGATCGCGTCGAGGACGAGATTGCGTTTGCTCTGGAGAACGCCGCCGTCCCTCCCACCGAGATGCGCATGCGGGTCGAGGAGGTCCTCCATCTGCTGGATCTGGCCTCCCTGCGGGACCGGGCGCTTGACACGCTCTCCGGTGGCGAGAAGCAGCGCGTCGCCATTGCCACCGCCCTCGCCTTCCGCCCTCGCATCCTGGCCCTGGATGAACCGACCTCCCAGCTGGATCCCCAGGCTGCTGAGGAGGTGCTCCAGGCCCTGGTGCGGCTCAACCAGGACATGGGCCTCACCATCGTCCTGGCCGAGCATCGACTGGAGCGCATCCTGCCCTACGTCGATCGCATGGTCTACCTCCCGGGATCGGGGGACGGCGTCGTGACCGGGCCAACGCGGCGAGTCCTGCGGCAGATCGACCTGACGCCCCCCTTGGTCACGCTCGCCAAGGCGCTCGATTGGGACCCTCTGCCCCTCACCGTGAAGGAGGGACGTCAACGCGCGGCGGAGTCTCCATTCCAGAGGCCGATACCGCAGACGTCTGTCCCTGGGAGCGCCGCGTCCGGCGCTCAGCCCGCCCATCTCGAGCCGCAGATCGCCCTGCACAACCTCCAGTTCGCGTACAACGGCACCCCCATCCTGCGTGGAATCGATCTGCAGATAGCGCCCGGCGAGCTGGTCGCGCTCATGGGGCGGAATGGCTCGGGGAAGACGACCCTGCTCAAGTGCATCGTTGGCTTGTTGATGCCCGAGCGTGGAGAGATCAGGATGGGTGATACCCCCCTCATCGGCCGGGCCACAGCAGATATCTGCCAGGACGTCGGCTATCTACCGCAGGATCCACGCGATCTCCTGTTTGCCGACACCGTCGCCGACGAGCTGACGATCACGCTTCGAAACCATGGGCTGTTGGACCATCCGCCCATCACACCTTCGGACCTGATGGAGCGCCTGGAGCTAGCCGACGTGGCCCATCGCTACCCTCGCGACTTGAGCGCCGGGCAGCGGCAGCGGGCCGCGCTGGGAGCGATCACGGTGACCAGGCCGCACGTTCTCCTCCTCGACGAGCCAACACGTGGCCTGGACTATCCTGCCAAGCGCAAGCTGGTCGAGCTTCTGCGCAACTGGCAGAATCAGGGGACGAGCATCCTGTTGGTGACCCACGACGTCGAGTTGGTCGCGCAGGCCGCTGACCGGGTTCTGCTGCTCAGCCAGGGGGAGATCATCGCCGATGCCTCCCCGAACATGCTGACGGCCTCGCCTCTGTTCAGCCCTCAGATATCGCGGCTCTTCCCTGGCACCGGCTGGCTCACCGCCGATGACGCCCTGAACGGTTTGAACGGCAATCGCTAGGAGGCTTGGAGGCGACCAATGAAACGGAGACGCTTCTCGAAGGGGTACGTCCAGATCTACACCGGAGACGGCAAGGGAAAAACCACCGCCGCGCTAGGTCTCGCCCTGCGCGCCTCCGGTCACGGTCTCCACACCTACATCGGCCAGTTCATGAAGGGGCAGCGCTACGGCGAGTTGACGGCCCTGCGTGATCATCCGTACATCACGCTGGAGCAGTATGGGGATGTGCACCACATCTACGAGGATCGCGTGGCGCCAGATGACGTCGCCAGAGCACAGCGGGGATTGGAGCGTGCCCGCGAGGCGATGCTCTCCGGGGAGTACGACATCGTGGTGCTCGACGAGGTCAACGTCTCTGTCTGGTTCGGGCTGCTGAAGACGGAGGAGGTCCTGGTCCTGCTCGATGAGCGCCCGGCCGAGGTCGAGGTGGTGCTCACAGGGCGCCGCGCACCGGACGAGTTGATCGATCGCGCTGACCTGGTGACGGAGATGCGCATGGTGAAACACTACTACGAGCAGGGCGTGGTGGCCAGGCCCGGGATCGAGCGATAGTCCCTCCCGCGGGTCTGCCCCTCCCTTCCCCCCGTCGGCCAAGCCGGCGCTCCGTCTCCTGTTGTCTCCGAGCGGATCACGCTCTTCTGGCTCTCGCAGCCATCGGTGGTATAATCCGTGGACAAGAGGAAGCCATGATACTGATCGCGGGGGCCACAAATTTCGTAGGACGCGCTGTCGCGCGTCAGCTGGCGGCGCAGAAGCGCGAGATCCGGTGTCTGGTTCAGCCCTCCCAATACCAGCAGCAGCTGCCGACGGAGCTTAGCTTCTCCACCGTCTCCGCGAGCCTCACCGATCTGCCTGCACTGCGAACGGCGATGCAGGACGTGACCGCA
>JAWLCP010000045.1:5255-21669 GCA_041687115.1 Anaerolineae bacterium
GATCCCTCCTGGCCCGTAACCCGACGCCAGCCTGGTGGCTCGATCTGGCAGCCGTGGGGAGCGCCACCGAGCTCGGGGCAGTCCCCAAGCACTTCAACTTCGAACCCTGCCAGTTCTCTCAGTGTCTCAGCTATCTGCGTCGCCGGAGGCCCTGGCGGCGCCAGCTCATTCACTACGTTCTGGGGCGCGGCTAGAGTCCGGCGCACCTCCCCCGAAGCGTTGCTTCAACAGCACCCAGACCGCCTGCAACCCATCCTTCCAGTTGATCTTCTTACCCTCGTCCAGGCCTCGAGGTTGATACGTGATCGGGACCTCGTGGATCTCAATATCCCGTCTGAGCACTTTGCCGGTGACTTCCGGGCAGAACGCGAAGCCATCCGCCTGCAAGTCCAGGCTGCGAAGCAGCCCTGTGCGAAACAGCTTGTAGCCGGTCGGTTCATCGGTCAGGTTCGAGCCGTACAGCAGGTTCGCCACCCAACTCACCAGCCGCCCACCCCAGTAGAAGCGCCAGGAGGAACGTGGATTCTTCCGCAGGTTTCGCGAACCATACACCACCCGAACGCAGGGGTCTTCGAATAACGCCAGCAGCTTCGGGTATTCCCTGGGGTCGTACTCCAGGTCAGCGTCTTGGGTGATGACGACATCTCCGGTGACGCGCTCCAGAGCCGTGCGAATCGCTGCGCCTTTTCCCTGATTCTGCTCGTGGTGGACGACCTCCACGACACCGGGCCACCGGCGAAGTACCCGGTTCAGAACCTCACCGGTCTCATCGGTCGACCCATCGTTCACCACGATGACCTCTCGCTCAATGTCTCCCAGGTCCACGGCCAACACGCGCTCGATCAGCGGGGCGACGGTCTCCGCCTCGTTATACACCGGGATAATGACAGAAAGCCTTCTCACAATCTCAGATGGCTGCCCTCCCCGACCGTCCACCGCCTCCAGTCGCGTGGCCAAGCCTACCCTTCCAGCCCTTCCGCAAGCAGCCCCCTGACACGCGCGGCCACCATCTCGATAGCCACCTCATTGAACCCACCCTCGGGAATGATGACGTCGGCGTGCCGCTTGCTGGGCTCCACGAACTCCAGATGCATCGGTCGAACGGTCGACAGGTACTGCTCACACACCGACTCGACGCTTCGCTCACGTTCCTCGATGTCCCTGCGCAGGCGACGAATGAACCGCACGTCGGCGTCTGTATCGATGTAGATCTTGACGTCAAACAACTCCCGCAGCTCAGGTTCCACGAAGACGAGGATGCCCTCGACGATGACCACCGGCGCCACCTCTACCTGTCGCGTGCGGTCCGTCCGCGTGTGCGTGGTGAAGTCGTAGATCGGAATCTCGACGGCCTGACCCGCGCGCAGCCTCTTGAGGTGCTCCACGAGCAGCTCCGTCTCCAGGGAATCGGGGTGGTCGAAGTTCACTCGAGCCCGAAGCCGCTCGGGAAGGTGGCTGAGATCACGATAGTAGGCATCGTGAGCGATGTACACGATGTTTTCAGCCCCTACCCGGTCGAGGATCCGGCTCGCCACCGTCGTCTTGCCGGATCCTGTCCCACCGGCCACCCCGATGAGTATCGGACGCGTCTTCTGCTCCATCGCTCAAGCTCCGTTGGCTGCTGTCACCATCAACAATAGCGCAGCGATCGCCATCACCAACGCGCGCAGTCTCAGGTGCCATGACGAGGCCAGCCAGCCCGCGCTCCACGCCAGCCAGGCGCCCACGACGCCACCGGGCATCACCGGATCTACTCCGCTCCACACGGTCCCTCGCTGCCACAGGTTCACGAGCGCTACGGAGCCCAGGACAAGCGTCAGGAACCCATACGGGAACGCGCCGGGTCGCTCAACCTGTCGGCTTCCCGCTGCGATCACCTGCAGTGCCTGACCCAGTGTCCGGGCCCCAAGTCCGGCGCATACCGCAAGCAAGAATCGGATCGGGGTGATCCAGTTGGTGACCAGGCCACCTTCGCTCGATCCGGTCATCAGGACCAGAGCCACCCCGCTCAACACCACTGCCGGGACGTAGAGCAGCGACCGGCTCCAATGCGCTCCCCGGCGACCTTGCGGCTCCAACGGAATTGCCAGAGCAGCCATCAGGACCATCGACGAAACTGGACCCTCCACGGTAACTATACTGAAGGAATTCGCCATCCCTTCCAGTGCGGGCAGCCTGCTCCCCCATGCCAGGAGCGCCCCGAACACGAGAAGGCCACCCGCTGCCCAGGCAGCAGCCTCCGTGCCGCGGGAGACACGGGGTGCGTCCCGGAGCCCTCCCCACACGGCGAGGCCGACCGCCACGAGCAGCGTGCAATAGCCCAACCCGACCAGAATCACCACCATCGACACGCTAGGCCTCCTCTTCCGCAGGCAGAAGCGCCGGAGGAAGAGAGCCGGCAGCCTCGACCGCTTCATCGTGCTCACGAAGCCAGAAGCGACGTTCAGGCCACATCAGATTCCCCCCCAGCCCAACCATCAACAGAATCAGCCCCAATACGGCCGGCCAACGCCCGGGGTTCCGCCCAACCGTGACTTGCGCGTACGGCGCAGGCGTGAACTCAAGGGTCACGTCCTCGATCGTCAGCCCTGCCCCCCCGCCTTCTGCGGTCACTTCCTCCGCGATGATCTCGCCCGGTGGGCTGCGATACACCTGGACGTCTATCCGCGCATACGGCTCATCGGATCGCGGTGTGAGACGCACAATCAGGTTCGCCTCAGGGACAGCAAAATACTCGTCCCCGATGACGGGGATGAGCAGATCGACGCTCGCTTCGGCCTCCGGCGTGAGCTGGAGCTGCAACGCCTCACCCTCGCCGTCCGTCGCCTGCAGGTGGACGCCAGGCCCTCTCTTCTCCACGAACGTGACCACCCCAGAGCTATAACGGATGTCGTCTCCCTCCTCGGTCAGTGCCACCCAGTCGTCCTCCCCAGGAAGCGTCAATCGTTGGTTCTTCTGGAGCACGACTCCTTCGATCTGCCACCCCCACAGATGGGAGAGGAGGAGCCCCAGCAGCAGGATGAGCGCGCCGCTGTGAACGGCCAGAAGGGACAGATCGCTCCACGGCCAGCGGTCAACCTGATAGAATGAAGACCCACCCACCATGCGGTACCGTCGACGTCTGAAGCGGTCTAGCACCTCCTGGAGCCCCCCCGCCGAAACCTCCCTCCAAGGCTCATCGGGCTCAACGACCCCACGGCCCAGGCGCAGCTGATCGCCCCTTTCGATGAATCGAAGCAGGAGACAGCCAGCGAGAAGCGCCAATAACGCCCGGAAGCCCGGGGAGTTCGTGACGTCTAACACACCCAGCGCCCTCACCATCGAGGTCGCCTCGCCGAAGCGGGCCTGCATCTGAGAGAGCCACCGGGCGTAATCGGCGTCTGAGGTGGGGCGTTGAGGAACGTACGCAGTGAGTGTTACACTGGCGGCGAGAGCTAGCAAGAGGATGACCAGCACACTGTCGCTGGTGAAGAAGCGCCAGATGATCCGCCAAGGATCCGGTGATCGCTCGGGCATTCAGTCCCTGCTGGAGTGAGTTCCTGACAACGTCTGCTAGAGCCTGATAAAGACAGGGCCCCAAGTCGGGGCCCAATCGAAAAGCCACCCTTGGGAGTCGAACCCAAAACCTACCACTTACGAAGCGGTTGCTCTACCGATTGAGCTAGGGTGGCTCGTACCATCGAATTATACCAACAAACAGTATGTTGGCAAATCATCCACCCTCCACCAAGGCCTTGACCTGCGCGAGGCCAGGAGTATAATCAGGTTGCAGCCCGCAAGCGTCGTCTGGAGCAGCAGAGCACCTCAGAATGAGGCAGCCTCAAGATGAAGACATTCAGCGGTTTCCCCTCCGGAAAAGTGCATATCGTGGGTATCCCAAGACCGGCGTTCACCGATCTCATCCCCATCATCGACGACTTGGCGGAGCTCAAGCTGACCCTGCACGTACTCTGGCGGCTGAGCCAGCAACGGGGTAAAGTGCGCTATGTCCGCTTCCATGATCTGGCCTCCGACCGTGTGCTGCTTTCGGGGCTGGGCGACGCCCCGGCGGAAACTCTCCGCGCCGCACTGAACCGTGCCGTCGAGCGAGGGACCCTGTTGCAGGCTGACCCTCCTGAAGGAGGCGAGCAAGAGGCCCTCTACTTCGCCAATACCCCCAGGGGACGCGCCGCCGTCGACACCATCGCCGGGGGCGAATGGCCGGATGAGGTGGAGATTGCCGAGCGTCCGAACGTTTTCTCGCTCTACGAGGAGAACATCGGCGTGCTCACACCGCTCATCGCTGACGAGCTCCGCGAGGCCGAGGAAATCTACCCCGCTGCCTGGATCGAGGAGGCTTTCCGCGAGGCCGTCAGCCTGAATAAGCGCAGCTGGAGATACATCCACGCTATCCTGGAACGTTGGCAGACCGAGGGGAAGGACGACTCAGCAGCACGATCCGACAAAGCGGATCGCCGACGATACCTGGAATGGAAGCATGGCCGGGGATAAGACAGACGCGCAACAGGAATCCGCGGAGGTCTGCCCAATCTGCAACGGCCTCGGCTACGTCCGGGCGGACGTACCCGTGAGCCATCCCGACTTCGGCAAGCTCGTCCCGTGCGCCTGCCACCTCGACGAGCTCGCCCAGCAGCGCGTCTCCACGCTCCGCACCCTCAGCGACCTCGAGCTGCTCGAGCGCATGACATTCGAGACCTTCGCCCCCGAGGGCCACGGCCTGCCCCCCGACAAGCGAAAGAACCTGCACTGGGCCTACGACGAGGCTCGCGCCTTTGCCCAAGATCCGGAGGGGTGGCTCGTGATAAAAGGGGGCTACGGCTGCGGCAAGACGCACCTCGCGGCCGCCATCGCCAACTTCTGCGTCCAGCGAGGGGAGCCGGTGCTCTTCATCACCGTCCCGGACCTGCTCGACCACCTCCGTGCTGCCTTCGCCCCGTCGAACCCGGACGACCACGTTCTGGCGTTTGATGCGCGGTTTCACGAGATACGCACCGTTCCTGTCCTCATCCTCGATGACCTGGGAACGGAATCGAGCACGCCGTGGGCCCAGGAGAAACTCTACCAGATCTTCAACTACCGCTACAACGCCCGCCTGCCCACCGTGGTCACCACGAATCACGAGCTGGAGGATATCCCTCTTCGGCTTCGCTCACGCATCGTCGACCCCGATCTGACGAAGATCGTCTCCATCAAGGCGCCGGACTATCGCCGCTCGGGCGTGGCGCAGGATCAGTCTGAGATCAGCAGTCTGGGCCTGCACGCAGACCAGACCTTTGAGAGCTTCGATCTGCGCGAGGGGGAGCTGACGTCGGATGAAAGAGCGAGCCTCCGTGAGGCGTACGACAAGGCCCGTGCCTTCGCCGACGATCCCCAGGACTGGCTCCTCTTCACTGGAACGTACGGGTGCGGCAAGACCCACCTGGCCGCCGCCATCGCCAACCACCGCGTCGCAGAGGGATTCCCGGCTCTGTTCGTCGTCGTACCGGACCTGCTCGATCACCTGCGAGCCACGTTCAGCCCCAAGAGCGCGGTCCCCTTCGACAAGCGCTTCGAGGAGGTGCGACGGACCCCCCTTCTGATCCTGGACGACCTGGGCACTGAGTCGGCGACCCCCTGGGCTCGGGAGAAGCTCTATCAAATCTTCGACTACCGCTACAACGCTCGCCTTCCGACGGTGATTACCACGGCCAATAAGGTCGATGAGATCGACCCCCGGCTGGCGACCCGTATGCTGGATGCCAGCCGCTGCACGCCGGCTCCCATTCTAGCCCCCGCTTACCAGGGCGGGGCGGGCCGCGCCAGGCGCTTCCGCCGCGGAAAGAAATAGCCGCTGTCGCGCGCCCGGTCTCGTCTGGCGAGCCCGTGTCAACGCAGTTACGACGCGCACAGGAGGTTCCTCTTGACCACCCACGTGCACACTGAGCCAAGCTCCGCGCCCCTGGAAGGGTTCTCCTTCGTCCTGGAAGCGACGGACGGCAGCGCCCGGGCGGGCATGCTGACCACGCCCCATGGAGAGGTGCCCACACCCGTCTTCTGTCCAGTGGGCACCCAGGCGACGGTCAAAGCCGTCTCTCCCCGCGTTCTAAACGATCTCGGCGTCACACAGATTCTGGCCAATGCCTACCACCTGCACTTGCGACCGGGCGACGAGCTCATCGCCCAGCTTGGTGGCCTGCATCGATTCATGGGCTGGGATCGCCCCATCCTGACCGACTCCGGGGGTTACCAGGTCTTCAGCCTCGCCGAGCGCCGGGAGGTCGACGGCGATGGCGTGACCTTCCGCTCCCACATTGACGGATCGGAGCACCGTTTTACCCCGGAGGCCGTCATCGCCATCCAGGAGAACCTGGGTGCCGATTTCATCACCTGCCTCGACGAGTGCGCCGAGCCCCTCGACTACGACTACAATGTCGCGGCCCTGGAGCGCACCCACGCCTGGGCCGAGCGGTGTAGGGCCGCCAAGTCCCGCACCGACCAGGCGCTCTTCGGGATCGTCCAGGGCGGCATCTTCCCCGATCTCCGAGAGCGTTCTGCCCGATTCCTGACCGAGCTCGGCTTCGACGCCTACGCCATCGGGGGGTTGAGCGTGGGGGAGAGCAAAGCGGAGATGCACGCCATCCTGGAACTCATGGACGACCTGCTCCCTGCCGACCGGGTTCGCTACCTTATGGGCGTCGGCACCCCCCAGGACCTGGTGGAGTGCACCGCACGTGGCGTCGATATGTTCGACTGCGTGCTCCCAACCCGCATCGCCCGCAACGGCGGCGTCCTCACCCGCACGGGTCGACTCAACATCAGCAACGCCCAGTTCGCCGACGATCCCCGCCCCCTGGAGCCAGGCTGCACGTGCTATACCTGCACCCACTTCAGCCGCGCCTACCTCCGTCACCTCAACTGGGCCGACGAGATCCTGGGCCACCAGCTGATCACCATCCACAATCTGCACCGCATGCTGACCAGCGCCAGGGAGATTCGGCAGGCGATCCTGGAGAACCGATTTCGGGAGTATCGAGAGACCTTCTGGCGCGAGAGGGAGCCTCGATAGCAAGAAGTGGGATGGGTCTTATCGACCATCCCACTTCACCGGGTTGAACCGACAGTCGAAGCGCTATCCAGCCTACGCTTGTCCGACCAGCAAGAAGGGCAGCGTCCTCACCACGCCCTCCAGGACCACCACCATCTCCGCCGCCTGCTTCAGGGAGAAGACACCCTCGAAGCTCTCTTTCAGCGTCATAGACCGTACGTCGACGTCAGGCCCGACTCGCAGGCTGAGACGGTCGTTCTCGAAGGTAATCCCCCCATCCCCGTCCTCCAGGATCAGCCGCGACTCCTCCCCGCCTTCACGCCTGCGAATCGCCCAGCCCTGCTCCACTCTCTCGATGGTGAAAGCGTTGTCGTCCTCCCGCTCGAAGTCCCGCCGGTTGAGGAACAGCCGCGGCTTGTCGGCGAACGGTCGTCCCTCGTGCACGCAGAACGTCTCGCAGTTGCCGCACTCGTTGCAGAAGTCATCCACGTGCAGGATCTGCCGCGTCTGAGCCACCTCGAACGGTTCCTCACTCACGACTCGCAGCTCGCCGTCCTCACAGATCAGGTTCGGCACCATCATCTTCACCGGCGAGACCAGGTAGGTGTAGTTGGCACGGTTGGGGCACACCTCCACGCACTTGTCGCACAGATGGGAGCACTGCATACAGCGCGCCGCCTCCCCCCGCGCCACCTCCTCCGGCAACGTCTCCTCGACCAGGTCAAAACCGTGGCGTTCCTCTGGCGGGAGCAGCGGGGCTTCATTCTGTGCCTCCCTCCGGGCCCGAACGTGCTTGACGCGCACAATCTCCTCCGCGGACAGTGTCGGCAGCTCGACTCCCGGTCGCCGGAAGGGAACGCCCAGCTGATCGCAGATTGCCTCCGCGGCCCGCTGCCCATCCGCGCACGCCTTGATGACCGTCGCCGGGCCCCGCACCACGTCCCCCCCGGCGTAAATCGGCCTGTCGCCACCTACGCGCCCGGTCTCCGGATCCGCGTCGATCGTCCTCTCGACCTCCAGGGCTACCTGGCTTCCGTCCAGGAATGAGACGTCCGACCGCTGCCCGATGGCGACGATGACCTGAAGCCTCACATCGCCCTCCCCTTTGATGACAAACTCGCTCCCTTCGATGGGCACCGGCCTGCGCCGTCCGTCGGGCCCAGGGTCTCCGAGCTTGTTCCGCACGCACTCGAGGGCGGTCACCCGGCCGTCCTCCAGTACGAAGCGAGTCGGGGAGGCCAGCTCCTCCACCTCGATCCCTTCGGCCAGGACAGCCTCAATCTCCTCCTCGTCCGCCGGCATCTGCTCTCTCGTCCGGCGGTAGACGACGGTCACGCGGCCGTCGGTCAGGCGTCGGGCCGTCCGCGCTGCGTCCATCGCCGTGTTGCCTCCCCCGATGACCAGGACGTCCCCATCCATGGGGCGCGCCTCGCCCCGCTTCACATCCTCTAGCAGATCGAGCGCGTGGTAGACGCCCTCTCCGTCCTCGCCCTCGATGCCCAGTCGAGCGTCCTTCTGCGCACCCGGAGCCAGGTAGACGGCATCGAAACCCTCCTCCAACAGCCTCTCCGGGGGTTCGCTCATCGTATGAGCGAGCTTGATCTCCACCCCCAGCCCCTCGATGCGCTCCACGTCTGCCTGCACGACGCGGCCTGGAAGCCGGAACTCCGGTGCGACAGCCGGCATCCCCCCCGCCCTGTCTCGGGCTTCGTAGATGACCGCCGTGATGCCGTTCAGCGCCAGAAAATACGCTGCTGCCAACCCCGACGGCCCACCCCCGATGATCGCCACGCGCCGCCCTGAGGGCTCTGCCCCCGTGATCTTCGCTTGCCCCTTCTCCGCGGCAAACCGCTTCAGGGCCCGAATGGCCACCGGATCGTCGTAGTTGCTCCGCGTGCACCGCGTCTGGCACAGGTGGTCACACACGTAACCGGTCACGTTCGGCAGAGGGTTGCGATACAGGATGACCTCCAGAGCCAGGTCGTAGTCTCCCTGCGCGATCAGCCAGGCATATTCGGGCACGTCCTGCAGGACGGCACACTGGTGTCGACACGGGGCGGCGATGCAGTCGAACAGCCCCAGCCCCGAATCGACCTTGGGCAGATCATAGGGGTGATAGCTCTTCTTGTATCGCGCCTGCTCCAGCGCCCGACCTGCCTCTTCCTCCAGATTGGCGAGCCGATCCCGAGCCAGCTCCTCCAGGCTCTCCACGCCCTTCTGGCGCATCTCCCCCTCTAGATTCTCCAGATACTGGAGGAAACGTGAGTAACCGCCCGGCTTCAGCAGATCAGATACCGCCGTGACGGGCAGGGCGCCACAGGAAAGGATCGTGCTCACGTTGAGCGCATCTGCGCCCGCGGAATAGGAGACGTGCAGGCCCTCGCCCGGCTCCCCCTCGAACGCCTCGCTCAGCTCGTGGAAAAGCGTCATCGTGATCGGGTAGAGGGCCCGGCCCGACATGTACATCTCGTCTCCCGGGAGCACGTCCCGATGATTCGCCACCGCCAGCGTATTGCTCAGTTTGACGCCGAACGTGAGGCTCTGCTCCGTCGCCACCCGCGCCAACGACTCGATCAGGGCCAGGGCCTGATCGTACTGCAAATCGTGCTCAAACACCTGGTCTGGGATATCTATCTCCGTGAAACCCAGATGATCCCCCAGGATGCCCATCACCCGCTCCTTGCCCAGCAGGGTGGGATTCAACTTGACGAATGTATGGAGGCCGCGCTCTTCCAGAAGGTACTGGCTGATGGCCTCGATCTCGTCGGGCGGACACCCGTGCATCGTGGAGAGCGTCACACTGTTCACGATGCTCGAGGGAATCTCGATGTCAGAGAACCGCGGGAACTTCGCCTTCAGCACGTCTTGAAGCTCGGCGATCTCATCCGAAGCGTCCTCCATCCGCTCCATGAAGCGGGTCATCGGTGCACTCTGGATGCCCTCCAGGTCGTATCCCACGCTCATGTTGAAGATGGTGCCGAAGGGCACCCGGCCCTCGTAGCCCAGTACCCGGCGTAGCACGTGAATCAGTACCCAGGCCTTGATGTATTCCCAGGCCGATTGCTCCAGCTTGAGCTCCTGGGACCACTCCACGTTGTATCCCTCATCCCCCATATCGATACACGGGCGTGGGATCTCCAACTCGTCCATGATCTGCACGGTCTTCAGCTCGATGAAGCGACCGCCGGAGACCCAGGCAGCGAGGATGTTCTGGGTCAACTGAGTGTGCGGTCCGGCCCCCGGCCCGATGGGAGTGGCAAGCGTGTCCCCGAACATCTCGGTGGCGTACGGGCTATCCGCCTTCGGCACGTGGAACAGCGAGCGATGGATGCCGCAAAGCGAGTCATTCCGCTCCAACTCGGCCAGCGACCACCTGAGAAGCGTCTCAAATGGCTGCACTCGCATCAGCTCAGACATTGTACCCCCTTCGTGCTCTGTACGCACATCGTGTCAACACGCTGTGTGGCTCTTCCCACACCGGACGCGCCGCTCATCTCGCTGCTCCCACCACATCCCCCAGACCCTCGACATCCCACCCTTTGCACCCCACCTCTTACGCTCTTCCCTACCCTTTCTCCTCCCGCGCATACGGCATGCCCAGGGCAGCCGGGGCCCCCACCCGTTTCCGTAGCGTCTCCCACCACGTGATGGCGACCAGCACGAGGATCGTGGCTATGTAGGGAAACATGTTGAGCAGCGCCGCCGAGATGGCGGTGCCGGCGGCCTGCATGCGGAACTGGATGGCGTTGATTCCGCCGAACAGCGCCGCCCCGACGACCGCTCGCAGCGGGTCCCACATGGCGAAGATGACCAGGGCTACGGCGATCCAGCCCCGCCCACCGGTGATGTTCTCCGTCCAACCCCTCGTGTAGGCCAACGACAGATGAGCACCCCCCAGCCCGGCCAGCGCGCCGCCGAGCATGGTGTAGACGTACCGGTTCACGTCCACGCGGATCCCCATCGCGTCGGCTGTCTCTGGGTTCTCACCCACCGCCCGCACGTAGAGCCCGGGCCGCGTCTTGTAGAGGAACCAGGCCGCCAGCGGCACGACCAGGTATAGGCTGTACGTCAGCACGTCCTGGTTGAAGAAAGAGACCCCAATGATGGGCAGACGCGACAGACCAGGGATCGGAATCCGCTCCAGGCTTGGCCCCACCAGCCCGACCAGACGCGTCCCGCCCGGCCCCAGGCGCTGCCCCAAGAAGCTCGCCAGCCCCCTGCCGAAAAGCGTTAGCGTCAGCCCGCTCACCACCTGATTCGCCCGCATCGACACAGAGAGAAAAGCGTGGATCGAGGCCATCAGGATCCCCACCAGCAAGGCGGCCGCTACCGCCAGCGCCAGGCTGCCCGTGTGATAGGCAATGGCGAAGGCGGACACCGCACCCATCATCATCATGCCTTCCACGCCCAGGTTGAGAACCCCCGATCTCTCGGTGTAGATCTCACCAATCGTCGCATAAAGGAGCGATGTACCAGCCCGGATCGTGATCGTCAGGATCGATGTCAACAGAGACAGGCTCAGCATTTGGACTCCTCCGCCAGCGACTCCTGGGGGAGCACCGCTTCCTCGGCCGACCCGCGCACGATCCGCAGCCTATACTCCGCAAACAACGCCCCACCCAACATTGGGAACAGCAATGCTCCCTGCATGACGAGCCCCATCGCTGCCGGCAACCCCATCGCCATCTGGATCTGATCTCCACCCACCAGCAGACCCGCCAGCAAGAAAGCCACCAGCAGCACTCCCCAAGGGTTCAGTTGACCCATCCATGCCACGATGATGGCCGTGTACCCGTAGTCCACCGTTAGACCTTGCTGCAGACGTCGCATCACCCCCGTCACCTCGCAGGCTCCCGCCAGGCCACACAGGGCACCAGAGACAAGCATGGTCACCAGGATCAGGCGCGGGATACGGATCCCGATGTACCGCGCCGCCTTGGGATTCTCGCCCGTGATGCGCAGCTCGAAGCCCCATTTCGTGCGCTGAACGAGGAACCACAGAATCGCTGCGGCGATGATGGCGAACACCAGCCCCATATGTGCGCGATCGTAGAGCCGGGGCAGCCACGCGACCTCCGGGAACCGGGCCGTGCCCGGGAAACCATACCCATCAGGGTCGCGCCACGGACCGTGGTACACGTGCGAGACGAGAAGGATGGCGATGTAGTTCATCATCAGCGTAGTGATGGTCTCATTGACTTGAAGATAGGCACGCAGAGCGGCCGGAACCGCGGCCCACAGCGCGCCGGCCACCATCCCCAACAGAATCACCGCCGGCAGCACCGACCACGGCGGAAGGACCTCTGATGCGTAGAGCGCCACACCCGTGGCCACCAGCCCCCCCATCGCCAGCTGCCCCTCGGCACCGATATTCCAGAACAACATCCGAAAAGCGATGGAGACGCCCAGCCCGGTGAGCATCAGCGGGATCGCCTTCACCATCGTCTCGGCCACCGCGTGGATGTCGCCAAAGGCCCCCCTGGCCATCGCTGCATAGGCAACAAGAGGATTCACGCCAGAGAAGAGAAACAAGAACGCTCCGAAGATCAACGCGAAAACCATTGACACAACAGGGACCAGTACCCTGATGCGGCGAGAAACGCTCTGGCGCTTCTCGAAGACGATCCTCACCTTACGTTCCCCTCCTTCCCCAGCTGCTCGCCGGCCATCATCAGTCCAATGCTCTCGATGTCAGCCTCATCTACGGGCATCGTGCCCACAATCTGGCCTTCGTACATCACGGCGATCCGATCGGAAACCTCCAGCAGCTCATCCAGATCCTCTGAGATCAACAACACGGCCGTCCCCCTGTCACGCTCCTCCAGCAGCTGCCGGCGTACCGTCTCCGTCGCGCCGACGTCCAACCCCCGCGTCGGATGCACCGCCACCAGCAGACCCTCGCAGGCAGTCAGCTCGCGGGCGAGGATCGTCTTCTGTAGATTCCCGCCGGAGAGGAACTTGACCTGGGTCTCAGTGCTCGGGGTGACGATGTCGAATCCCTCGATGAGATCCCGAGCAAAGGACCTCATGCTGTCGGGAGAGAGGACAGGGCCCAGGGACAGATCCGACGACCGATACGCCTTGAGCGCCAGATTCTCGGCCACCGACATACCCCCCACCAGCCCCATCTCCACCCGATCCTCCGGGATATGCCCCACGCCCGCCTCAATGGCGCGCAGCGGGGGGCAGTTCGTGATGCGTCTCCCGTTCACCATCACCTCGCCCGCCGTCGCCTCACGCAGCCCCGTGATCACCTCGGCCAGCTCCCGCTGACCGTTCCCTGCCACGCCGGCGATTCCCACGATCTCACCGGCGCGGACCGTCAGTGACACGCCCCGCAGAGCAGGCAAGCCCTTATCGTTCAGAGCCCTCAAGCCCTGAACCTCCAGCACCGGCGTGCCAGGTTCGCACGCGGTCTTGTCCACTCGGAACAGCACCTCTCGGCCGACCATCAACCGAGCTAGCTCATCCGAGGAGGTCTCCGACGTAGAGCGCGTGGCCACATTCCTTCCGTCCCGCAGCACCGTGACCCGATCCGCGAACATCATCACCTCCCGGAGTTTGTGGGTGATGAAGATAGCCGCCTTCCCCTCTCTGACCACCTGGCGCAGGACGTCAACCAGATCATCCACCTCCTGTGGCGTCAGCACAGCCGTCGGCTCGTCGAGGATGAGTACATCTACGTCCCGATAGAGCAGCTTCAGAATCTCCACCCGCTGCTGCTCGCCGACCGAGAGCTGCCAGATATACGCATCCGGGTCCACCCTCAGCCCGTAACGCTCTCCCAACGCCTCCAGGCGGCGCTTCACCCCACGGAGCTCTGGCTGAAAGGGAAGATTCTGCAACCCTAGGACGACGTTCTCCGCGACGGTCATCGTTTCCACCAGCATGAAGTTCTGGTGCACCATCCCGATGCCCAGGTTGTAGGCATCCCTGGGAGACTGAATGTCGACCGGCTGGCCCTTGACGATAATCGCTCCCTCGTCGGGCCGATAGAGACCGTTCAGCACGTTCATCAGCGTCGACTTGCCCGCTCCGTTCTCACCCAGCAAGGCCAGCACCTCCCCCTGGTAGAGCTCCAGATCGACGTGGTCGTTAGCCAGCACCCCGGGGAACCGTTTGGTGATGCCCACCATGCGAAGGATGGGCTCCCCTGATCTCTGTTCACTCATCCTGTGCCGTCCATTCTCTTCCTGCACCTGCAAAGAAAGGGGCAGAGCGTGTCTGGGCCAGGTCCGCCCGGCCCGCTCTGCCCACCTTGCCCGCTCTCTCCTAGTTGCGCCGTGCGCTATTCGGATATCTCGCCGACGACGCCTTCCACGAACCAATCCATATTGAGCATCGCCTCATCGGACATGCACTCGCCGTCGGCAACCGCTTCGTTGCCGTCCTGATCGTTGATCGGACCGCAGAAGACATCCCAATCGGTCCCCGTGATCCGCTCTCTCTCTTCCTCAACCTGCTCGCGAACGTCGTCCGGCACCAGCGAGCTCATCTCGGCCAGCATAACCACACCCGTCTCCAGGCCACCCCAGAACTGGTGTGTCTCCCACGTGCCATCGATGATGGCCTGCACTGTGTCGACGTAGTACGTACCCCAGTTCCACTGCGGGCTCGTCAAGACCGTGTCACCGACAAACTCGCGCATGTCAGAGTCATAGCCGATGCTCAGCGCGTCGCGCTCCTTCGCCGCTTTCTGCGGCTCCGTCGTATCCTGATGCTGCGCGATCATGTCCGCGCCCTGGTCGAGAAGCGCCTCGGCAGCCTCCCTCTCCTTCACCGGGTCGTACCAGGTGTTCGTCCACACTACACGGACCTCGGCGTCAGAGTTGACCGATCGCACACCGAGCGTGAACGCGTTGATTCCGCGGATCACCTCGGGGATCGGGAACGCAGCGACGTACCCGATGATGTTGCTGTCCGTCATCTCGCCTGCCACGATACCGGAGAGGTAGCGCGGCTGATAGATCCGACCGAAGTAAGTCGCCATGTTCTCCCGCGTCATGAAGCCCGAGCAGTGCTCGAAGATGACATCGGGGAACTCCTCGGCCACCTCGTGCGTCGGCTCCATGTAGCCAAACGAGGTCGTGAAGATCACGTCCCACCCCTCCTGCGCGTACTGACGGATCACACGGGTGGCATCAGGCCCCTCCGGCACGTCCTCAATGTAGGTGGTCTCGACCATGTCGCCCAGCTCGTCCTCAAGCATCTTCCGACCACGGTCGTGCTCGTACGTCCACCCCAGGTCGCCAGGAGGGCCAATGTACACAAAGGCCGCTCTTACAGGCAGCTCAGCCTCTGCACCTTCGCTCTCCGCGGGGGGCTCCTCCACGGGGGCCTCCGTTGGCTCCGGCGTCGCAGGCTGTCCGCAGGCGGACAGCATCAAGGCTACGACGACCAGCATACCCATCAAACTCCACAGACGTTTACTCATTCTTCACCTCCTATTGGGATATCGAATCGAAGAGCTTGCTGCTAAGGAACGGCAGTGTAGTGACTTCCCCATTCCGAGCACCCAATAGCCTGCCGAAAGGGGAAGTGGTCAGTCCTTAGCCGAAAACCGTAGCGACACCTCGAGGAATCGTCAGTCCACATCACCTCCTTGTCTCCACCATGCAAGCCCGCGAATAATATCATAATCTCGGACGCTTAGCAATTGGCTACATCCCGGTGGGGAGGTCCAGGAAGAGCGTCTCCACACCGAGTTCGTCCTCCACACGCCGCGCGAGCGCCTTCACCCCCAGCGTCTCCGTGGCATAGTGTCCTGCGAAGAACACGTTCAGGCCCCGCTCGGCGGCCTCGTGATAGGAGGCATGGCTCGTCTCCCCGGTGACGTAGGCATCCAGGCCTTCGCTCGCCGCCTGATCCATCATCGAGGCCGCGCCGCCGGAGACACACCCAACCCGTTCGATCTCGTCAGGGCCATAATCGAGCACACGAATCGGCGGCCTGCTCAACGCCTCAACCAACCGTCCGATGAAAGCCGGCATCTCCAGCGGCGGATCCAACACACCGGCTATGCCAATCTCCAGGCCGTGATACTCCCCGAACGGGCGCGTCTTCTCCAGTTTTAACAGACGCGCTAACTCCGCGTTGTTCCCCACTTCAGGGTGAGCATCCAGCGGCAGGTGCGCCGCGTAGAGCCCGCACCGGCCCTCGATCAACGTCCTCACTCGGTCGAAGTGAATCCCGGTGAGAAGCTGCGACTCACTCCAGAAGAGCCCGTGATGCACGATCAGAAGCTCTGCCCCGGCGTCGATCGCCTGCTCAAATGCGGCCTGACAGCCGTCCACAGCGAAAGCGACTCTTGACACCTCATCAGGCCCCTCAATCTGAAGGCCATTCTGAGACTTGTCCTCGATCTCCTCCACGCGCAGGGTGTCGTTCAGG
>JAWLCP010000046.1:0-1626 GCA_041687115.1 Anaerolineae bacterium
TCAGCCCGACCTGATCCTTCTCAGCGCCGATCTCCCGGACCAGAGCAGCTTGCAGGCGCTGCCCGAGCTGCACGAGTCCCTTGAGAGCACCCCCATCATCGTGGTTGCCGAGCGCGAGTCCGCCGATCAGGCTGTCAAAGCGTTCAGGTGGGGCGCCTGCGACTACGTGAGGAAACCCCTGGATAGCTACGAGCTCCGGCAGGCCATCACCCGCGCCCTCGACACGACCAGGCCGAGCGAGGAACGAGACCGACTCGCCCGGCAGCTGCTGGAGGCCACCAAGGAGTTACAGCGTCAGCAGCAGGAGCTGAACGCCATCCACGTCATCGGCCGGCTTACCACCTCCCTCCTCGACTTGGACGTCGTCCTCGACCGCCTGACGGAGATTGCCGTCCATCTCACCGCGGCTGAGGAGAGCGTCCTCTTGCTTCGGGATCAGGATACCGACGAGCTGTATCTCCAGACCAGCAAGAACCTCAGCGCGGAGTTGAACAGCGGCTTCAGGATAACCATGGACGGGATGGGCCCCGGCAGGGCGGTCCGTACCGGGCGTCCCGTGCTCGTCACCGGCGACCAGGCTCGCATCACCCCCGGAAGCCGGTCAAGGGCCACTCTCTACATGCCGGTCCAGGCTCAGGATCGCGTGATCGGCCTGCTCGGCCTCTCCAGCCGCCAGTCCGAGGATGCGTTCTCTCAGCGGGACGTGTTCCTGTTGTCGAATCTCGTCGACTACGCCGCCATAGCCATCGAGAACGCGCGTCTGTTCGAGAGTACCGCGAGCGCCAAGCTGCTGATGGACAACGTCTTCTGGTCCATCGCCAGCGGCGTCATCACTCTTGACCGCAACAACCGAATCTCGCTCATCAATCGAGCCGCCAGACAGATGCTTCAAGCCCCGGACGCGCAGACCGGCGCCCATCTGGCCGACGCCCTGCCCATGATCGACGCCACGCTGAAGCCCCTGATCGAGCAGGTACGGCGCGACAACCAGCCGAAGGGTCCCCTTGAGATCGATCTCTCACTTCCGTCCGGTCAGCTCGTCAACCTCCGTATGACCCTGTCGCCCCTCAGGCAGGGGACCAGGCCACTGGAGGGAGTGACAGTCGTGATGGAGGATCTCACGCGCCAGCGCAAGCTCGAGTCTCGTTTCCGCCTCTTCCAGCGCTACCTGTCTCCCACCGTCATCGAGCGGCTGCCGGACGATCCTCAGGAGCTGGAGCTGGGGGGAGTGCGGCAGGAGATCGCCTGCCTCTTCGCCGATCTGCGGGGGTTCGTCAACTTCAGCATGCGGCATCCGCCGGAAGCCCTCGTCGACACCCTGAATAAATACCTCGGCGTTGGAGCCGAAGCCGTCCTCGACCAGGAGGGCACCCTCGACAAGTTCGTCGGTGACGCGGTGGTCGCGTTCTTCAACGCGCCCCTTGTCCAGGAGGACTACGCCTTGCGCGCCGTAAGGGCGGCGCTCACCATCCGGGAGCGGACGCGAGAACTCCACGGGCGCCTGGCGCCCGAGCACTGGCTCGCCTACGGCATCGGGATCAGCGTCGGGGAGGCCATCGTGGGGAATATCGGGACCCCACAGCGCCTGGACTACACCGCTATCGGCCCCAGCGTCAACATCGCGAA